>CAYNQM010000017.1:0-35978 GCA_964399275.1 uncultured Haladaptatus sp.
GTTCGTCCTGTTCATGATTGCGAACCTCGCGGAAGTCGGTCGGAACCCCTTCGACATCCCCGAAGCACCGACCGAAATTATTGGCGGGTACGTCACCGAGTACGGTGGTGTGTACTTCATCCTCATCTTCCTCGGCGAGTTCCTGCACATCTTCCTCGGCGGTGCAATCATCGCAACCATCTTCCTCGGAGGACCGTCCGGGCCTCTCCTTCCCGGATTCATCTGGTTCCTCATCAAAATCTGGGCAGTCTTCCTGTTCACCCAGTGGATGCGTACCTCGATTCCCCGCGTCCGTATCGACCAACTCATCGAAATCGGCTGGAAGGGCATGCTCGTCCTTTCGTTCGCTAACCTCATCCTCACGGCGGTCGTCGTCGGCGTGCTGGCGTGAGGAATCCGAGCGTTCGTCCCCGCCATCGTCGGTCGATGGTGGGTGCATTGCTTTCTGCAACCCTGTTTCTGAGCGTTTTCCTGCTGGTCGAAACCGGCATGGTCGTCGCCGCGGCGGTTTTCGGAACGCTCCTTGTCGTCGGTCTGGAGTACGCGCTCTCCAGTTGGGGAACGGAAGTTCCGTTCGAGACGGTACCGGTGGCTGACTCCGAACACGCCGACCTGCTAGCCGTGCTCTCCGCGACCGACTGCTCGGTTCCGGAGCGACTGCAACTCGCTATCGGACGGACTCACACCCCTGCGTCGTTCGTACGATACACGCCCGACGGGTTGACGCTCGTCGTCACCGACGGACTGATTCGGACGCTCGACGCGGACGAACTTCGAGCCATCCTCGTCCACGAAGTCGCGCACGTCGAACACTACCATCCACAGATGTACCTGCTCGGGCAGGCCGTCTCGGTCGTCGCCGGATTCGCCGTCTTTTGGGTGGTCGTCTTGCAGGGCGTCGGTTCGTGGCTCACCGTCGCAGGGTCGCTCGCCTTCGGGATGTTGTGGCTCGGTGGCGGGAACGCGACGCTCTCGGTCGCCAGACACGCGCTCAGTTTCGGCACAGAACTCGGCGTCCTCTCCCTCGTGATGGCGCTCTCGCGGAACAACGAGTATCTCGCCGACGAGGTCGTCGAATCAGCTGGCTACCGCCGTGGCTTGATTTCGGCGCTCGAAACCGTCGAATCCGTCGGCGCGCCGTCGCTCGAAGCCGGGTCGGCGACCGTCGATAGCCCGGCACCGATTCGGAAACTCATGCGCTCTCACCCGCCGATAGCGGCCCGAATCCACCGTCTCGAACGACGTACTCCGTAACTACCGAACGGCAGTCAGAACGCTCGAAAAGAGTGAACTCCGCGGGAGGTTATCAGTTACCCGTCAGTTTGTCGAAGAGGTAGATGAGGACGATGAACGGGAGCAGCGGAACCAGAAGAATCGCAAGAACGCTCCCGATGAAGAAACTGAAGACGCTCATTTCACTGCTCGTGACTTCCTTTGGAAGCGATGTTACCGTCCGTATTTTTGTTTCCGTGTCTGCCATTAGCACCGCGTTGGTGTGCGACTCCCAAAGTAATATCGTTTTTAGAACGAGCCCGGACGGCATCTACTCAAATCCCCATTTCGGTCGCCAGATCGTTCGTAACGGACGTACTCGGGTCACCGTGCCCGAACCGGTCGGAAACCGGCAGTATCTTCGTCCGGACTTCGTCGAGTAATCCGTAGATGCGTTGGCGACGCTCGGTCGGTAGTGGGTCGTCGTGGGGCACGCCGACGTCACGGCGTCAAAGATGGTTCTATCTCCGAGTTCGTGGCCGCTGGAGAGCGCTTGAATGGGATTTCTTCTGGGCTTCAGTGAACCAATCGCGAACGGATTTGATACTCCCGTCCGATTCGACGGCCACGCGCTCGAAACGACCGTTTCTGGTCGAGAGAACACAATTTACCGTTTCGAAATTGTTCGAATGTACGTTGGTAATCTCTCGAAACAGAACGTCGCATCGGTAACGATTACGGTTCTTGACATGCACATTGGTGTCAAATTTTCAGGAAGATACTTGCCGGTGGATGGCGTCGGGCTAGCGGAATGAGCGACACGTCGGACTCCCGTCGAGCCTTCCGTCTACTTTTTGTTCTCGCTATCGTTGACGTGTTCGCCGTTTTCGGGGCCGTTGCCCCGTTCGCCCCGGTCATCAGCGAACAGCCATTTCGCCTGTTGGTGACTCTTCCGCTCCTCATCTTTCTCCCCGGATATGCCGTCATCACGGCCCTCTTTCCGACGGGGGATGGGGGACAATCACCCCATTCCGACGAAGTGATAGCCGGTCGGTTCGACGGACTTGAACGGTTCGTGTTCGCCGTCGGGACGAGCGTTCTCGTCGTGGCTGGCATCGCGTTGGTGCTGGACTTTTCCGGTATCGGTATCCGCCCGATTCCGGTGACGATTTCGGCCAGCGCCTGCACCCTCGTCGCTTCGGTGGTCGCCGTGATTCGCCGCCGGGCGCTCACGGATGAACGATATCTCGATTCGGTATCGGCGTGGCGTGGTGAGTTCCGGAGGCAGGGTCGAACGTCGAATCCGGCGCGGTCGATACGTTCTCTCCTCGGTGCTCGTCTGAACGTCATCTTGGTGGTTCTCATTCTCGCATCAGTCGGGAGCATCGGATTCGCGCTTGCCGGTCTCGACCAGACCGAGTCGTACACGACGATGTCCCTGCTCACCGAAAACGGGTCGGAGATGGTTCCAGCAGACGGTCAAGCGCTCGCGGAACGCGATAGTCCGGGAGAACTGGTAGTCGGTCTCGAAAATCATGAAGGCAATCGCGTTCGGTACACCGTCGTCGTCCAGCGCCAGCAGGTTGCGCCCGACGACCCGACGACGGTGCGGGAGCGAACGACGCTCGATACGTTTCGGGTGACGCTCGCCGACGGCGAACGACGGCGAACCAACTATTCGGTTCCGCCGTCAGTCGCCGGTAAACATCACCGAATCGTCTTCCTCTTGTTCAAGGGGGAGGTGCCACCGACGCCGACGATGGACGACGCGACACAAGAAACGCACCTGTGGGTCACGCCGGAAAACGAATCGAGAGCCGCCCACAACGGAGAACGAGGGTAAGCCGTGGAACATCGTCATCCTCTATTGACGCGGTCGTTCCGATGCGATGCGCTCGTCCGAGTACTCCTCTCGAAGCGACCGTCCCGAACGAAAGGAACAGGGAGTTCAGGAGGTGAATCAGATGAGTAGTCGCCGGGAGGACGTCCTCGTCGCGCTGGCCGTGTTCATGGCGAGCGCTGCGATGCGACTGTTACCGCTTCACTGGACGGCACTCCCCTATAACGTCGATGGATTTCATTTCACTGCGCTCGCCCGAATGGCGGGCACTACCGGGCACCTCGCATCTGCGTCACCGTTTCTCAACCCCGACGAGTACGTCTTCACGGCGTATCTGACCGCGGTCAGTCAAGCGACCGGCGTCGAGCCCCTCGCCATCGCACAGTTTCTCGTGGCGATTATCGGAACCATTCCGGCGCTCACGGCGGTCGTACTCGTTCGACACGTCTGTGCACGTCTCGAATGGAAGTCGTCACATGCTCGTCTGGCGTCCCTACTCGCCGGGTTGATACTGGCATTCGAGGGGGTGTATCTCGGTCGGTCGGCCGCCGTCAGTAGCGAAATGCTCGGGCACGCACTCGTCGTCCTGTCGGCGCTCGCGTTCTATCGGGCGCTTCGAACCGAACGCCCTGCTTGGATGGCGCTCACGCTCGCGTTCGTCGTCAGCCTCCCGCTCACGCACAATCTCAGTTCGATGGTCGGCGCGCTCGTGCTCCTCGCCATCTTCGTCCGCACCCTCAGAAACCCGACGAAGCGGCGTGTTCTCTTCGGTTCGACGATTCTCGTCCTGTTTTGGGGGTACATGCTGTTCTATTACGAGCACGCGGGCCTCGTCGCGACGGGATACGTCACTGCACTGCCCGGACTCCTCCTCGCGTGGTTGGTCTTCCTCGTCGTTCTCGCATGGTGGTTGCCATCCGCCGGACCGGTCGTCCAACAGGCCATCCCTGCTGGCGTCGTCGGTGGCGTCGTCGCGTTGTTGGTCGCCAACCACTTCTACCCGATATTTCCCGGAACCGCCTCGACGGCCATCTTGGAACTAACGTTCATGATTCCGGTGGCGCTCGTCGGTCTCGTCGCGGCGTGGGGGCTCCCGAACCTGTCGGAGGACGCGGGCGTGTCGGTCGTCGTCGTCGGCCTACTCGTCGGGCCGCTCGTTCTCGTCGGCTTCGCCATGACCGGAAACCTCACCCACGAGTACGAGGCACTCGCCGTTCGCGGGCAGATTTTCGCACACTTCGCGTTGGGCATGCTCGCCGCCATCACTGCCGTGGAAATCGGCTATCGACGCGGTTCTGCGTCGCGGTCGGTCGCTCGCCGGGCGGTCGTTCCGCTCGTCGTCCTCTGCGTGCTCGTCAGTGCGCCGCTCGCATTCGCCGGATTACACGCGACGTCCGCACAGCCGACGGTAACGTCCTCGGAATTCGCCACGGGAACGTTCGCGTCGAATCACATCGACGATGGATGGCTCAGCGACGGCCACATCGCTATCATGTCGTCGAGATACTACCCGAACCGAACGAGTGCGCGGTACACCCCGTTGTACGGATGGTTACGAGGACAAGAGTCCCTCCCGAACTGTCCGGTCGTCGCACAGCGATCGTGGACGACGGTCGGCGCGCAGGTCTTCCCGTCCTCGCCGGCTCGGGTACGTTCCCAGCGGTACGAGCGATGGGTCGCACGCAGTAACGTGGTGTATTCGGCCAGCGGGCGCGACCCGCTCGTGGTGACGACGCCGCGCGGGACGGGTGATTGCCCCATCCAACCGGGAGACCGTCCTACCGCTGGGTTGGGTTCCACGCGAAACGAGACGGAACAACAAAACGGAACGACGAACCGGAAACCGTGATGGCTGAGAAATCGCGCTGCCTGAGAGTCCTGCTGTCTGCGAAACCCGAAACGGTAGCGAAGCGTAAAGTGGCGCAGGCACTTAAAATATCAAGAGATGGTAGTAATTCGAATCATTCCAGCCACAAGTACCTTCGGCACGACCTACTCTTTTCGTCTCGAAACCAGCCTGTCCACCCGGGACATTGCTTTCGCCGTCCAACTCTTTCGAGCGTCTTCCTCTCCCGCACCCTGACGTGAGTTCGCCTCACGGAACTCCGAAAATACCGACTCTCCTTCGAAATTCGGCCGGACGAGCAGTAGTACGGAACTGATTCCAAGTGCGAATCCCAACATCGCCGCCGTGAACGCCGACGCCAGCAGCGATTCGTTGGCCTGCCACGTGTCGAGTTGGATGAATGTCGCGAACAGTCCCGTTATGCCCAACACCACGCCGACTCCTTTCAGCCACGAGTCTAGCTTCGACCCTCGTGAGGAGAGATACAGCGTATAAATCAGGACGACGCCAGCAACGAATTCGACTGCGAACATCGCAAGATGGAGACCGACGAGTTCTACCACCGATACGACTGGCGTTGCCAATCCTCGAAGCCTGTCCCACGAACCACTCACGAGCAAGACGAAAAGTTGTAGTTCGGTCGCTAGCGCTGCATCCACGAACTGAAGCAGAAAATCAATCAGTAGGGACTCGACTCGGACGATGAACGCCGACAACTCGGAGAACAGTGAAACGCCTGTGAACTCGGCAAGAAACGAGAACAGGAAGACAGGGACGACCAGAATCGCCGAGAAACCCACCGTACTGACGAGTACTTTGGTACGATTTCGCCGCACCAGTCGGAACACAATCCATGCTGTAAACAGTAGTGGAAGAACCGTAACTGGGTGCGTAGCGACGATTTGGCGAATGGAATGCAACATATTTCGTGGCTCGTCTGTATCGGTCGTTCGTAGTATCTGAATTTTATGGGGCAAAAGCCCATCGTTTATAACGGATGTGTCGTCCGCTCGTCCCAACAGAGACACATAAATATTATTATGCTGTGTAATTAATTTCGGGTTTAATAATATTTTTATATTTTCAATGGAATCAAACTATTGTGACAGAGAATAGCAGACATTCGAAGGGAGAGTCGACGGAGTCGGAAATAACTCGGCGCGCGTTCACGCAATCTGTCGCCGGGGCCGCCGCGCTGGCCGCGGTCGAACCTGCAACCGCCGAGGAGGACGTTTCGAACGCGAACGCGGCGAACGTCCCACCAATCGAGGAATCGTTCACGCCGACCGAGTGGGACGTGATCGGTCCGTTCCAGTACCAACGACGCGGCGTCGAAACGGGGTGGCTGTTTCCGAACGGGGGCGAGTCGGCTTACGCCACGGGCGAACGAACCCTCGACGACGGCCAGCGGTTCCAGTCAGCGTTCGCGGGCGGCGCGACGGTAACGTGGGAACAAGTCGGTCTCGCCGATGGCGAGTCCTCGGTTCCGCTCGATTTCGGAGACCGCATCGACCCGACGGGTGGCGACCTGACGCCGTTGACCGGCGAACCGGGTTCATTCGACGACTTTCAGGACTGGTTCGGCGCGGGCGGGGTACTCTACTCGGTTGGCTACGCTGTCGCCGCCTTCGACGTTCCCGAAACGCGACGTGCCGTGTTGGAGACCGACGCATCGGTCGCGTGGCTCAACGGAGCGCGCTACGAGGAACCACCCCAAGGCGTCGTGTTGGAGTCCGGAACGAACTATCTCCTGTTGAAGAACACCGTCACCTTCGGCAGTGGGTTCGTTTCTGTCTCGTTCCGGTCGCCGCGCGCTCCGGTCGAGGTGAACGAACTCGCTTCGTTCCGCGGAACCCCGCAAAACGTCATCCTGCCAGACCTCCGCGAAGGGAAGAGCACCGACCGCCCTGCCGCTGTTCGTGTGACGAATACGACCGGTGAGGAGCAGTCGCCGACGCTCCAGTTCGCACCCGACAGCGATCTGTTGGAACCCCAGACCGTCACCGTAGAACCACCGCTCGCGCCGTTCGAAACCCGACGAATCGAGACGCGGGTCGTAACGAAGGAACGGGTGCCGAAACAGAACGCAAGCGTCGCCACCGTCGAGCAGGAGACGGTTCCCGGACTGGCGATGACCAGCACCGAGACGGCGGACGTGGCGAGAAGCGACAGGGCACAGAAGACGGGCGGCGGCGAGTTCACAGTCGAAGCCGCCTCGGCGGAGACGACGACTATCGTCTCGGTCGGCGAGGAGCGAGACGAGCGAGCGATTCCGCTTCGAATCCGGCGAACCAGCGAGGATCGCTGGCAGACGACATTCGTCTCCGAACACGACGAGAGCGTCCAGACGATGGGAATCAAGGAACCGACAAACCCCGACGCGGGCGGGCCGTTCGAACTCGTCGTCTCCCTCCACGGCGCGAACGTTCCTGCTATCAATCAAGCCGGGGCGAACGTCCAGCGCGACGGTGCCTACGTCGTCGCACCGAGTGCTCGCGGCCCGGTGAACTACGACCACGAAGACCTCGGCCGACTCGACGACTTAGAAGCGATGGCCGTGATGAAAGACCGCTTCGACATCGACGAGACGGGCATCTACCTCACGGGCCACTCGATGGGCGGCCACGGCACGTGGCATGTCGGCCTGACGAACCCCGACCGGTTCGCCGGACTCGCACCCTCCGCCGGGTGGACCGACCACGAGACGTACCTCACAGTTCCCTTCGACCACGACAAACTCCACACTTTCCCGCGACTCAAGGCCGTCGCCGAGAGCAGTCTCCAGAAGAACCTCGCGCTCCCGAAGACCGAAAACGCCGTGGACGGCACGCTCCCCATATTCGCACTCCACGGCGGCGAGGACACATCCGTTCCGTCGCTCCACCCACGAACCTACCTCCGGGCGCTGGCGAATCGCGGCCTCTCAGTGAAAGGTGAAGTCGGCGAGCAGTACTCGACGCCAGACCCCACCGAAGTGGACGTGGCGTATCTCGAAGTGCCCGGACAACCCCATTGGTGGGATGCGGGCATCGGCGAGGGCAACGACTCGGTGAACCACCCCGACCTCCGGACGTTCCTGCGCTCGACCACTCGGAACCCCCATCCCGCTCACGTCCATCTGTTCACGACGAATCTCCGAATCGAACATCGAAAGTACTGGGTCGCTGTCCTCGAACAAGAGACGGTTCACGCCCCGACGCGCGTGGACGCCGAGATATCGAGCGACGGACTCCGGATCGACACTGAGAACGTCGCCGTCCTTTCCATCGACCCGCGAGCGTTCAGGGAGGCCAACGTCCGCGTTCGCGGGAAACCGACTGCGACGGTGAACGGAGAGTCGGTGAAACTGCCCGGAGGTCGGAAGCGTATCGTCGTGAACCTTGAGGACGGTCCGTCAGCGTCGCGCGGTGGGCGTTGGAGACGGGAACACTGGCGGGGTGGTCTCCGGAAAACGCCAAACCAATACGGTCCGCTGAAGGAGATTCACCACGACCCCTATCGACTCGTCTACGGGACACGGGGGAGCGACGCCGAAACCGCCGTCAATCGAAATCTCGCGAACATTCGCTCCCAGCGCCTCGTCGAACGCGCGCGGGCACCAGCCACCGTGATTCCGGATACTGCCGTCGATAGGTCGGTGATGGCCGAGTACAACCTCGTGCTGTTCGGCCGCCCGTCCTCGAACGCGGTCTACCGGCGACTCGAAGACGGATTCCCTATCGACGTGCACGACGGCCACGCCAGCATCGGCGGCCACGACTACGCCGGAGACCTCGGTGTCGAGTTCATTTATCCGAACCCCGAACACCACGACAACCTCGTGCAGGTCGAAACCGGTACGTCGCTCGCGGGCGTCCAACTCACGCGCGTTCGCAACTGGATACCGACGCAGAAGGCCACGCCGGACTACGCCGTCTTCGACGATTCGATTCGCTTCCAGTCGTGGAACGCCTGTCGTGCTGCCGGTTTCTTCGACAAACGTTGGGCGGTCGCGCCGGAACTCGGCTATCTGCGCTCGACCAGTTCCGTCGGAGTCGGTCGCGAAGACGGCGGAGGAGGGGAGGACGACGACCGCCGGGGCTACTGACCAACGATTCCAACAGAACCGGTGCGTGTGCTGGCCCACTACATTTTTACCGTCGTACATCGCGCTCGCCACTCGCGTTACATCGTTAAGTGACACCACACCGAATTCGGTACCATGCCCGACGCAACACTCGATGACGAGGCACAGCGGCGATTTCCAGTTCCGGACTACGACGAAATTCCTGACGACCTCCGCGACCGCATCGATGCGGAGACCGACCGTGCGGGGTTCACACCGAATGTTTTCGCCGCGCTCGCGTACAAACCCTCCCACTTCCGCGCGTTCGTGGCGTTCCACGATGCACTCGTTGACGATACGTCGCTCGACCGCGAAGAGGTAGAAATGATAATCGTCGCCGTCTCCGGGGTCAACCACTGCTACTACTGCAACGTCGCTCACGGGGCACTCGTCCGCATTTACGCGAAGAACCCCCTGCTCGCCGACCAACTGGTGGCGAACTATCGACAGGCGGACGTGAGCGAGAAGCGAATGGCGATGCTCGACGTGGCAGTGAAACTCACCGAACGCCCGACGGATCTGACCGAGGCTGACCTGCAACGACTGCGCGATGTCGGCTACACCGACGAGGAAGTTTGGGATATCGGAACTGTGACGGCGTTCTTCAACTTCTCGAATCGAATGGCACTGTTCGCCGACTGGCGACCGAACGACGAGTTCCACACGATGGGCAGAGAGCCACGAGAGTAGCGTAGTCGTCGCCCATCATTGCGACTGTTTTGGCGTGGCCGAACGCACTGAGCCGATATCGTCTCGCCAGGGCATAGTTGCACACGTACCTATTCCACGGGACACATATCTGTGTGCTCGTCATTCGAGCGTGGTTCTTGCGTACCGGGAGAGTGAACCAACGATGATTCCTTCGACCACAAACGTGGGAATTATCATCACGGCGATGGTTGCGGACGTGTACGCGCCAACGAAGACAGCGAGACCGACGTGAGAAGCAGTGAGAATGGTGCCTGCCGCACTTAATATCCCCATCAGCACCACGGTTGCGATGGCACCGAAGACCCCGGCGAGTGCCCCGTCGAACAGCCCATCCGAGACTGTCTCTGCGGTCCATCCCGCGATGAGTCCCCCGAGAATTCCCCACGGAGCAATCGCACTACTCCCACCGACACTCCCCGCGAGCGCACTGCTCGCGGCGGTGAGTAGCGCTCCAAGATAGACGGGTTTGCTAACCATTAGCACTAGTGCAACGCTATCCAGTATATGTCTTTGGCTAGACCGGAAGGAGAAGGTGTGTCGGTTACAACTCGTTCAAAGGAAACATGGATCTCAATCTGCACAAGTAGTCCGATCGCACTCGATGCGATAGAGAACTACGAGTGCGACGTCTTCGACCAGTCGGGTCGCGGCTCGCATCCGTATTACTATCAACGACGACAAACACAGATTCTTGTATTCTCGTGCTAATAGAGTGGAATAGATGGAAATCCCTGACGAACTACGCTGTCTCTTCAGCAGTACAATCGAAGCAGAGGATGGGTCATACACACTTACTGTACCGAAGCAAGAGATTGTGGATGGCGACATCCAACCAGATGGCGCATACCGCGTAGCGATACTGAAACAACCGTCACCTCCGGATAACACGGCACACGAGACTGCGTCCTCGACGACATCACCGACGACTCACCAGGAGCAGGATCCACAGCGTCAGTCGGGCCACTCGGCAGCCCCAGTTGAGGAAGGCGACCGCCGAACTGTCGAAATCGAAGGCGTTGGCGAGAAAGGTGATGGCATCGCCCGCGTTGACCGTGGCTACGTGATTATCGTGCCCGACACGGAGAAACGTGACCGGGTCACCGTCGAAATCACGAACGTCACACCCAGCGTCGCCTTCGCGGAGGTCGTCGAACGAAAAGCCTACTACGAGTAGTCGCTCCCGATTTGCTGTCCCGCCGTTTCCACGACAGTTCGACAGGAGTGATATCACAACTGCCGCTCTTCTTCACGTCCACTCGACGCCGATGTGATTTGAATATTCAACGACGCTACATCTCACTGCACCAAATAACCTTTCCATCCAGGGTTGTGAAATAGCGCATGTCGTTTCTCCTCGGGACGCCCGACAGCCGATCCGTATTCACGACCACCACTGACCGATGAGCGCCGGTAAATCCATAGAACGGAACCGACCCGAAGGAACCGAACATCCTCGAACGCCCGCCACGAGGCAACGACGAAGGGGTTATCGACCGCCCGATGGCCGCTTCCATCCTCACGATTGGGGTCACGATGACGGTCACCGGACTGTCTCTCTTCTTCTACGGACTGCAAGCTACCGAGGACATCATCACGGCTCAGACCCTCCTGTTCACGTTCATCGTCACCGTGGAGATGGCCGTCATTCAGGTTATCCGGTCGCGGTTCGACCAACGGTTGCTCTCGAATTGGTGGCTAGTCGCGGCCGTCGCTGTATCGTTCGGGTTTCAACTGCTCGTACTCTACACGCCATTGAACGCCCTGTTCGACGTGCGCTCCCTCTCGGTGACGGGTTGGGGGTGGATTGGAATCGACTTTGTTGTGTTCCTCATCGTCACGGTGTTCGCTGAGCGTTATCTGGTGTAATTCTGTTCAACTGAGTTACGAAGAGGACTCCCAACATCGCGTATTCGGATACGTCGGGGAGTCGTCGGTCGCCACCGCTGGAACGACGCCGAGCGAGTGACGAAGATCGTTGACGAGACGACTACCGAGATTAACGGCAAGTAGTATTGTGTAGATACTACAATAAAAACCGAAACGAAGCTGACTTTCGACGTCGCGTCGGCTGGTCGTCATGGCACCGAATCAGCGGCGGTGTTTCTATTCGGTCTCGACGATCAACACGCTCTTCCGAGTATCGATTAACGTTGCCCAATTCCGATATCGGACTTCAGTCTCTCGATTTGTGTCGAGTAGATAGAGCAACTATTCGAACCGAAACCTCCTCGAAATTGGGTTCATGCTCTCAAAATGCGTGTTGATTACTCCCATAATTCGTCGGTGGATAGTTGGCGAGACGCTCGTTGGTGAATTGCACTATTTTTACACTATTACAATCTTCTCAGGCCACACCAATCGCTCGACAGCGAACGTCAGTCGAGGAGGTACCTAAACTGTGCGCTACTCGTTTTCGGATGAACTTTCGTCGAGGGTGCTACCCCGTCGATTCTTCCGTATGCTCAATAGGGTGTGTTCAACCTCGAACCAAGGATGGCGTAGACTTCCCACTCCATAAATCACATGTCACGATATACAATCCGGAAACTGGAAGTTACACAGTTTCGGAAATTGGCCAGTCACTTTGTTCGAGTCGTTCTCTCTTGTATCTGTCCCGACCTGCTTCTGTGAACCGGAAAGTTGTGAAACGGTCTGGAGCCACGACGAAATTGTGGTCAACGACAGTATTCGAACCTGACGCAGGCACTCTTTCTATGTCCTGCACCGTTCACTTTACGGCGAGGGAGTTCCATTCGAGCGGCACCGGCATTACAAATTTAGTTCTGTAATGATGTGACGAAGGTATCGAGGGAAAGCGGTTGTACCCCACAAATTCGGCGGCAATGCGTAGGTCGAACTACCGGGCGTGAGACCCACGGCCGTGTCGAGAAATTGAACGAAATACCGAATTCGTCGTCTATTTAGGATAGCGAAACGGGATTACTCGGCCCGAAGTTCCAACTCCACCTGTTTCGCGGTACTCAACACCTGTCCGGTGATGTCTTCCTCGAACCGCCGACCGTTGAGTACGGCCGCCCGTCCAACCACGGAGATAGCACCCGTGCGTTCAACATGGGTATCGCGGACGGGAGCGGCAACGCCGTTGACTCCTTCGATTCGCTCCTCCCGACAGTAGGCGACGCCGTCGCCTCGGACGCTTTGTAACTGTGCGTCGAGCCGTTCCCGGTCGGTAATCGTCTGGGCCGTTCGCGCATCCAATCCGTGGCGACGGACGCACTCCTCGACGCACTCGTCGGTCATCGAGGCGAGAATCGCCTTTCCGGCGGCAGTAGCGTGTAACGGCAGTTGTTCTCCATCGACGGACGGCGGAGTCCACGTATCGCCACCTGTTGCGTGATAGACGCGAGTGCCGCGACCCTCCTCCGCAACGAAGAGGCCGACCCATTCGCCGGTCGTTTTCGCGAGATTGTCCAGGTACGGCTTCGCAACGCGGAACAGCTTCGACCGCTCCCGTGTCCGCTCGCCCGTCGCGAGGGAGCGTAACGTGAGGTCGTACCGACCGTCGATTTTTTCGACGTACCCTAAACTGCGAAGCGTCGTCAGATGGTTGTGGACGGTTCCTTTCGTCGTATCGACTCTGGCGGCCAGCTCAGTCACGCCGAGTGGACCGTCGGACGCGAGTATCTCTATAAGCGTAAACGATGTCTTCACCGCCTTCACCGGATACCGGTTCAGTTCGTTCATGGGGAGTACGTATTCAAAATACTATTTATATCTGTTCACTAATGCAAAACTGAAATAATATATACATACCGAATGATGGTCATTTTCCAGCGGAGGACATCGAACAGTAAGCCGTCGAACGTAGTCGTACAAATTCCGAGGATACAGGCCGTAGTGGATTCGTTTTACTTTGCTAAACAAAAATGTGGGGTTTCTTATACTTTCACACAGCATTTGAATTTGCGTCTGTTCAATCAATTTTGGGGAACACTAAAACCAATAGAGGACAGTTATACAGAAGGTTGGCATGAAACACGTAGCAGTGGATATCGGCGCCAATGGAGGCACGGTGTTCTCCGGGGTCATCGAATCGAACCGGCTGGATATAAACGAGATTCACCGTTTCGACAATCGACCGAAAGAGGTGAACGGCCGGTACGTCTGGGAGTTATCTACACTGCTCGCAGCTATCGAGACAGGCCTTTCAATGGCCTCCGAGACGCTCGACGGAATCGATACGGTCGGTATCGATACGTGGGGACTCGATTTCGGACTGCTCCGTGATGGCGAACCAGTCGGAAATCCATACGCCTACCGCGATCCGTCGGTGAGCGAAACGCGGGATGCCATCATCGATGCCGTCGGAAAGCGGTTCGTGTTCGACGCCACCGGACTCAACCATTGGAACACCCCGAACACGCTTTGGCAATACCACGCTCTCGCCGAGAACGAACCGGAACGTCTCGAAGACGCGGATCGTCTGCTGATGATGCCGCAGTTGTTGACGTATCTCCTCGGTGGAGAAGCCGTCACCGAAGTCACCGTCGCCTCGACCACGCAGATGCTAGACCCTGAGCGTCGGGCGTGGAACACCGCTCTCCTCGACGAACTGTCGCTCCCGACCGAACCGCTGCCGCCACTCCGGGAACCGGGAAGCACGGCCGGGACTATTTCAGCGGAGTATCTCCCCTCGGAACCGGAACTGGTTCTCCCGGCGAGTCACGACACGGCTGCCGCCGTCGCCGGAATGCCGCTCTCGGACGATTCGGCGTTCCTCAGCACCGGAAGCTGGTTCATCCTCGGACTCGTCGCGTCGCAACCGAACCGTTCCGAGGCGGCCTACGAGGCCGGACTCTCGAACGAACTGGGCTTCGACGATACCGTCCGTCTGCTGAAGAACGTGAACGGGTTCTTCTTGCTCGAAGAGTGCCGATGGGCGTGGAAGCAACGCGGTGAGACGACGTCGTACGAAGAGTTGCTGGCCGCGGCGCGCACCGTTTCCGCAAAGTCAGCCCTCATCGACCCGGACGCGGAGACGTTTAGCATCGACGGCGAGATGCCGGAGAAGATAGCCGACTACTGCCGGAAGACGGAGCAGTCGGTTCCCGAAACGAAGGGCGAAACCGTCCGCTGTCTCCTCGATAGCCTCGCGGTGAAGACGGCCGTCGCGCTCGATGAAATCGCGTCCGTGACCGGTCGCGACCCGTCCACGCTCCACGTCGGCGGCGGCGGCGTTCGAAACGAACTGTTCTGCAGAACCCTCGCGGACGCGACCGGAAAGACGGTTCGCGCCGGACCGACGGAAGCCACGGCGACCGGAAACCTGCTGACGCAAGCGGTCGCCACCGGGTCGCTTCCCGACCTCGAAACGGGCCGCGAACTCGTCGAAGCGACGACCGAGATTCGTACGTACGAACCGACAGCCGACGGGTGGGGCGACGCGAAGGAAACGATGCGCGAACTCGTGTCACGGTGAGCGACCCGAGGTTCTTCCCGCCTCAGCGCGAGGTGTAGCCGCCATCGACGCGGACGATTTCTCCCGTCGTGTACGCGGACGCCTCACTTGCGAGGTAGACGACGATTCCGCGGAGGTCTTCCGGCCGTCCGAGTCGTTCCATGGGCGTGTTTTCTACCCACGTTCGCTCCATCTCGGGGTCAGCTTCGAGTACCTCTTCGACGAGATCGGTTCGCATGTACCCCGGCGCGATGGCGTTGACGCGAACGCCGCGGGCCGCCCACTCGACTGCCATCGACTTCGTCACCATCAGCACGCCCGCCTTCGACGCGTTGTATCCGACCTGTGGCTGTGGAACGTTGACGTTGTACGCCGACATCGAGGCGATGTTGACGATACGTCCCTCGCCCCGGTCGAGCATTCGCCGACCGACGTGTTTCGCACAGAGGAACACGCCCGAGAGGTTCACGTCGAGCGTCCGCTGCCACGTCTCGTACTCCATCTCCTCGGCCGGTGCGTTGGCGGCGATGCCCGCGTTGTTAATCAGTACGTCTATCGGTCCGAGACGGTTCGTAACCGTCTCCACCATGGCTTCGACTTCCGCTTCATCCGTCACATCTACTTCGACGGCGGTGGTATCGACACCGATTTCTTCCAGTTCCGCAGCCGTCTCTTCGGCCGTTTCGATATCGACATCGACTATCGCCACGTCGGCACCCGCCTCCGCGAGTGCGCTAGCCATCTCCTTTCCGAGGCCGCGGGCCGCTCCCGTCACGATGGCGGTCTCTCCGTCGAGCGCAAATCGGTCTAGTACACCCATCTGTTCCAAATACTGTTCGTGCATCCATCGTAAATATTTCGCAACCTTTGATGGAGACAATCAGGGAATACACACGACCAAACTCCGAAACAGCGAGACGAGATTGTATCGGGGGAGAAGATTTAACCGCCAGTACCGAGATGACGATCATATCCGCTAATGAAAGCAGCAGTACTGACAGATACGGGTTCTGTCGCTATCGAAGACAGAGAGAAACCGAGCCCGGGGGAAGACGGCGTACTCGTCCAAGTGAACGCCTGTGGCGTCTGCATGACCGATTATCACATGTATCACGGAACGTTTCCCGTTGATTTCCCGACGATTCCGGGTCACGAGAGCGCCGGGGAAGTAGTCGCCGTCGGCGATGAGGTGTCGGGCGTCGACGTCGGTGACAGGGTCGCCATCAACCCCTCCATTCCCTGCAATCGGTGTCGAGCGTGCGTGAACGGGAACGAGAACCTCTGTGAGAACTTCACTTCCATCGGCGGCGCAGCCGACACCATCATCGACGGCGCGTTCGCCGAATACGTCCGTGCGCCCGCCGAGTACGTCGAACCCATCGGGGACGTACCGTATCGGACGGCAGCGTTCGCCGAACCCCTCGCCTGCTGCATCCACGCCGTTGACCAAGTGTCCCTCGAATCCGGCGACACGGTCGTCATCATCGGCGCGGGACCAATCGGTCTGCTCCTTTCCCAGACGTTCCGCGCGAGCGGTGCGGGAACCGTCCTCGTTTCGGAACCCGTTGACGAACGGCGCGAACTGGCACTCGAAACCGGTGCCGATGCCGTCGTTGACCCGACGAAAGACGAGTTGGCGTCCGAACTCGACGACCTCGGCGACCGGGTGGACGTCGCGGTCGAAGCCGTCGGTCTCCCGGAAACCATCGAAACTGCCCTGTCGTTGCCGTCTGCAGGCGGGACGACGCTCATCTTCGGCGTCCCGCCGCAGGGGACGACCGTTGAAATCGACCCGTTCGACGTTTACTACGACGAACTCGAACTCGTCGGGACGTTCTCGCTCACCCCGAACGACTTCATCCGTGCGGTCACGTTCCTCCGAAACGGACGAATCGACGTCGATTCGCTCATTACCGACGAGTTCGACCTCGACGGGCTTTCGGACGCGTTCTCCCAGATGGAGGACAGAGACGGCTTGAAAAAGATGGTCTACCCGAACAGGGATAGGTAACGTTCAGCGACTGTCCAACCGCCAACTGTCGATGGGTACCTGTCCGCCGTCGACGCGCAGTTCGTGGCCGTTGATGTAGTCGCTGGCGGGCGACGCGAGGAACGTCGTCGCTTTCGCGACGTCCTCGGGGTCGGCGAACCGCCCGAGCGGGTTGTTGTCGAGTATCTGTTTCCGGACGGCGTCGCTGAACTCTTCCGTCATCCGGGTGTTCACCCATCCCGGCGCGACGGCGTTGACGCGGACTCCTTCCCGACCGAGTTCGAGCGCGAGGCTCTTCGTCAACCCGAGCAGGCTGAACTTCCCGACGTCGTAGGCGGGCGACATCCCGACGCCGTTCTTCGTGTGAATCGACGTGACGTTGATTATCTTCCCGTATTCACGTTCGACCATTCCGTCGATGACGGCCCGGATGCAGTTCAACGACCCGTTGAGGTGAACGTCGATGTTCAACTCGAACGTGTCGTCGTACTCCTCGTCGAGGAACGGTCCGGCGTCGCCGACGCCCGCGTTGTTTACGAGGATGTCTATCGGTTCGAGGCGCTCCGTGGCCGTCTCGACCATCGCCTCAACTTCCGCTTCGTCCGTCACGTCCGCACCGATGCCGACGGATTCGACGCCGAGGTCACGAATTTCGGCGGCGGTCTCTTCGGCGACGTGGGGGTCTACGTCGTTGACGACGACGTCGGCACCGTTTGTTGCGAAGCGTTTCGCCGTTTCTCTACCCATACCGCGGCCCGCACCGGTGACGAGAGCGGTACGCTCGGACAAGTCACAGTCCATGCCGGACGTGACCGAGTTGAGCTATATATCTGTTTTGCTGATTTCAGAAGGAATAACATTTTTGATGGGTTGTGTTAAGGACAATGCTTAATTATGAGTAATGGGTTTGTTCGCGTGGATAACTGCCAACGAAAACCGGCACTGAAGCCATCGACATCCCGCTGGACGGTTCGATCGGTGTCAACAACATCGTAAAACGCGCACGTAATCGATGCCGACGAACGAGATCGAACGCAAGGCGGGACAGTGACCATCAGCAGACACGGATCAATGAATACGAACAAACGAACCACGGTAACGGAGCCGACCAACGATGACGACGGATAGGACGCGCCGCGACTTCCTCGCGGTCGCCGGAACGAGCGCGGCAGTCGGCCTCAGCGGTTGTACGCGAGGCGGCGACGCCGCGTCGGGAAGCGGCAACACGAAAACGGTGGATCTGACGAGCGGCGACGCGAAGATCGATCTCTCCGAGTACACCAACGCGAACATCGAGTGGAAACAACACGAGGGGACGACCATCAACGTCGGAGCCGTCCAACACGCGTGGATAGACAGCATCCGCCCGCTCGTCCCGCTATTCGAGGAACTAACGGGCATCAACGTGGTGTGGAACATCCTCCCGGAACAGCAGTTCCGGACGAAGCGCCTCACCGACGTGAGCACCGGAGCCGGGAAGTTCGACGTTTTCTTCATGGATCAAGTCGTCAACCAGTTCCGCGAGGCTGGGTGGCTCCAGTTCCTCGACCCGTACTTCGAGCGTGACGACCTCTTCGACGAGCAGTGGTATCAGCCGAACGACCTCCTCGGCGTCTGTCGCGAGGCGTGCCACGGGGCCGGTCGGACGAAGCACTGGACGGGCATGCCGATAACCGTCGAGGTTCACACGATGTTCTACCGGAAAGACCTCTACGAGAAACACGGCCTGTCGGTGCCGAAGACGACCGACGAGTTCCTCCACAACGCGAAGGTCATTCAGGAGGAAGAAGACGGCATGTCGGGGCTCGCCAACCGCGGCCAGAAGGGGTACGGCATGAACGTCTACACGATGGACGCGTGGATTCGGGAGTACGGCGGGAGCCTCTGGAAGCAGTACCCAACCGAATCCGGCCTCGACACCGACGTTGCGAAGCAAGCGTGTAGGTACTACGTCGATGCGTTGCAGAAGTACGGCCCGCCGTCCATCGGAACCATGACGTGGTCGGAAGTGGTCGCGGCCATGCAAGGTGGTAACGCCGCGCACGTGATGAACGATGCGAACCTCTTCTGGGGAAGCTTCGCCGACGCCTCCCCCGACGGGGGCGAAATCGGCGTCGCCAAGATGGTGACCCCGACGACGAAGCAAAGCAAGTTCGCGCCGGGCGCGTTCACGTGGCAACTGTCCACGTCGAAGGCCGCGCGACACCCCGAGGCGGCGTTCCTGTTCATGCTGTGGGCGACGTCGAAGCCGACCCAACGGTGGATGGCGATTCAGCGGAACGCCTCGTTCCCGACGCGTCAGTCCATCTGGTCGAAGAAGGCGTACAAGGAAAAGTACGGGAAGACGTTCAGCCGCGTGTCGCTGGAGTCGCTGAGTAGCGCGGTGACGGAACCGTACGACGCGATGTACCCCGTCTGGGCGCAGAAGTACTCCATCCAGCTTCAGAAGGCCATCACCGGCGGTAAGTCCGTCGAATCGGCCCTCTCGAAATCCGCACAACAGGCCGAACTGATCGTCCAGCAGGATTGATCCATGACACGAAACCACCCAAAACCGACGGAACGGTTCACGGAACCATGAGCCTCGATACCCAAACACGAACGGAGCAAGGAACGCAAGACGAGGGTCGATTCCGGTCACTCTGGAACGACTATCTCCCGGTGTGGCTCTCCACGCCGATGGTGCTCGTCGTCCTTCTCATCACGGTGTTCCCCGGAATCTACGACCTCTACCTCAGCCTCGTCAACTACAACTACGTCAACCCGGAGCGAATCGGAACGTTCGCCGGACTGCACAACTTCAGGGTCGTTTTCACCGACCCCGTCGTGTGGAAGTCTATCAGCGTCACGGCAGTATTCGTGACGTCCGCGCTGTTCCTCGAACTGGTTCTCGGGTTCGCCCTCGCCGCGCTGTTGACGAACGTGAAAAACAGGTGGGCGCGGACGTTCTACCGTATCGCGTTCATCCTGCCGATGGCCGTGGCTCCGGTCAGTTTAGCCATGATAGGGCGAATAATGCTCGACCCGCAGTTGGGAATCATCGCGTACACGATTTCGACGTACACGCCGTTCGCCGCGCCGAACTTCCTCACGGACATTCCGCTACTCACGGTCATCCTGATGGATACGTGGAACTGGACGCCGTTCATGTTCATCATCCTCTACGCCGGACTGTCGTCCGTACCGGACGAGTTGATAGAGGCGGCCCGCATCGACGGCGCGCCGACGTGGCGAACGTACGTCCACGTCGTCATTCCGTACATGAAGCCGGTCATCTTCGTGGCGTTCCTCATCCGCCTCATCGACCTGTTCAGAACCTTCGGGACGGTGTACGGCCTGACGCGGGGCGGTCCCGGGAACGCGACAAAGCTCATCAGCATCCAAATCTTCCAGACCGGATTCACGTACATCGACATCGGCGCGGCGAGCGCCCTCGCCATCGTGTACCTCGTCGTCGTCCTCATCATCTGTAACGTCCTGATTCGGGTCGTCGGCTTCGAGGGGGTGTTGGAGTGATGGCGCTTTCGGAACGCGCGAAAGCCGTCGGCCGTCACGCCGTACTCCTCGCGTGGACGTTCGTCTGCCTCGCACCGCTCGGATGGCTCGCGTTCATGTCGCTCAAGCCGCCGGGAAAGGCGCTCGAACTGCCGCCGAAGTGGGTGTTCCTGCCGACGGTGTACAACTACATCGAACTGGCGAACGATCCCTCGTTCGTCACCGCGTTCACCAACAGCGTCGTCAGCGTCACCGCCTCGGTCATCATCGTGTTGGCTATCGGGATACCGGGGGCGTACGTCCTCTCGCGGTACGACGTGCCGAAGAAACCCGACGTCCTCATCTGGATACTGTCGTCGCGGATGTTGCCGCCCATCGCGGTCGTCATCCCGTTCTTCGTGATATTCCGCGCGTTCAACCTCTACGACACTATCGTCGGATTGGTGTTCATGTACGTGACCATCAACGTGGCGCTGGTCGTCTGGGTGATGAAGGCGTTCTTCGACGGTATCCCCCAATCGCTCGAAGAAGCGGCGATGGTTGACGGCGCGACGCGCTCGCAGGCGTTCCGGAAGGTCGTGTTGCCGTCGGCGCTCCCCGGTATCATTTCCGTCGCCATCATCAGCTTCATCTTCGCGTGGATAGAGCTGTTGTTCTCGCTCATCCTTACGAACAACCGAGCGACGACGCTCTCGCTGGCGGTGTACAGCTTCATCGGTTCGAGAAACATCGAGTGGTCGATGCTGGCGGCCGCGTCGATGACGATGATACTTCCGGTGCTGTTGCTCGTCGTCGTCGCCAACCGCTACCTCGCGTCCGGGTTGAGCTTCGGTGCCGTGCTGAAGGAGTGACCGACCGGTTTCGTCGAGCGCTTTATTTTCCGAAATCGACGTGAAGGTTTATTTGTGAAGAACGACGATACTACTGCCATGGCGGGAATCACTATCGACAGCGTCGTCAAACGGTTCGGGAGCGGACAGGGCGAAATAGTCGCCGTGGACGACGTTGACATCGACATCGGGGACGGCGAGTTCGTCGTTCTCGTCGGGCCGTCCGGAAGCGGGAAATCGACCTTGCTTCGGATGGTTTCGGGACTCGAACAGCAATCCGAGGGAGACATCTGGATTCAAGACGAACTCGTGAACGGGAAATCCCCGCGCGAACGGGATATCGCGATGGTGTTTCAGAACTACGCGCTCTACCCGAACATGACCGTCCGGGAGAACATGAGCTTCGGACTCAAGATGTCGACGAACCTCTCGGACGACGAAATCGAAGAACGCGTCGAGCGCGTCGCGGAGACGATGGGTATCGAACGGCTACTGGACAACAGTCCGTCCCAGATGTCCGGCGGGCAGCGCCAGCGAGTCGCGCTCGGGCGGGCCATCGTCCGCGACCCCAACGCGTTTCTCATGGACGAACCGTTATCCAACCTCGACGCGAAGCTACGAACCACCATGCGAACCGAAATCAACCGTCTGCAGTCCGAACTCGACGTGACGACCCTATACGTCACCCACGACCAGACGGAGGCGATGACGATGGGCGACCGTCTCGTCGTCCTCGACGGTGGCGAACTCCAGCAGGTCGGAACGCCGCTCGAATGCTTCTACAAACCGGCAAACCGCTTCGTCGCGGGGTTCATCGGGTCGCCCTCGATGAACTTCTTCGAAGCCGAACGAGATGGTTCTACGCTCCGTTCGGACGGGTTCGACTACGAACTGTCCGACGAACTCGCGGATGCCGCGAGCCAATACGACCGCGTGACCATCGGTGTTCGGCCTGAGGACGTCGAGGTCGCGGCGGAACCGGGACACGGCAATCAGTTTTCCTGCGTCGTCGATGTCGTGGAACCGATGGGGAGCATCCGATACCTCTATCTCAAACCGGTCGAACAGTCGCACGACGAGACGTTCGTCGTCGAAATAGACGGCCAACGGCCGGTGAAGGAAGGCGACGAACTGTCCGTGGAAATCCCCGAGCGGACGATACACCTCTTCGACACGGAGACGGGTGACGCCGTTCACCATCGAACCCTTACCGCGGAAGCCGAAGCCGAACTAGCGAATAGAATGGCCGATGCAGGAGTCGCCACGGAGTAATTTTATGTCCGAAGAAAAAGACCTCTACCACGACGAACGCAAGGCCATCCGCGACTACGGTATCGAACTCATCGACCGCGGGTTGACCGAAGGAACCGGTGGAAACCTGAGCGTCAGGCTCGACGACGAGTGCATCGCCATCAGTCCCTCGGGCGTCCCCTACAGCGATATCGACGTCTGGGACGTTCCGGTGGTGGACTTCGATGGCAACGTCATCGCCGGCGATCGCGAGCCGTCAACGGAGCTACCGATGCACCTCTCGGTGTACGAAGAGCGTGACGACGTCGGCGGCGTCGTTCACACGCACTCACCGTACGCGACGGCCTTCGCGGCGCTCGGCGAGCCGATTCCGGCGTCGCACTACCTCGTCGCATTCGCGGGGACGGAGATCCCCGTCGCTGAGTACAAAACCCATGCCACACCCGAACTGGGTGCGGCGGCGACCGAGGCGCTCGGGGACGAGTTCAAGGCGACCCTGTTGAAGAACCACGGCGTTCTCACCGCCTCCGACTCGCTCGCGAGCGCGTTCGACGTGGCACAAATGGTCGAGTACTGTGCACGCATCCATCATCTCGCCTCCACGGTCGGAACGCCGGATGTCCTGTCCGACGAGGAGATTCGTCGGGTACAGGACAAGCTGGAAGGCTACGGAACGAGCGAGTGAGGGGTGCCGCCTCCGCTTCCGAAACCGTTTGATTCTCTCAACTCGCCTATGCACGCAATGGTCAAGTAGCTCCGCTGAGAGTGTCGCGTATGCACATTGTCGATTACGAACTATTCGAAGTACCGCCCCGATGGCTTCTCCTGCGGGTAGAAACCTCGGACGGGACAGTCGGCTGGGGGGAACCGATTGTTCAGGGGCGTATCAGGGCGGTTCGCGGTGCGGTCGAGGAGTTGCTCGAAACGTACCTCGTCGGGGAAGATCCGCTACCCATCGAGAAGCACTGGGAAACGATGTATCGCGGCGGGTTCTTTCGGGGTGGGCCGATTCTAATGAGTGCCATCGCGGGAATCGACATGGCGTTGTGGGATATCAAGGGCAAGCATTACGGGGCACCCGTCCACGCGCTTCTCGGCGGACCAGTCCGGGAGAAGTTGCGGATTCACCAGTGGATTGGCGGGGAAACACCTGAAGACATCGCCGTCACAGCCCGCGAGATGGTCGATGCTGGCTACTCGGCGCTGAAGCTCAACGCGACCGACGAGTTTCGCATGTTAGCGTCGCCTGCAGCTGTCGATGCCGTCGAAGCCCGTTTCGCGTCGGTGCGAAACGCGGTCGGCGAGGCAGTGGACATCGGCGTCGATTTTCACGGACGAGTGGCATTTCCGATGGCAAAGCGTATCGTCAGCGCGTTGGACGAGTACGGCCCGATGTACTTCGAACAGCCGGTTCCTCCGGAGCAGAACGACCGACTTCGGGAAATCGCTATGCACACGTCGGTGCCGGTATCGACGGGAGAACGGCTGTACTCGCGCTGGGAGTTCGAATCGGCCCTCATCGACGGTGTCGCTGGCGTCTTCCACCCCGACGTCACACACGTTGGCGGGATTACCGAAATGCGGAAGGTCGCTACGATGGCCGAAACGCACGACGTGGCGCTCGTCCCCCACTGTCCCGTCGGCCCAATCGCCCTCGCTGCGGCCGTTCAGGTCGGGTTCTGTTCGGCGAACGTCGTAGTGCAGGAACAGAGTTTGAACCTTCACGACGTGGAAAAGAGCGATGGGTTGGATTTCGTAGAAGACCCGACCACGTTTGGATTCTCGAACGGATACATCACTGCGCCGGACGCACCGGGCCTTGGAATCGCCATCGACGAGGAAAGGGTGCGGGAACGCGCCGAACACGACGTTATGTGGCACAATCCCGTCTGGCACCACGATGACGGCAGTTTAGCCGAATGGTGATAGTCGAATTTCACATATTATTTGATAACTTCTTTTCGAGGTCTGTGCACCATCTACTACGAGGGTTCTATTCGGAATTAACCGACCTGTCCTCAAGTTCGTCAGCTGGTTGATACACTCGCTGAGAACCAGCATTGTGTGAGTCGGCGACGGATTTCGCCGTCGAGGCCATTCGCGGCGATGACGATACCGTCTCCGAACGTCGTTTTGTGACGATTGGTGTTCCGCGATTACCACGGATATCGAATTTTACTGACCTCGAACCGCTCGCGAACGAACCGGCTGTCCGCGTTGCCTACCTTCCACTCGAAGCCAACCTCGACCGTGTCGATGCAGTCGTGCTTCCCGGGTCGAAGAATACAGTAGAGCGAGATAGAATACTCTCCCGAAACCATGGTACCTAGGCGGTAGACAGCTATGTCATGCTGAATAGTTTTAAAATTCTTTATTATCACTACCACTAGTTTCGAGTATGGTAGTGTTCAAGTTACGCTGTCACTCGGTGCCGGTATTTTAATCGCTGGCTCGGAGGGTACCTCTCCTATGTTCGAGGGAGTTGGCGATCGGGAGCGAGATCTCACGAGTCGATAGTGTCTGCTTCGTCGGTTGTGACTTCGAGGAAGACATCTTCAAGCGTCCGTTCCTCGCCGGTCTCCATACGAGCGATGAGTTCATCGGGCGAGCCTTCGGCGACCAACTTTCCCTCGTAGAGAATCCCGACTTCCGTAGCGATGTCCTCGATAACAGGAAGCAAGTGCGTTGAGAGGAAAACAGTGGTACCCCCGGCCGCTAGGTCAGTAATTGTCTCTCTAACCGTACGGGCGGCACGCGGATCGAGTCCACTGGTAGGTTCGTCGAGGAACGCTACTGTCGGTTCGTGCATGATCGCCTGAATCAACCCAGTCTTCCGTCGCATTCCCTTCGAGTATGTCGCAATTCGATTGTCAGCGGGGTCAGTTAGATCGAAACGCTCCAAAAGTGATCCGATTCGCGTCTCTATCTCGGCCGGTTCCATACCGCGTAACCCACCGTGGTATTCCAGTTGCTCTCGGGCTGTAAACTCCTCGTGTATCGGAGGCGATTCCGGTAAGTATCCGATGTGTTCAATGACCGCCTCGCGGTCGGTGATCGACGCGCCGCCAACGTTACCGGATCCACTGGTTGGTGGCAGTAACGCTGTCAGCATACGAATCGTGGTCGTTTTCCCCGCACCGTTCGGCCCAAGAAAGCCGTACACAGTATCGCGTTCGACTGCGAGGTTCAGGCCATCGACTGCCGTCGTTTCGCCGTATTCTTTTGTCAGTTCGTTCGTGATAATCGCTTGGCGGTCGTTCGATCCGGTATCGGTCGTCTGTGCGTTTTCCATCTTTGCTTTGTTCGTCTGATTCGACATTGTCCAAAATCAATAGAATTGGTAGTTCTGGTATCGTCGGACAGCTATTCTACGCGCACGTTTCGAGACGGCAATGGCGAGAATGATCGTGACAAACAGGGAGCCGACCTGAACCACGAGAGGCGGTAGCCCGAGTGCTGCTGTTCCTTTGTGAACCAGTGGCGAATTTCCGAGATAGGCCGGCAGGTTCGTAAGCGATACGATACCGAAGATTACCCCAAGCCGAAGGAACCCTTTCCGTCCCGGTTCCACGAATATTGGAACGTCGGTGAAGAAAAAGGGAACAGGGATGTAGTTGTAACGCTCGACTCGCATTCCAACCGCGAGAGCAACAGATGCGGCACAAATGCACGACGCAACCCCGGCCATGGCTATGAAGATGGTTTGTACTTCCCCGACGACACTCACAATCCCCAGTGGAATCGTGGCTAGAGTCACGAGTGGAACACCGACGAAGGTTACAGCCAGGAGTAAGCCGTCGACGAATTGACCGCCATTGACTGTTGTAAAGACCATCGGCAGAGTGCGGTATTCGGTTCCGATCGGATCGGATCCAAAGGCAATGCTAACTGCCACTCCGAGGGAGACGGCGATTAACAACAGTAAGCCATTGGCCCCGCCGAAGAGGATTGCCGGGAGACCGAATATTCCCACGACAAGGAGTACATATCCCGTTGACAGAAGTCCGCGTGGGGCGCGACGTTCCATCAGCCAACGCTCGCGAGCGACGGTTCGGACAGGCCGCGAAATGCGATCTCCGAAGAGTCGCTCCAGCCATCCGTCGTGGACGAGAGACTGTGAGCCATGGATTCCCGTCGATTTGACGGGTGTAGTTTCCCAGATTCGACGAGCGAGTACGACTGTCCCGGTTGCGAGGAGCGGAACAGTAAGAACGAGGAGTCCAAGGGCACACGCTCCACGATGGACGGAAGCGAGCGCGGGGTCGCCCGCACCGACGAGCGCGAGATCGACAAACCATACCGAGGGGAAAGCGCTGAACAACGGAGCCAACGAGGCAACCGATCCCGCCATTTCCTCGATGAGTATCCAACCGAGGAGTATTGGAAGCCATCCAAACACGATTAGGAGATCCCTGTAGAACCGTGCTCGTACAAGGTGCATTCCGATGAGGCGGGCAGTTAGCCTTCCCGTTGTCCCAAACACCACGGCGAGCGTTGCCAGGGCTGTGATCGAAATGAGAATTGTTAGTGCAACTACTGGAGATCGGAGTCCGATCGCGGTTCCGATCGCAATGCCGATCGCCGGGAGTGCAACCGAGACAACTAATCGAGCATAGACGAACCCAAGAAGCCCCAAGGAAGCAGTTCTCGGCGGAACGGTCGTCAAGAGGAAGTCGGGGTTTAGACGTTCAAAGCGAAAGTGTATCAACTGGGAACTTCGCCACACCATCCAGGCGAATGCAACGATTGTGAGTGTATTGAGATAGATACGTGGAACGGTCTGGTTCGAAGCGAGGTCGTGTCCCAGTGAGTAAGCAAGCACTCCAAGCAGGACTGCAAGGACAAGTGACGCGATGAACAGGGTTGGGCGATCTGACCACGGACTCCCAAATTCGCGATGGTGGCGCGTCCATTCAGCCCGTGCGATTCGTATCTCAGATCGAACCACATCACAGGAGTCGAAACGTTAGTTGATGAAACTGTTGACACGAACCCACTTTTAAGGATAATAAATCGCGATTAAATTAGATTAGAGGTCAAGGGCGGCTGCCACATCAAGGAGACCAGCTCCACTTTCCGTTGCCGACAGGCCAATATCTTCGGCCGTGTCTATGAGTTGCTGGGACGTTTCTTCATGTGACAATCCAGTGGCCATGAGTTGTGCCGCCGCACCCGAGACGTGTGGGGCAGCCATTGAAGTACCTGAGAGTTTGGAGTAGTTTCCGAAATAGGTCGGATACGTCGAGCGAATGTTCTTTCCAGGCGCAGCCAAATCGATTTCTGGCCCTGTTGAGGAGAACGACGCCAAGGAATCAGACTGTGTTGTAGCACTGATTGCAAGTGTAGTTGGATAGGCAGCCGGATACCCCACACAATTCGTACACGGACCACTGTTGCCAGCAGCAGCGACCAGCAGAACACCCTGGTTGTGAGCATACTCGCATGCATCACGCATGAGATTCGAACTCGCCCCGCCAAGACTGAGACTTGCGACATCCCACCCTTGTTTCGCGGTGTACTCGATCCCAGCAGCGATATCGGACGTACTACCCGCTCCTAGTGCGGTGAGTACTTTCACTGGATGGAGCGTTGCCTGCGTGCTTACGCCGACAACACCACGGCTATTGTCCACTGCATTCGCGACTCCTGCACAATGTGTTCCGTGTCCATTGTCGTCTTGCCACTCGGGATACAGATCGAAGTTGATGCTCGCGCGGCGAGATTGAAGTCGGCTCTGCTCCTGATTACTGAGTATATTCCCGATACCGTACGAAAACGACCGTCCTCGGCCAAGATTCGCCTGTAAATCGGGATGCGTGCTATCGATACCAGTATCAATAATGGCAATATCAGCACCTGCACCCGTTTTACCGTTGCTGTGGGCGACATCTGCGTCGATACGATCAACGCCCCAGGGAGTCGATTGGCCGAGTGCATGCATTCGTTGATCTCGTTCGACATACCGAATGCCGCGTTGGTTACTAAGTGTAGAAAGATTACGCTTGGAGACCATTTGTTTTGGCAATTCGACCGTCAGAGCGTTAAAATCGAATGTTCGAGCGACATTCGAGGCCGCCTGAACAGCAGCATCAAGACCTCGATCATCTTCATAGCCGATGTTGACTGGAACCACATCTTCTGGCTTGATACCAAGAAAACCGCTGAGTGACGTTGTTCCGGCGATTGCAGCACCGGCCGAAAGAAATCGACGACGGTCCAGTTGCGATGACTCTATTTGTGTTTCTGACTCATCCATTGTTATTATCTACTCACAGTGAGTGATTAGGAGCAATGGTTGAATAATTTTCTAAATCGTAGATACTAAATAACCGTCCGATTCCGAGTCACTCGCGATACCGAGTCAGAAATGACACTGAAGTATCCTCATTTCATAAATTCCTAAAGTAACAACCCCACTGCCGATTAAGGGGCACGAAGCAGACGTGGGAGCACCGATATCGAGTGAAGAATAGCAACTGAAACGCGGTTGCTAACCACAGAGCATATATCCATCGGTTAGCTCTACGTTCGTAACGAGAGCGACTGCTGAAGATATCATAGCAAAAATGACGAGCTCGATCGCCCCCCACGAATTATTTTCACTAGCTCCGTACAACATCGTACACATGGAATTCTCCGTGAAAGGAGTACCCGTCACGGTCACGCGAGCAACGGCCATAATGATACTTGTTGGCCTCGCCATTTTCACGTACGGTGGATACGACTACGTCCAGCAGTCGACGGCGGTTGACGACGCAGTGCCCATCGAGGCAACTATCGTCGACTCGTCCACTTCACAGTCAGAGGGCCGTGGCATTGCGTACAACGTTCACGTCTCATTTACCTACACCTGTCAAGGAACCGAGTACACGAGCAACCAATTGTTCCCTGGCAATCTCAGCCCGCAGTATGAGACGAGATCGAAGGCGCAATCCGTAATCGCGACCTATGACTCTGGCACAACTGTCACTGCGTACGTCGATCCGGCCGCCCCTAACGAGGCGTTCTTGGAGCGACGAACGACACAGAGTCCACTCATAGTTCTGGCGTTTGCCGGGGTGATCCTCCTCTGGACCGCTCTCGATGCTGTCGGTGTGCAAACTCCTGGCCAGGACACAGAACTACGACCAGAAGGAAAATACGAACCAACACGACATCAGACACTGTTTGGCATCGAGCGTGAGACAGTCCACCGTCTCAGTAAGCGGCTGATCATAGCAGCACTGGTCACCATTCCAGTATCGCTCGTCACAGTGGTACTACTCGTTCTCGGCTCGGTGGGAGCGACTGGCAGTACCACGCCATCGATAGAAGTTGATCTGACGGATCCAATCGGGCTCTTGCTCGGGGCGGCGTTCGTCGCGACTCTTGTATTGATCGCGTCGACATTGCTCTACGGTATTTGGTCGTTCACCGAGTATCGACGGCTTCGTGAGCGAATCCCAGAACCCCGCCCGCCAAGTCCGTTTAAACATCCTACGAGGCTCATTACAATACTCGCCACGAATGATGGTCTGGACGACTATGGAAAACAGGTTAAGCGAACCGGGTTTGCGTTCGTGATGGCGCTCTTTTTCAGCGGAGCCCTCCTGGAGGTACTCGTGTTCTAATTAGCGACAGACTGCCGAAACAGATTAACGACGTCAAACGTAGCTACCCTTAGTGAGACCGGACCGGCCGATCGCCATAAAATGCCAGTTATGCGTATAGGTTCGATGGCCATTGTTGAAACCCTCAATCGGTGGTAGGTTTCAGAAGTCGTGCTAAATAGAGGGCGCGTATCTCGCAGGGGCGTCACACTTCGGCTACCTTCCGATGCCCCTGAACACCCGTGCCTCAATTTTCTGTAGGTGTTCGCCGACGGTTCCGACCGCGAGCTCCATCTGGTCGGCGATGTCGCGGTGGGTCGCCTGACGCGGGACGCCGTAGTAGCCTAGATCCAGAGCGACATTCAGTACCTCTCGCTGTCGATCCGTCAGCAACGCTATTACATTGTCCCCGGCTTCTGGATACGTGCCGATTCGTTCCACGGTGACGCCGAGTTTCGCCGGAACGTCTGCAAGAACCTCCTGCAACACACTGTTCGTCTCGCCGATCATCGTTACTCGGAGACCTCCATCGGCGGTTCCCTCGATGGGGAAATCGAAGAACACCTCGTGAGTTCGCGGCAACTCCAGAAATCGCTTGATTTCTGGTGGCGGTCGAGCGTGCAGGTAAACGAGTCCGTTTCGACTCCCGTCACTGGAGATACTGTACCCGAGCACATTCACGTTCTCTTCTAACAAAGGTCTCGCTCTTTCCAAGTCGCCCCGCAGTCTACCGAGCAGGACGACTGTCTCGTTTTCCAAGATGTTGAGATGATAGATGCGTTCTCTTTCGAACTCGGAATTCTCGCCAAACAACCGATACGCGATGTGATCCCCGTTCGGCGGTTCGAGGGTGAACGTAACTGCCCTCATATGCTGTCCACCATCCTGTTCGTCACTCTTCGGGTGCACGGAATCATCTTCATTCGCCATCCACGTATATGAATCACCGATAGTACTAGGCAGGTATTGAATCTTCCTCCCCTCCGTACAATCCTCTATGAACATGAAGCGAGTAACTCGAATCGGAAACGACGAGCATCACGATACCGGAGCAGAACCACTCGCTCTTGGTGAACGGCTTCTGGATACCGTTGGATTGCTTCTCGGAGGGATACTGCTACTCAGCGGTGGATCGAAACTCGCCGGTGTTGACCGTCAGATCCAGCGTTTCGAACAGTGGGGGTACCCACAGTGGTTCCGACTCATAACCGGCATCGTCGAGACGATCGGTGGTCTGGGACTCCTTGCTGGTCGAGTCCGCCCATTGTTCGGCGTTCTTGGAGGCGGACTCACTGTCGGAACCATGCTTGGAGCGGTCTACACTGAACTCGTTCGTGCGCCAGATTCTTCGTCGAATCCCGGTCGGCCAGCCGCGTTGTTGATTGGAGGAATACTATCGACTGGAATGGCCTGGGAGCGAGTAAAGAACAAGTGGAATCAGGAGGGAGGCCGTGACTGACTCTGTCTCAAGGGAGACCGAGGTATTGATCGTCGGTGCAGGTCCGACCGGATTGACCACGGCTATCGAACTTCGTCGGCGCGGCGTCGATTGCCGACTCATCGAGAAGCAAGACAGCTCCGTTGAGACCTCACGGGCGCTGGCGATTCAACCCAGAACCCTTCAAGCGTTCGAGGATATGGGGATTTTGGATGACGTATTAGATGAGGGGGTTCGCGTGACCGGTGCAACCGCCTACGATGACGACGAGCCATTGTTCTACCTCGACATGGACAACGTGCGTCCTCCGTCGCCGTATCCGTTTATCTGGTTCCTTCCGCAGAACCGCACAGAGCGTATCCTTGGAGAGCAGCTAACCAAGTTAGGAGGTGAGATCGAATTCGAACGCGAACTCGTCGGGTTCGGTCAGTACGACGATGGTGTAACCGCGACTGTCCGACATCGAAGGGACGGTGAAGCGCGAACAGAAGAGATCACGGCGACGTGGCTCGTCGGGTGCGACGGCGCGCACAGCCATGTCCGTGAGACGCTCGGGCTGGAATTCGAGGGCGTGACGACGAAACAGGAAATCCTGGTCGCCGATGCGAAGGCCGATTGGGAACTACCTGGCACCGAAGCGTCCATCTGGTTCCACGAGAAGGGCGTCGTGGCCGTGCTGCCGATGCCGGGTGAGAATCTGTGGCGATTGTTCATCGATGTTACTCCCATTCCGCAGGCGGAGCGACCGGAGGCTACTATCGACGTTTTCCAACAATTGCTCCGCGAGCGGACGAACCACAAGAACGTCACGCTCCACGATACTCCCTGGACGTCGAATTTCGTCGCCAATCAGCGCATGGTGTCACGCTATCGCAGTGGCCGGGTTTTCCTCGCGGGCGATTCGGCCCACGTCCACAACCCGCTCGGAGGGTTAGGGATGAATCTGAGCATCCAGGACGCGTACAACCTCGCGTGGAAACTCGCACTCGTGTGCCAAGGAGTCGCCTCGGACGCGCTGCTCGAAACGTACGAGGAGGAACGCAAACCGATAGCGAAGTCCGTACTCGATAAGACGGGAATGTCCGGATCGATACTCGTCACCGCAAACCCCGTGTTAAAGGCAGTTCGGAACTCCGTTCTCCCTCGTGTGCTTCGGTTAAGTGGGATTCAGGCACGCATCCTTCGAACGATGACGCAACTCGACGACTCCTACCGCGGGAGTTCGCTAGCTACCGTACGCGTCGATTCCCCGATCGCCGGATTCTTGGATTCGACGTCGAAACGAAACCTGCACAAACGAATTGCTGATTCGATGCGCGCACCGAAAGCTGGGGAGCGCGTTCTCGACGGAGATTGTCGTCATCTGAATGGAACCGAGACATCCTTGTATCGAGAGATTCACGGGCGGGCAGGCGTCGTACTTCTGGTATTTGCGGGAGACGGAACTGCCGACATCGATTCGTTAGTACACTTCACCGAGGGTGTGGTCGGTTTCGATGGCCTCGATATTCACCCGTACGTGGTCGTTCCTGAGGTTGTGGACGATACTCCGGAGAGCGAAGACGTTTCCGTGCTGGTCGATGTAGATGGCCAGCTTCGCTCACGGTATGATGCTATGGTTCCGACTCTCTATCTGATTCGCCCTGACGACCACGTAGGATTCCGGAGCCAACCGCCACAGACCGCTCGCCTCGCGGCGTATCTCTCTGACAGTCTCCTCGGGCGCGACGACGACCGCGAGTTCGGTTCGAGGTAGCGATGGCGATTGAAATCGTTTCCGCGGTAATCCTCTCGTTGTTCACGTTCGGAACGCTCGCACGCCTCTATCCAGGATTCGAGCGCGGATGGGATTGGCTCTTAGTACTGATCATCGTGTACTACTGGGGCATTTCAGGCTACTCCCTCGTGTTCGGAGATATCGGTGGTGCTGTGAACCGCGTGAGAAACACATCGAGCGACGCGGATATATAGACGGCCCGTCGTGGCGTGCTATGCACTCGTGAGCTCTCCCATCGACTATTGAGAATCACGCTAATGGTAGTATAACTGATTGTATTATTTTCGAACAGTAGCACAAAGCATATACTGAACCCCTCGAAGAACTAATTGTGGCGTGGTTGCCTCTGACATCCTGAATGGGCTCCCACGTGGGTCTGGCGCCATCACTCCCGATCCACGCTGTGCCCCGCCACCCTTCCTTCCTGCTCGCACGCGTGCCATGGTGCACCACGAGCAGAAACCCTACATTTACAATGCATACCTGACCTCCGCAATTAGTTCGGATCCCGACCGACAGACGCCATTACAGACCGTTCTGGTCGCTTTTGGGTTGGTTGTGTGTGAGCGTCCTCTAGTGTTTGGCTGATGGATTTGCCCATTGGTGGTATTTCCCGCGGGCGCCAATCACGACTACTTGGACATGCTGGAATCGTCATCTGAACCGAAAATCAGACCGACGAATGAAATAAATTTTGATGAATTCATCCTCTGTCTTCAGCACGGCATTCTTGTCACTTTCTGGGGATTTAAACAAGGGCGGCCCACTTATTCACTTGCAGAAATTGATTTGCTGAGTTGCTTACTTCGGTAGTAGTTTGAAGGTGAGACGAACATTGTCCGAGGAGAGTCTCGACGTATCAAGACGGACTCGGCGTCCGACCGCAATTGCTTCAGACTCACACGCGACGCGTCCCATGAGCCGTGGTCCCTCGTCTAACGTGATGATCGCCGACACGATTGGAGCGTCTGATGCGAATCGCTGCGTTGGACGGTGAATACTAGTATAACCGTACACCGTTCCAGTGCCTGCAATCGATTCGAACTCCCACTCGTCGGAGTAACAGTCTGGACAGTATCGGCATGGAGGATGATAGACGTGGTCGCATGCCTGACAGTGGGAAATACAGACATCACCGTTAGCCACGCGCTGCCAGTATTGGTGTTCGTATTCGGTCTTCGGTGTCGGAATCGGCTTGTTAGTCGGCATGACACTCACCTCGTTCGAGGATCGCCACTGCTTGCGTTGAGAAGATTCCCCCGTTTCCGTGGACGAGCGCCGTCGAGGCATCTTCGACTTGCGTCGCTTCGGCTCGCCCTTGTAGCTGGCGGATTGTCTCGGTAATATGAAATATCCCACAGGGCATTCCTGGATGTGCTTGGGCGAGCGCCCCGCCGTGAGTATTGAGTGGCCACTTCCCAGTTAATCGAAGAGCACCGCTGTCAACGAGATCGCCACCGTTCCCGCGTTCACAGAAGCCGAGGTCTTCGAGGATTCGAAGGACGGTAATCGTAAAGCAGTCGTATATTTGAAGAACGTCGATATCAGCATGATCGACAGCTGCTTCGGCCATTGCTCGCTGTCCTGCCTCTACTGCCCCCGTCTCCTCGAACGATGGCATCTGAGTGATGTGATCGTGGGTATGTCGTGCACCGAACCCGGTCAAACGAACTGGTACTCGATCGAGCTCGGCTGCCTTTTCTTCGGTGGTCACGATGAATGCCGCTCCGCCATCGGAGATAAGAGCGCATTGATCCGCGGTCAACGGAGTTGCAACCATCGGAGAGTCGAGAATCTCATCAGCTGATTTTGCTTCCTGTCGGTGTGCACGCTCCGCCCGTTGCAACGACGCATGCTCGCGTGCGATAGCGGCGATTTCTGCGAGCTGTTTCCGTGTCGTCCCGAACGTATCGAGGTGCCAGTTTGCGACATGGGCGTAGAGCGAGGGGACGATGTTCGCGGGTTCCTCGAACTCGCTGACACTGTCGGATAGTTCTTCGATAACTGTTCGTGGCCCAATGTCAGAATGAAGAGCGTCTGCGGCGACAATGAGGATCGTTTCGGCCTCTCCATTTTCAATCGCACTAGCCGCTCGGTGAATCGAATTCACGTGGGACGCACCACCGACGCCGGTGAGTTCTGCAAAATTGAGTGGAGCGATTCCGAGATGTTCGATCAGTCGAGGGAGCGGAAACCGCTCCGTTCGAAAGGGTGCAGTCGCGATAAGTCCGTCAATATCGTCTGGTTCGAGATCGACGTCTCGCAATGCTTCGCGTGTCGCCCACATGTTCAGCTCTCCGTATCCGCAGTTGAGTGACTCTCCGACGCTCGTTTCACCATACCCGATTAGCACTGGTTTCATTGGTCTCAATCGCATACGATACCGATCCCAAAGAAGGTTAGAGTAGATCATTGATGCTAAAAAGTGTTGGAAACTCCCATCAGAGTACTACTACACGAGATTGACACCGCTTT
>CAYNQM010000018.1:0-24411 GCA_964399275.1 uncultured Haladaptatus sp.
GCGACTCGCTGGCGCGCATCATGAACAACGTGCTCGTCGAGCGCGAAGTCGAGGACGGAACGGTGAAACTCATCGTAGAGAACCACTCCGGAACGAACGAATCGCCGAAGTTGACCGAAATCGTGGCCACGAAGCCCGAAAACCTCTCCGACGGTGCAACCGCCGTCGAGATGGACGACGAGTGGTTCGTGACGTGGGAACCGACCGTCGATAGCGGCGAGGACGCCGTGCTCGAATACACCATCGCCGAGGACGTATCGTTCGACCCTGTGACGGTCGAAGGAATCGAAGAAGAACGACGAACCAACAACACATGAGCGCAGACGACGACAACGCACAGGCGAAACTCATCGACCTCGCCGCGAAGTTCTACGATCAGTTCGCGGGCGGGCAAATCCCCCAGATGTCGATTCCGACTCGGACGAAGAGCAACATCGAGTACGACGAAGACGAGCGCGTCTGGGTCTACGGCGACCGAAAGAGTACCCGGAGCGCAAACAGCGTTCGCGGCGCGCGGAAACTGCTGAAGGCGATTTATACCATCGACTTCCTCGCCGACCAGTTGGAGGAAGACCGCTCTTCGACCCTGCGTGAGTTGTACTACCTCTCTGAGTCGTGGGACGCGAAGGAAGCGCAGTTCTCCGACCAAGACGAGTCAAACCAACTCATCGAGGACTTGGAAATCGTCTCGGACGTTACCCGCGAGGACTTCCATATGCGTCCGGAGGAGTCGGGTGCGACCATCATGGGACCGCTCCACCTGCGCGAGCAGACTCGGCGAGGCGAGCGCGATATCCACTGTCAGGAGGACGTCGGCGAAGGTGGCTACCAGATTCCGAACAACCCGGATACCATCGAATTTCTCGGCCACGACGCGAAGTTCATCCTCTGCGTAGAGACCGGTGGTATGCGCGACCGACTGGTGGAAAACGGCTTCGACGACGACTACAACGCCATCATCGTCCACCTGAAGGGGCAACCGGCGCGTGCGACCCGACGCATTACCCGGCGACTCCACGAGGAACTCGACCTGCCCGTCACCGTGTTCACTGACGGTGATCCGTGGAGTTACCGCATCTACGGGTCGGTCGCCTACGGCTCCATCAAGAGCGCGCACCTGAGCGACTACCTCGCCACGCCCGACGCGAAGTTCATCGGCATCCAACCGAAAGATATCGTGGAGTACGACCTGCCGACGGATCCGCTCTCCGACTCGGACAAGAACGCACTCGAAAGCGAACTCGAAGACCCGCGCTATCAGACCGACTACTGGAGAGAACAGATAGAACTCCAACTCGACATCGAGAAGAAGTCCGAACAGCAGGCGCTCGCGTCACACGGGCTGGACTTCGTGACGGACACCTACCTCCCCGAGCGGCTCACTGAAATGGGCATCATCTAATCTGACGAGGGGTCGTACTCGCTCCGCTTTTTCCCGAACGATCCTATTAAAATTTGTATCTCGACGTGCTTTGGTCCGCATGGGCATGCAAAAGTGGATAGACTTGCGGCTTACCGGCGTGGGTGCGATGATATTCGCGGTGCTCTGGGTATTGACGAATTACTCGATTCGAACGTCGAGTCCGTTTCTCACGCGACTCGCAGGCGTGGTTGCAATCACCCTCGCCATCGTTACGGTCATCGACGCGCTTCGCGGCGGCCTGACGGACTGAGGTTAAGCGAGTTCGGATTCCAAGCCGACGTCGAACTCCTCGGCGGTTCTCGACCGAACGTTACCGCGGGCACACGACCGGCAGTAGTGATTTTCCCCCTGATTCAGAGTCTGTATCGGGATTCCGGCGAGATACCGTTTTTCGGTGAACCGCCGCGTGACACCGGTGCCGACCGGAGCGGAGCAGGCGGTACACGGGATGGTCGGTTCGGAGACGACTTTTTCGTCCGTCGAACGAACCCGACCGAACGTCGTCGGCGACTTGAAGTCCGGAATGTGTTGGGGTGCGAGCAGAAGCGAGAACAGACCCAACAGGAGGAAGGTGACGCCGAATGCGGTTTCGAAAAGTCCCATGGTCGTCCAGAGCACGAGCATACCGAACACGGTGGCGAAGAGGCCGAGCGCCGAGGCGACGAGAAAACTAGCCGCGCTTCGAAGCGTCCAGTCCGTCGAAAAACGAGTGTTCTCGGCGTACTGCTCCGACCCGTCCGCGCGGAGTTCGACCCGGTCGGCACCGGGCGAATAACTGTACCACGCGTAGAGCGCGTTGCCGACGGGCGTCGTGAACACGAGCAGGAGGATATGAATCGGAATCGAGCCGAATCCGCGATTTATCATCACCACGCGGTCGCCGTAATCGTGTTTCACGTCCCATCCCTCGACCGTGAGGTCTTCGATGCGGCGGCGAAACGCTGGTTGGTCGCTCCCCACCGACGACCCGAGGTCGGGACTCCCGACCGCCGTCCCGCACTGCGAACAGAAGGACGCGCCGGTGGCGAGCACCGAACCGCACTGCGAGCAGAAACTGGAGGAACTGCGGGGACTCATATCTGAAACGTGTTCGTCTGCTACCAAGTAAATTGCGTTGCGATGCGTGCAGTGAGGGGACGAACGAATCCGAAATAGCTCGAGAGAAGGGTGCTATTCCTCGTCCAGCGCGACGGCGACACCTCGGCGTTCCACGTCATCCGCGAACGCCGCCGAATCGGTTTCGAGTGCGGCGAAGGTGCCGTAGTGAATCGGAACCACGAGGTCGGGGGCGAGCGTCTCCGCGAGATCCGCGGCCTCCTCCCTGTCCATCGTGAAACTACCGCCGATCGGCGGGAGGAACAGCGAGACTTCGAGTTCGCGGTGGCCCGTCAGCACGTCCGAATCGCCGGGCCAGAACGCGGTGGTTCCGCCTAGCGAGAGCAGATAACCGACGCCGAATCCCTTCGGATGGAAGGGGTCGCCGTTCACTCGGGTGTGCGGTCCGTCCGGTTCGTTGTACGCCGGAAGCGACCAAACTTCGCAATCATCGATCGTCAGGTGGGCTTCCTCCCCGATCCGTCGAACGTCGTATGGGAGGTCGTCCACCGCCGCCACGTCGCGGTCGATGTCGTCGGCGTTCACGCCCTCGTAGACCACGACCGTCGCGTCGTCGCCCGCAACGCGCTCGATACCGTCCGAGTCGTAGTGGTGGTTGTGCGTGACGAGAACGAGGTCGGCGTCCTGTTCGCGGTAATCGACCGGTTCCGGGTGGTTCGCGTCCGGACTGTCGGGTTCCCACTCGCCCGACAACACACCGTATCGGCCGGGGTCGATGTAGGCAACGAAGCCATCCGCGGTTTCGAATCGTACCGTCGCATAGCCGAACCAGTCCACCGTCAACTCGTCGTGTCGGAGCGTCATGGGTGTGGGTAGGGTGGTTTTGGCGTAAAAGGATTCGGGCATGGGACGTTCTCACGGCGTTTGTGTCATGGCAGCGTCGCTCAAGCGATTCCGTTTTACCGACGGCGCGGCTATAGCGTCGAGGACGAGACATTCATGTTGGAGACGACGGATACCCGTCTCGAATTCGTTCGCATGGAAAAGACGCTCGATTGATACTCACTAACCGCGATACAAGATAGACGACTTACTGGTTCTAGCTATTGCCGACTCCTCATTACCGCACCTCGACCCTCCCCAGCCTCCTCCCGCACTCCAGCCGAGCGAACCTCGGCCGGGTTCTCGCTCCCGCTGGTCGCTCACGAGAATATCGTGCGGTCGTCCACCGGAAGACGTTCCTGCTCGCTGGCGCTCCGCGGGCGTGCGACTTCCGAGCCTTCGCTCGCTTCGCATCACGAAGACCTCGCGCGCGTTGCTCGCACGCGCCGGGGATGAATGTGGAGAGTCACGAAATCGAGTATTCCCTGTGGCGCGCGAAGGCGAACCTCGCCGGAGGTCGCCCGCGCGAGGGACGACTGAGCGAAGTGAAGGAGTCGGTTGGGGAGGGTGTGGTACGGGTGCGGTGGCGGTTATTTGGAGTCGGCATCAGCCAGTGCCACTGGAAAGCATATTTTCTAAATGTTGTGAAAGAGAAGTCGGGGAGTAGCTCGCACTCGGCGATTTTCTAAGCCTCAACAGTTGAAGTTAGAAACGGCTACCATCTACTCCGAGAATCGATTTACTCACTCTGCTGCCTGCCAGTGAACACGAACTAATTGCTCCCTACTGCGATTCCGCGAGCCGCTCAACCCGACTCAACGAATCCGCATCCCTGACCGATTTGTCCTCGCGAACTCCCAAAAACCGCGGGAACCGGAGGGCGTACCCCGCCGAATACGTCGGCGACTCCTGAATCTCCTCGTAGCCGACCTCGAAGACGACTTCCGGAGCGAGTTCGACCTGCTGGCCCTCCTGCACGGCGATGTGGGGTTCGAGCAGTTCGGTCAGGTCGGCCAACTCCTCGTCCGTGATTCCGGTGGCGACCTTGCCGAGGGTTTCCAACTCACCGTCCTCGGTGCGGGCCGAGAGCAGGAAGGTGCCGAGAAAACTTGCGCGACGGCCTTCGCCCCACTCCGCGCCCGTGACGACGAGGTCTAAGGATTCCACGTCCGGCTTTCGCTTGAGCCAGTTTTTCCCTCGGCGACCCGGAGAGTAGGTCGAATCGGGGTTTTTCAGCATGATGCCCTCGTGGCCTGCTTCCAGCGCGTTGGCCTCGATATCCGCGATTTCGTCCTCGTCGTTAGTGACGGCGAGCGCGGAGACGCCCCCGGAGAGTATCGCTTGCAGTCGGTCGTGGCGCTCGGTGAGGGGAGTGGTAAGCAAGTCCTCGCCGTCCGCGTGCAGGCAGTCGAACGCCCGGAGTTCGACGGCCACCTGCTCGCGGGCGCGGGCTACGTCGTGTTTTCTGCGGAATCGACGCAGAACCTCCTGAAACGGGAGCGGTTCGCCGTCCTCCATCGCCACGACTTCGCCGTCAACGATGGCCGGAACAGAGAGGTGTTCGCGGGTGTACTCCACGATTTCGGGGAGTGCGTCCGTCACTTCCTCCATGTTCCGCGAGAAGATGCCGACTTCCTCGCCGTCGTAGTGAATCTGGACTCGCGCACCGTCGTACTTCCATTCGGTGCCGACCGCGTCCCAGTCGTCCAGCGCGTCGGTGACGGTGCCCGCCTGCGCGAGCATGGTCTGGACTGGCCTGCCGACTTCGAGTTGGAGGTCGTCCAGTCCGGATTCGCCCTCGTCGCGGGCGACTCGGGCGACCCTGCCGTAGTCGTTCGACACTTGCAGGGCGCGCTCGGTCGCCTCAACCGAGACGTCGAAGGCATTCGAGATGGCGTCTCGAACCGTCCCTTCGCCGACGCCGATTCGCATCTCAGAGAGGACGAGGCGGGCGAGGTAGCGCGCTTCCGTGGAACTCGTCCGATTGAACAGGCCGAACAGAATGTCGATTTTCGTGTCCTGACTCCCCGACCCCTCAGTCCGGGCCAGCGTTTCGAGTTCGTCGGCGACCTCCGCGACCGTCAGGTCGTCCCGGCCAGCGCCGAACGCGGCGAGTCCCTGCTGGCCGCCGAAATCGTAGCTCGCCGCAACTGCGCCGATGTCGCCCATTTCGGCCAGTCGGTTTTCCACGTCGTCCGCCGAAACGTTCTGTCCGGCGGCGCGGGCGATGGCCGTGTAACAGAGGTTCGGGCCGATGTCGAGGGTCGTGGAGTCCCACGCCGGAAACACCCGGCCCTGCACGAATCGGGCGAGGACTGCGAGGTCGTCGTTCGCGGATTCGAGGAGGTCGGTGACGGCCTCGATGATGTCGCTGTCGGCACTCAGTTCCTCGATGGTTCCAGCACGGTCGGCGAACTCCACGAACTCCATTACCGGAGGTTGCCGACAATCGGAGTTAAACCCACGGCTTTCGGTTTCGGGGGCACCGGTGTCTGAAACGCTCATTTTACTTTCCCAATACTTTTTGAACGAAGACGACGAATCGATGGATATGCGTCGCCGCGAACTGCTGGCATCTGCTGGGGTTGCTGCGAGTGCTGGCTGTTTCGGTCAGTTGGTCGGCGAGAAGTGGTCGGGTGAGCACGTCCAAAACGTAACGTTCTCGGCTCGGGATGCCACTGGCAAGATGGATATCGACGGCTCACCGACCGTCGAATTTCGGCCCGAACCGAAACAGGTCGTCGTGACGGGCGCGCTCTGGGTCGGTTCCAGCCAGTGTAACGAGGCGAACGTCGATTCGCTCTCCTACGACTCGACGCGCGACGTGTTCGACGTTCTCGTCGTCGATGGAAAGAGCGAAGCGCACCCGGACAACCAACTGTTCGGCAGTGGCAGTTGTACGGGCGACATGAGCGCTGATGCTTACGAACTCGTCGCCACGTTTCGCGATTTCGTGCCGAATACAGTGGTGGCCACCGAAGTCGGTACGTACGGTAAACCCCGGACGACAACGACCGCGTCACGGTAGTAAAGCCCGTGGATTGAAGCGTCTTGACCTCTCATTCCCGGACATGAGTGACGACCTTGCGTCGCAGGTCAAAGATGTGCTCGCTGTAGACCGCGAGGAGTTTCAGACTCGCGTCGAGGAAGACGCAGAGGTCATCAAGGAAGAACTCTCCAACGGAACGTTCGACAACCCGCAAGCAATCGTCGGCTTCGAATACGAGTTCTACGCCGTGGACGGGGAATCGAAGCGACTCTCTCGCGTTCCCCGCCGACTGCTCGAACTCATCGGGTTCGAGAAGGAACTCGGCCTACACAACGCCGAGATGTCCACGAGTCCACAACCCCTGAACGAGCACGGACTGGCCGCACAGGAAGCCGAGGTAAAAGCCCGCCTGTCGGCGGCGGAAGACCGGACGACTGCCGAGGGAATGGTGCTCGTCAGCGACGGTCTCTGGACGATTCCACCGGAGGGCGAGACAACCCGCGAATATCTTCGCGGGAGCATCGAGGACGACGGCGTTCGCATCGCGTCGAACATGAGCGACTCGGTTCGCTATCACGCGATGGCGAACACGGATGCTGACGTGGGGATGAAAATCGACGCGCCACACGTCTCGCTGTCGGCGGAGACGGTGATGCCCGAAAGCCTCATCACCTCGATTCAACCCCACTATCAGGTGCCACACGCCCGCGACCTCCCGACGTACTTCCGCTACGCCATCCGAATTGCGGGTCCACTGCTGGCGCTCGGCGTCAACTCGCCGTTCTTCCCGCCCGACCTGTACGACGACGCTCCGCCCGAGGAAATCGTGGACGAGGCACGGATGGAGAACCGAATCGGCGTCTTCGAATCCGTGCTGAACGCCCACGACCCCGGCAAAGTCTGCTTCCCGGAAGACATCGAATCGACCGAGGAGGCCATCGACGACATCACGAACGACCGAACCATCGTCCCCATGCCGGTCTCTCGCTCCGACCGCTTCGACGACGAGTTCGCTCATTTCCGGCTGAAACACGGCACCTACTGGCGGTGGGTTCGACCGGTGTTCGGCGGAGCGACGCGCTCCGCCGCGAACGCTCGAATCGAGTTCCGACCGATCGCGGCTCAACCCACGGTTCGGGACTCCATCGCGTTTCAGGCCGCGTTCGCGGGACTGCTCGAAAGCGCGTTCCGGCGAGAGCATCCGGTTCGTCACCTCGACTGGGTCGTCGCCCGCGACAACTTCTACGCCGCCATGCGTGACGGACTCGACGCCGACCTCTACTGGATTACCAACAGCGGCGAGGAGACCACCGACTCCGACGCGCTCTTTTCCGATCTGTTCGCCCACGCAAAAGACGGACTTCAGGCGCGCGGTCTATCCGAGGAGGAAGCCGCGAAGTATCTCTGGCCTCTCCGCCAGCGCGCCCGCCACGGCGTGACGCCCGCCGGGTGGAAAAAACGCGAAGTCCGCGAGCGAATCGAGGACGGCGAGAGTTTGGAAGACGCCATCCACGGCATGCAGAGCACCTACATCGACGAGCAGACCCAGACGCTCATCAGCGGGAGCTTTGCGGACTGGCTCGGACGCGGGAAGAAGGAGCTTTGAGAACGCTCGGTACGGGTTGAAACGAAGGCCGATTTAGAGGACGTCAGCGAAATCCTTGTGGCCGGTGATGTCCACGCCTTCGTCCGTGATTTCGGCGAGGAACACGCCGTTTCCACTACCCGTATCGCGCTCGACTGCGCTCTTGATGCCGCGGGCCGCGATGGTCTTCGCTTCCTCGTTCGAGAGCCCTTCTTCGTAGTCCTGTTCGAGCACACCGTAGGCGAGTTGCATCCCGCTCCCCGTGACGGTGTAATCGTCGGACATGACGCCACCTGCTGGGTCGAGGCTGTAGACGTGTGCGCCTTCGTCGTCGATACCGCCGAGGATTGGCGAGACCATGAAGAACGGGCCGCCACGGAGCATGTTGCCCGCGAGCGTCGAGAGCGCCTGCATGCTCATCTGCTCGCCGCGACGGGATTCGTAGAGGTTCGACTCGATGCGCATCGTTCGGATGAACGACTGGGCACCGCCGACCGAACCGGCCATCGTGAGCGCGGCAGTCGGGTGAATCTGCTCGACCTTCTGGACGTTCTTGTTGGAGACGAAGCGACCGCCGAGGCTGGCGCGCATGTCGGTGGCCATAACGACGCCGTCTGCGGTCGTGAGACCGATTGTCGTCGTCCCGGTCTTGTTGACGTTTTCCATGTCGTCCTTCGAGAAGTTGCTCTCGGGGAGAGACCCGATTTCCGGTTTGTAGGGGCTGGTTTCGCTACCGCCGAAACGCTCCATATTGCGTGAAAATTCCGAATCGTGCATTGGGGTACGCATTACCCGACCGTAGTCCGCCAGCACTGATAAAACCAACCCTTCCGGGGTGTGCGAAAGCGTAGCAAACCGATTCCGTTATTGGCGGGGTTCTATCGATTCGTCGTATGCATTCGCCAGCACCTCCATTACGCGATGCATGGGGAACGGGACTCCGACTCGTCGGGCCATGATGGCAACCGGGAGCAGGAGAATTCCGGCCAAAATGCTCAGCTGGTACAGGGCAAACAGTGTCGCGCGTCGTAGCGGTGCGAACATCTGAACCTCGCGCAATGCTGAGCTATCCTAATATAAAAGGATTTATGAAGTATAAAATCCATAATTATTTATCACACCTCGACGTCGTACCGCAGTGTTGCGATTCTACTGAATTTGTTTCTCGAACAACTGGAGGCGGATTCGGTCGCAGAAATTCGTCAGCATTGGCTTTCCAACGCTGGCAGTATGCATAAGTTATGGACATAATCTTCGTCTCATGCGCAATATCGGCGACTGTGAACGTCGGATTCGACTACCGGAATCCGGACGGACGGATCCGAGTCGATATAAAACTGTGAACTGGTAAGCCCCAAAGATTCCGTCTCTCGTACTCACTATGTTAGAGGGTATGCAGTCGCTACCAGCACCGTCGAGTTCGTTGGGGTGGATGAGATGAGCAACCCAGACGAGGCGAACGACTCCGCTACCGTGAGCAACGTTGAAACCGAACAGATAGCTGAAGCCGTCATCGAAGCACTCGCCAAAGCGTCAGGCACCAGCCCCGAGAAGATGAAACCCCTCTACGAGAGCATCAATCCTGACGCGCTGGACGAGTTGTTCGACCGTCAGCACATGCACACACCGGAACGAGTCGAGTTTCGCCATCAGGGATACGAAGTCGTCATCGAGAGCGACGGTCGAATCGAGATCTCCGAATCCGAGTAGCCATCACGTTTTTGCAGGCACTCGTCGTATTCTGCGTGCTATGTCCGACAACGTGTACGATGTGTATCTCGTTCCGTCCGGTAAGCGGGGTGGGGAACAGAACATCGTCTCGCCCGTCGAGGGCAACGACGTGGAGTTTTACGACACGGGAGTCTGGTTACGTCGAGAAGGTGGACGGAACTTCTTCCCGTACGACCAGATACGAACGATTCGGGAGCACGGCGGCGAGGAACGAACGTAGCTACTCCGTTTGGAGACCGACGATTTCGCGGGCGAAGACGTCGGCGTAGCCCGACCGCGACATTTTGAGCGACGGAACGCCGGGGAAAGTGAGCGTCTGGACTGCGAGCATCGGTCGCTCGACATCCGCCCCGAGAGTCCGAAGCGCACTTTCGATAGCGTCGTACAGTTTAGCCGTCTCTTCGACTTCGAGGTCGGAACACACCCCGGCAACTCGCGTCGGCAGTTCGGCCACCACGTCGCCGTCCTTGACGACCGCCCAGCCGCCACCCATCTCGTTAACGTGGGCCACCGCACGCCGCATGTCGTCGCCGCTGCCGACCGCCATCACGCCGGGGATTTCCCAGACGACGCTGGTCGCTACCGCACCGTCGAACGCGCCGTATCCCGTCAGGAAGCCGGTGAATCCGGTTCCGTCGCCGTCAGGATGGCGGTCGAGCAGGGTAACTTTCAACAGGTCATTTTCCGGGGCGGCGACGAATTCGCCGTTTTCGACCGGCGGTTCGACCACGGTTTGCCCGGAGAGGAGTCCTTCTCGGTATTCGATGGCGCGAACCGGTTGGTCGATGGCGGGTACTCGGAACTGTTCGGGGTCGGTGCTGACGTTCACGCTGTCGTAGAAGTGTTCGGGATACTCGTAGGAGCGCGGCGCGACGGTCGTCCCGTGGTTGTTGTAGACGACTTCGCCGCCGCTGATGACGGTGGTGACGTTGACGGTCTCCAAGTCGTCGATGAGGAGCACGTCGGCGACGTTGCCGGGCGCGAGCGACCCGAGGTCGGACAGACCGAAATGGCGGGCCGGATTGAGCGTCGCCATCCGAAGCGCGTCGGCGGGTTGGACGCCTTCCTCGATGGCTCGGCGGACGACCACGTCCATGTACCCCTCGCGGACGAGTTCGCGAGGCCACATGCCGTCGGTCGAGAGCGAAATTTCGTCCGCGCCGATTTCCTCGTAGGCCTCGCCGACCGCACTCATATCGTCTCGAATCGAGCCGTATCGACCGATGGCGTGAATCCCGTTTTCGACGCGCTCGATGATTTGCTCGCCCGTGATAGCCTCGTGGTCGTCGTCGATGATGGACGCGAACGCCTGTAGTTTCTCGTCGGAACAACCTGCCGCGTGGCCGGAGACGGTCTTGCCGAGTCGTTTCGCACGCTCGTACAGCGCCTCTGCGGGCGTGTCACGACCGACCGCGTGAATCCAATCGGTTTCGCCGACGCCGACGATTCGCGCGTCTTCGAGCAAGTTCGTGAGCGAGTCGGCGTCGCCGCGCGCCGGTTCGAAGGTGTCGATGAGTGGTTGCGGCGGAACGGTGGCGTAAACTCGAATCGGGAGGTACGAAGTCGCGGCGAGCAACTGCTCGACGCCCTCCGGGCCGAACGCGGGGCCGAATCCGGTGACCTCCGTCACGACGGTCGTCGTTCCGCCTTCGAGCGCGTAGTGGTAGGCGTTTTCGAACGTCTGGTGGAGGTCGATGTGCGTGTGGGCGTCGATGAACCCGGGCACGACGACGCGGTTGCTGGCGTCGATGACTTTCGTCTCGTCACCGACCATCGCCGACGAATCCTCGGGAAGCGCGGCGACACGGTTGTTCTTCACGACCACGTCGCGGGCTTGGAACTCCGCCAGTTCGGGGAGAAGCACGCGACCGTTCCGAATCACGAGATCCGCGGGTTCCTCGCCGAGCGCCACCGGTTGCAGTTCGTTCACGTGGCCACCTCCTCGTACATCACGACGCCGCCTCGCTCGTGTCGCTCCACCTCGCCGCGCTCTTCGAGGACGTCCAAGTGCCCGACTGCCTCGCTCATCGCCGGGAAATACTCGGTCGCGGGCAGATCGTCGAACAGCCCGCACATCACGTCGAACGCCGTGGTCGGCCCATCGACCAATTCCAGCACGTTTTCGGTGCGCTCCTCGTGAGCGGCGAGGATTTCGTCGATTCGGTCGGTCGGTGTCGTGATTCTTTCGCGGTGGCCCGGCAGGAACGTGTCGAACTCCCGCCCGCGAAGACGTTCGAGCGAGTGGTTGAACGCCGGAAGCACTCGGGGACGGCTCCCGTTCTCTTCCATCGGCGGTTGGAGAAGCGGATTCGGCGTGATGTCGCCGAGGACGTGGTCGCCGACGATGGCCTTCGATTCGCCGTTGACGTCGAACGTGAAGATGGTTTCCCCGGGAGCATGGCCCTGCACGGATTCCGCGGTCAAGTCGATTCCTTCGACCTCGACCGAGTCGCCGTCTGCCAGTTCGAGGTCGGTCTCGACGCCGGGCGAGACAGAGAGATAGGCTTCCGGAAGGTCGGTGACGGTTTTCGCGGTCGTTTCCGCCATTCCGTTCTTGTCGAAGAAGTCGTCGAAATACGCTTGTTCATAGTCCAGTCGAGATTCGAAATCGCGGATTATCTCTGCGGTGTCGGCGCTCGCGACGACGCGGGCACCGGCCTCCCGCAGACGCGCTGAGAGACCGAAGTGGTCAGGATGTGGATGCGTGATGAGTACTTGCTCGATATCAGCCGGATCCAAACCCCGTTGCTCCAGACCGTCCAGCAGTGCGGTCCATGCTTCTTCACTCCCCGGCCCCGGATCGACCAGCGTCCGCCCCGCAAGATAGGCGTTCACTGGGCCGATTTGAAACGGCGTCGGAATCGAAAGCCGCGTGAACATACTCGTGCTTTCTTTGCCGGGGATAAAACCGTTTTTGAACGACACCACGTGCCGTATTCCGACGCAACGATTTTATCTGTTGCCGTCGTAAGGACATGATTGGGAGAACAATGAACAAACACTTCAAAGACGCATGGTACTACCTCCGGCGGTCGGGGAGTCACCTCCGGCGTGGTGTCCGGACGGAGCTACAAACTGGGGAGCGAAAACTCCGCGAACTGACTGGTCGGGAACAACGAACCGAACCCACGCGCCGGGAGCGGGTTCGGTCGAATCTCCGCGAAGCGGAGCGAAAAGCCAAACGCCGGTCGCGCGACGCGGTCAAGGACGCGCGAAAGCGCATCCGGATGAGCTGAGTTAGGGGTCGAATCCGACGCAGTCGCAGTCCGCGAAGTCGTCGTCCACGAACCTCGGCGACGCCGCATTCTTTCGGTCTACTTCCACGCATCCACGGAACGTCGAGTTTCTGAGTTCGACGTAGTCGCCCTTCACGAGCACCGTGGTTCGGCCGTCCCCCTCGTGAACCGCCGTCACGCCGTCGAGGACGATTTCCGGCGCGAGCAGGTTGATTCCGTTTCGGTCGTGTTCGCCCGAGTGAAACGCGAGTCGGCTATCGCGGAGCGTCGTTCCTTCGCGCCAGAGTTCGGCGCAGTAAGCGTGTTGTGAGCCGTCACCCCAATCGTCGAGCGTGACATCTTCCAACAGCACGTCCCCCGCTCCGTCGTTGACTTTGATTGCCCTCGCCGACGATTCGCAGTCGATTTTCAGGTCGCGAACGTGAGCGGATCGACTCGAAACGCGCAGGCCGTCGTTGTCGCAGTTCGGCAGGGAGAGGTCGCCACCCGAGACGCGCACGTCGCCCTCCTGTAACCAGAGGCCACAGCCCGTGTACGCGGTTTCGTCCATCTCGATTCGAACGTTCTCGGCAACGTCGCCGTCACCCAATCGCAGGTTCGCGTTTCCGTTATCCTTCCAGACGCCACCGTGTACGAGACACGGTCCCTCGCCGCCAGCGAGATAGCCGCCATTGTTGACCCATCCCGCGACGTGGCAGTCCCGGAACGTCAGTTCGCCGCGGTGGTCGTCGGTGACGCTAATGCCGATGGGATGGCCGGTCTGGGATTCGACGGGCGTCTGGTCGGGATACGTCTCGGGGCGGAATTCACAGCCATCCGGAAGCGAGACGTTCACGACCCCCGACCCCTCGGGGTGCGTGACGGCGGCGTAAATCACGCCGAGGGCTTTCTTGCCCGCCGAGGCGCATTCGCCCTCGACTGCAACGTCCCGGACTTCGAGGCGATGGCTCGCCCGTGCCGAGACGGCCTGTGCTCCGACCCCTTCCGCAGTCATGTCGAAGGTCAGATTCCGGATTTCGACGGACTCGGCGGTATCGTCGGGCGAAACGCCCCATCCGCCGCCGACGTCCAGTCCGTACTGCTGATCGGGATCGGTGACGACCAGCGTGGCGTGCGGGTCGCCGACGATGGCGATTGCTTCGCAGTCGTTGTGTTCGAATCGACCGTCGAGGTGGTAGCGACCCTCCGGGAGAACGAACTTCGTCCGCACCCCCGCGCGTTCGGAGAGGAATCGATTCAGCGGTTTCTCGCCGTCTCGGAGGGCGGAGTTCGCTTCGTCCACGGACACCACGTTCCAATCGGTCATCGTCGGGAGTCGGCATCGATAGGTCTTGGTCGTGGTGGCCAGAGGCGAAAGCAAGTCTTAAGTCTCGGGCAGGGAAACGACAGAGTGCGAGGGTCGGTAGTCTAGTCCGGTTATGACAGCTCCTTCACACGGAGCAGATCGGCAGTTCGAATCTGCCCCGACCCACTCCGTATATATGTCTTTTTCAGCATTCTCTGACACTTAGCGGCGGCTACAGGAGGTGCTGGTTCTGATGGCGGTACAACTTCCCAACTCCGAGAGCAACCGCCATACGTGCGCTTACTGTGACGGCCACGTCACACAGGAATTCCGACGCGTCTACGGCACTGCCGACGGTCGAGCACTACGCTGTCCAGAATGTGATTCGTGGGCGCGCATAATGCGCGGTTCGGCAACAGGAACCGACGTTGACCACCCCGACCCACAGACTCACAACAGTCGAAACGGTGGCCGGGAACTCCGTAAACCAGTCGTGACTGACGGGAGTGGGTCGATATGAACCGTCGGGGTCTCGGTCGATTCGGTATCGGAGTGAAAACGGTGCTCCGCGAGCCGACGACCGACCACGACGGTATCTCGATCTGTCCCGAGTGCGGCCACCCTATCGCACAGTCACTCGGGAGCCACGAAATCGCTCACCCCGAGGTCGTCGCCGGAGCCGACCCGGCAAGCATCGGCGACGTGCTCGTGACGCACGGGTGGATGTGCGACGAACACCCCGGCTACGAGGTCGTGACGCCGACTCGCGTCGGTCGCGACGACGCCGCGACCGTGTTGTGTGCCGGATGGGTTTCGGTGCGCGTGCGTTTCGATAGCGGGAGCGCCCGCTGGGTGCCGACACCTCGTGCCGAGGTCGCGGTCGCCGAGGAGGTCGAGACGGCATGAGCACCGACACGCCGACCACCACCCGCGACCGCGGTCTCTCCGGCGTCACACCAACCACTGATACGCGGTTTCCCGAACCACGAGCGCACGGCGCGGGGCTCCAGAACGTCTTTAACGACCTCCCACCGAGCGTGACCGACAAACGCGGGTTAGAGCGCGGCACGCTCTACGACCACGCCGTGCACTACTGGCGCGAACACGTCGGCGATCACGAACACGAGCCGTTCGTCGCGGTCGAGGACTTCCGCGCTGACTGGCTCCCGAACGACGGCCACCGATACGCGCTCGTGCTCACGTCGTCTCGCTGGATGGCCGGCGTCGGCCGCGGCGACGACTACTCCGCGTTCTACGAGCATCATTTGAAACTCCGGAAAGTGGTCGAGACCGACGACGAGGAACCCGTGCTCAAGAAGGGGCCGCTCGCACTTCATATCGAGATTATGCCCCAGTTCGCCGACCTCGTGTACAAGTCCGGCGACCCGCTGGAGTGCCCGCATGGCGAAGGGACGCGAATCGTGACCTCGACCACCTGGGCCGAGAGTCCCGAAGCGATAGAAGAGCGCGCACACGACGCGCTCGCGGCCGTGTACGGCGACGTGTTCGACCCGGCCGACGTAAACCCCGAGTCGCGAAAAATCCAGAAAGCCGAGGCACACGTGCGCCACGACATCAGCACCAAAAACGCCGTTATCGACACTATCGAAGACTCGAAACAACTGGTTGCGTACGGTGGTGAGTCGGAGATAGACTCGTACGCCCGCCGGAGCCAAGAGGGATGGGTCGAGGCGCGTGTTTCGTCCGACCGGTGGGACTTGCTCGGATTCGCAAACCAGCGGTTTGAGACCGAGGTGAAGTGCTACCAGCGGTCGGATTGGGCAGACCGCCCGGCCGACGACCCGGCGCACCATCCGAAACTGGAAGCGTCGTTTAACGGCGTCAAACGCGGGGCGCTCCCGCACGCCGACGAATGGGATTCTGTGATGCGGCACCTTCGCACCGTCGTCGCCACGCACGCGTATTGGGCCGGTGTGGAACGCTCAGACCTGGTTGCCGACGACTTCTTTTTGGGAGCCGCCGCGCCCGAGTTCGCACACGAGCGCCCGACGGGGCGACGTGAAATGCTCCGCCAACGATACGAGGAACGAGCGACCGACATTTACCGAGAGGCGCTAAAACCGCACACGACGGCCGTGTACGACCTCCTCCTCGTCGTCGCTCGGGAGAACGGCGCGACGTACGACACGCTCGTCCGCGAAACGGGTCTCGCACGTTCGACCGTTCGATATCACGTCGCCCGGCTCGACGAGTCGGGAGTGCTGGAGCGCCGCGGGAATCCGGTGCTCGTCGTTTTCGATTCAATGGCGCTCCTCGACCGAGCGCGAGAGATTTTGAAGGAAGTGAACCCTGGCGACGATGCCCGCGAGTTGGAGGAGCGAGCCGACGAGCGCCGCGACGATCGACGCGAACGTCAGGAGGCAAATGACGCCGGCGTACGTGACGAGCGCGACGACCACGGCGAGCACGACGACCGCGGTGACGCCGACGACGAACTCGGGTTCAGGTATCTTGCGCACCTGAAGGCGAAAATCGGCGACGTGTCGGTGCTCTATGACCGCGGCGACCTGAGCGACCACGACGTGCGGGTACGCGCCGACGAACTCCCGCCGGACCTCCGATAGCCGGAGTTTCGATTCGGGTTCGCTCTTTTTCTCCAGTGGCGACACTGTTCAGTTGGTCCGACGAGCGCATACGATTCGTCAATTCCTAACCGTGACTATACAATTTGTCTGTGTTCGACCACCGATTTCACTTTCACCGAGATGTTAACGGAAGTTTGCTCGTTTTGTTCGCCCGTTTTAACGCGTATATTATGCGCGTGTAGATGCCCGGAACGCACGTATTCACCCGTTTTGGGTTCCGAAAACGGGTAGTAGAGCGATTCCGGCCAGTGGGAAGGTTAGCAGGCACCCCTACGGTAATGCCCCTAAGGGGGAGAGGGAAGACCGCCACGCGGCGCGCAGAGCGCGCGCCGCTCCCGCAACGCACTGGTCGGTACGAGCTACGAGCACGCCGCACGCGACGCTCTAAGGTGTAGACCACTCGTGAAAGACCACGACAACCGAGTTTGTCAGAAGTGCTTAGGAGGGTCGCCTGCACGGGTGTGCGAGCACAAGCGCACTCTAGCACCGCGCTTGCGGATGTGCATCCGCGTCACGCACGCCCCTGCTGGTGCGAGCGCACCGATGCCCGGGCCGACGCGCTCGCGAACACGAGTACCAGTGCGCGTGGGGTGCATTATGCGTTGACGCGCGCTTTAGGAGGCCGAGTCGATTCAGCACTGCCTTTCGTATTGCTGGGAGTTCTTCCGCGAGCTTCCTGCCGATGTGACTGGTTTTTTGCTGTACACGCGCGTACTCTCGGTTGAAATTCTAAGCGGAAATGCAACTACCCCAAACTCGATCTGCGCGCAGTTCGAAGCTTATAATCAAGGGGTCGGGAATGTATAAAAGAACTCCATGAAAGGACGAACACTATCCCTAGTACTGCTAGTACTATTAGCAGGTTGTAATGGTGCACTTCTCAATAACAACCATCAGTCAACGGTAGAGCAGAACCAGCAACTTCGGTTCGTGGTTCAAAACGAAGAATCAGTGAACCAAACAATCGAATTGACACTGTTATCGAAGAACGGAAAAACTGTGCTCAAACAAACAAAAACTCTCGAACCGGAGGAAGTGTGGGTTGTTTCAACATTCAACGTTTCATCACTCAATACGCCGGTGAACGTTACTGCTAGACTTCCCAAACGAGGATCCACAACCGAACTCGTTCCGATTCGATCGACAAATCGAGGATCCCGTCTCCACACGATTACAGACGACGGGATCAGTCTTTTTGAGTGCAATTCAAATACCACGTGCTGGAAACAAGAGGCCAACGTTCCCTAGAACTATACCACGCTTCCATTCGTCGTGACTACTACCGCTCTTGGTAGTTTCACAGTGAATGTTGCCTTCTAAGAACTACTATGATTCCATCGGGTTTGATTGCGACAAACCATAGCAGCACTACGCTCAGCGAGCGCATTACTCTAAGGGCGCGGGCCAGCACACCCGCCCACGCCCTCATGCATGCCCACTCCCGCGAGAGGGCGGACACGAGCGCCGACACGCGAGCGCATTATACGTCCACGCGGCCATTCACGTCCGCACGAGGGCGCCCAGTACGTCTGCGAGTACCCGCGCGGTCGCTTCCGCGAGCGCGAGTGCCGCACCTGCGTCCACGCGCACCACGCCTGTCGCGCTACCCGCGGCGAGCACGCCCGCGAGCGCAACCGCGACAATCCCCGCAAGTCGGAGCCACGCCGCGGCCCGGCGCGCACGCAGGAACCACACGCCGACTGTGAGGAGACCAACGCCCGGGGCAAGCGTCGCGAGGTCGAGGCCGTCGAACAGAGCGGAGATTTCGCCTGCCATGCTATCGCCTTCGGACTGCCGAAATCACGACTGACTCGCGTCGCGTGACCTTCTTCACGATTCGATAAAGTGCCCATAGACCGATTCCGCCCCCTGCGAGCCACAGAGCCGGGCCAACCGCTTCGACCGTGCTCAGCACTCGCTCAATGGGCACCGTGATTGTTCCGGGCCGAAGTGTCTCCAGCACACCGACGGAGACGAGTACGGCCACGACGCCGACGATCCGGAACGAGAGCTTCGTTTCCGATGCAACCCACGCTCCGACGAGAATCACCGCCGCCGCCGCGATGATCATGACGACGGGATTCACGAGCGGGCCGATATCCCGCACGGCGTCGCGGACACTGCGACCGACGCCGCCCCCACCGCCGCCACCGCTTCCGGCGTCGGTACTCTCCTCGGCGAGAATCCGATACACGCCCGTCTCGTCGCGATTGAGGTCGAAGGTGACTGCTGAGGAACTCGCGGTGGCGGTCGCGGCGATCTTGTCGTTCGTCATGTCGTGGAGTTTCGCCGTCGTGCCGTCTTTCGCCGCAAAATACCGGAGTCGCACGGAATCGCCTTGCACGCGACCGGGCGAGAGTCGGAACCGCGGTTCATCCGGATCAACGACGGACACCCGCGCGTCGTTCACGGGAGTGACCGCGAGCGGGAGCGTGCGTGCAGTTGCGGTTGCGCCCGCACTCGCGTTCGGGAGCACGAGCGTTTGTTTTGCGCCCCCGTTCGTAATGCGCGCGTAATCGCCTGCAGGCGTGTACGATGCGTTCGTAACGTAGTGCACGCGCGCCGCGGGATCGGTGCCGGACACGTCAATTCCGAACGTTCCCGTCACATCGGTGATTTTGAACTGCGTTGCCAAGTCGTCGCCGGGCACGGTCGGCTCGAACACGCGCAGGGAGCCGTTTTCCGTGTTCACTTTGCTCCCGTTCGCGCGCACTTCGACCGTCGCGTTCGTCGGCACGTCTCCCACGTCCACGGAGAGCGTTGTGCCGTCAAGGTGAATATCTTCGTCGGCGACCTGGTGCCAGGTGTCGCTGTTGACACGTTTATCCACATCTCGAATTGCGACGACAGTCTCCGAGAACGGGAGCGTCACGCTTGTCTTATCGGTTGCGTCGCCGTACTGCCGGGAGACGTTATAGCGTTCTGTCCAGGCTTCTGCCGTTGCTGATATCGTTTGATTGGCGACGGCACGATGCGAGTAGTCAATGTCAACCACACCAGTTGGCGCATCGCTGGAGAGGCCCGGTGCAACCGTGATATTCACGCGATTCGTTCCTTTGTGTACCCATGCCGTATCGGGAGATAGTGTAGTGGTTTCGCCCGCCGCGAGCGTCCCGTGATAGGTGGTAGTTTCGCCGTTTATCTCAACCGTAACGGCTTGGGTTTGTTGTCGGTCTAAGAGCTTCACAGCGAGATCGACAGCCCCACCGCCGTCGAAGGAGGGAGTTAGTGCCGTCGCCGATGTTGAGAGGTTGAGTGTCGTTGTCTGTGACGCTCCATCTGCTAACGAGCCGACTGACGTGGTTGTACCATCGTCTGCGGCAAGGCTGATGTTCGTCGGTGTCCCACTTTTAATGGTGGTCGAGTAGAGACTCAGTTCGTTTGGGGCTTCGAACCGAATTGTTGCTTGTCCGTCAGTATCGACATTGACACTTGTGTTACTAGCCGTTTGGTCGCTTGATACGGTGCCCGAGTACAGGAGATAGGATTTCCCGTTTGTGTCTAGATATACATCATAGTCGGTGTTACCACACGTTGGACAATAATTTTCGACAGACCACGAGACGGATTGTATCATGCCTGGCGCATCGGCAAAGGAGTACCCTCCAGACGATATCTGGTTTTTAAACTCGCTTTTCGACCGCGTGACTTGATGGCCCGTCACCGTCACCTCCGGCACTCCAGACGGCCCGCCCGGAGCCAAATCCCCTCCCGCCGAGAGCGAGATTGACTCTCCATCTACCATCCCGACCCGTGTGTCGTTATCCCATTCTGTGCCCGTGCGTCCGGTCAGATTGATGGCAAAGTCATGGATTGCATCCGCATCACGAACGTCGTACGTGTAACTCGTGCCGTTTGTTGCAGGCTCACCACGGAGCACCAGTGTTCCGCTAAATGAGACCTCCTCAGCCAAGGCGACTGACGCCACCGGCCCGGCCACCAGCGACGACAAAAGCAGGAGAGCAACCAGCACGCTCCCGAGTTGGTCGCGACGCGCGCTCATCCGCGATTTGTCACCCCCTGGGGGTTTGCTCCTATCCGACTCGACACACGCGCGTGCGTATCGAATCAAATTTTTGATAACTTTCGACGAACGGGAACGACTCACGATGGAACACCCCCCTCTGCCGCCGTCCGTTCACGAATATTCTGCTGCCGAGGCCGAAGGCGTACCTTTAGCTCCTCCTCGGTGGGTTTCGCGATGTCCGGCCACTGGAATGGCTCGAAGTTCGTCTGTGTCCAGGCGAGTGCGCGCCCAGTCTGCATCGACGACGTGAGATCGGTGTTCATCGGTACGTTATTCCAGCCGACGACTTGCGACGCTCGCGTAGGGTTTGCGCGTCCGTTCATCGTAATGCGCCACCGCTCCTTTCGTCGGAGCTTTTCGTGCACGTCGCTCGCGTTCTGTCCCCACTGGAACAGAGAGAGGTTGAACTTCCGAGCGTCGATGTGGCAGTCGCGATAGAGTTGCACCTTCTGGTACGTGTCGAACTCGTCCTTCGCCGCCTCTTGCGAGATTATCTCGTGAATCTCGTCAATGCAACCCGTCATGAATCGATACGGGCCGTTTTCCACTCTGTCCTGTACCCACGACACCCACCACTGCTGGACGGGATGGCCAGGCTGAAAGCTCAGGTCGTAGGTTCGTGCCGATTCCTCGTACACTTCCTGACATCCGACGAAATCGGGATCCGGATAGACGACGTTGAATTTCCTCGGCTCAATGAGCTTCTGGTTTAGTTGGTGTACGTCGTCGTACTCCTCGACCTCGCGTACCACGTCGGCAAGATCAACCTCGCGTTCGTAGCTGTCCATGGCGTCGGTCGAGACGATCCGCGCGGACACGTCGCACGACGATGGCACCAGCACGCGCGCCCACGGCGCGAAGCGAATCCATTCACTGCGGTTTTCACTCCCCCGCCACACGACACTCTCATTCAGGTGAGCGTTAATATCGAGCACCTGCACGGCGACCGTGTGTGCCATCGTGGACTTCCCGGAACCGTAGCCACCGACGCAGAGGAACGACGTACCCCCGCCGGGAGAGTACGCCGAGTTGTCCTTTGCGTGCATGAGCATCCCGGGAACGACGTTCTTGTAGTTGTACGCCGCCGGATCGAGCGCGCCGATTCCGAAGTGTCGTCGGATGCTTTCGGCGTCCGTGTGACGGCTCGTGCCAAGGTACGTGCCGGTTTCGGTGCGCGGCGTTAGGTCGGTCAATGTATCGATACTCCGCCAGGGATCGCGTTTCGCATCTACTGTTTTCGTCATTGAATCTCAGCCCATCTTTGGGACGGTCAGGCCGTCCGACTGTTTCTCTGCCAATTCACCAGCACGCTCGCCGACCTCACGGGCCGCACGCGCAAACGCCGGGAGAAGATACTTCGCCGCGACGCACTCGCGGAAGAACCGCACCGTGTCGGCGTCGTCGTCGGTCGCGTCGAGGAGCATTTGTCGCGTGTGTCCCTCGGCGTAGAACCGCCGGGAGAGTCCGGCGTCGATCTCCGCAAACGACGACTCGGTGAGCGTGTGCACCCAGGTGAGGAGCGCGTCGTCGCTGTCGAATCCCGCGAGAAGTTTCTCCAGTGCCCATCGTTGATTCGACTGGAGTACCGACAGGCCCGGGCGCATTGCCGGGTGGCGTTGCTCGTCAGGATCGGGTTGAAAGTTATCGTCGTGGTCGTTGACGTACTCGGTTGCATTCCACCGAAGCCGTCTGTGTGCCCGTGCGAACGCCGGGAGCAAATCGAGGGCCGCAACCCCCCGGCGAGCATCGCGCGCCGCGCGTGGCGCGAGCACGTCCTTTTCTGCCCGCTCAGCCCATCGATACCGTGCGTCCGACACGAGAAGCGTGCTCATGTCCAGTGCCGAGAACGACCGGCGAATGAACCACTCGCCCGGAAGGGCACCAAGCGACGCGACCGCTACTTCCTGCGACCACAGCAAGAACGCCCGTCGTGTGTCGAAGCCATCAATGAACGTCGCGAGCAAGTCGCGTTGGTCATCGTTCAACTTCTTGAGGGCAGGGCGTCGCTCCTCGACCCGCGGGCGGTCGGCCAGGAGATCGGCGACTGCCTCTCGGTCGAAGCCGTGCCGGGCCGCATCCTGATCCGCGGCGTCATCAAGCAGGGTTGCGGCTCGTTCAAGAGCGTCAGTCATCGGCGGACACCTCGGTGTCGGTCGAGGTCGGCACGGCGTCGGGCCGCTCATCGCGGTCGCGCGTGTCGCCGGAGAGTTCGTCGTTCAATTCCGCGAACACCGTCTTGTCCGTGCGCTCGCGGTCGCGCTTGCGCTTCGCGTTGGAACGCGCGCGCTCTTGGTGATACTTCTCCTGGAAGTATTCGGAGTCGGCCACCTCGTCGGTATCCTTGCGGTGCTTGATCACCGTCTCCAGCACGCTCCCGTAGTGGAACGGAGCCAGGTCGAGCGACAGCGAACCGGGGTTCGGTTTCACCACCGAAACGAGGAGAACACACGCGACGCCGACCGCCGCGAGTGCCGTATTCTGTAGGAGGCCGACGATGGAGTAGTAGACGACTGCTGACGCCGCGAGCACGCCGACAAGTGGCCCCCACGCAACCGACGGCAGGGGCACGCGGTCGCCGTTCTCGTCGGTCGGCCACGACATCAGTTGCGGTACCGAGAACGACCACGATTCGAGTTCCTCGTCGATGACCGACGCCGCTTCCGGATCGATGACGAACACGTCGCCGAACTCCGACTCTTCATCGCCTTTCAGCATCATGTCGGGTGACCCATCCAGTTCGACCTCTGCCGTCACGTTCGCGAACGGCCACGCCCGCGCGATGAACGCACGCCAGCCATCGCGCGCGGCCACGAGCGTACCGTCGTCGCGTTCGAACACGTGGAACGTCCGATTCGGCACGCGCCACACGCCGGAGCCGTCAGGGCGCACGTTCGCGTCTGCCGCCGTGAACTGGAGTGCCAGTGCTTCATTCTCCGATTTTCCGAACGCGAACAGGAACAACACGCCGATGAATAGGCCACCGAGAACGCCGATGCTCCACGGCGCGATTGCTAACGTTTCGAGGGTGCCTTTGTAGAAGACGAACCCACCGAAGAACAGGGAGACAATAGCCAAGAAGACGAGTTCCGCGAGTGCCGCATCCGGCACGCGAACCGCCTTCCGAAGCGCGTACTTGTTTACCTGCACCATGCCTCCCGCGGTGCCAACCAGCGGCAGGACGCTCCAAATGAACATCCACCCCGCAAGGCCACCCCGCGTCTCCAGGGGGATCGACTCCGCGGCTTTGCTCGCCGAGTAGCGGAACACCCACCGGAGGTTCGGTTCGCCCTCGACCCACACGGTCACGTACTTCGGGTTTCCGTAGTGCTTCGGCAGATCGATTTCGACCTCGGGTTTCCCGCCTGCCGGAAGCGTCACGTTCGTCGTGCGCTTCGTGACGTTCGCGGGTTTCTCCACGGTCACGTTCGTCCCGTCATGCTGGCGCGTGACCTCTGCGACGTTCCACGCGACGACGTGCACCGTGAGGTCTTTCGACTTCGACTCCCACCCGCGGAACGCGCCGATGTGGATCGAGTCGCGCTCGACCACGGTCTCCGGCGAGATGTACTCGCGGTCGGCACGGCGATCCGG
>CAYNQM010000018.1:24511-33591 GCA_964399275.1 uncultured Haladaptatus sp.
ACAAGCAGGGCGATGGCGAACACGGCAAACGTCGTGAGACTGTCCATGACGCCGCCTGAGACCGCCGACCACCCTGCCCACGTGAGGCCAATCTGTGCGATGAAATCCGCGTGGGGGGCCAGCACGTCCAGCAGACCGCTACCCACGCCTGCGAACCCTTCTGCGATTCCCGTGAGCACGGCGACAACCATGATGACAAATCCGGCCATGCCACCCGCGACACGCTGACTGGAGCGGCGCGCATCGCGTTCGAACAGGTAGGCACCGGCGAACGCCACGAGAAACAGCGGAACGATGACCCACAGAAGCCATCCGTAACTCGCGGCATAATCGAACACGACGCCGAGGAGTCGTTCGGTCGGCGTCACGGCGAGTCCTCCAGCGGATCGGAATTCGTGTGGTCGTGCTCGCGGTCGCCGACGTGCAACGTCTCGTAGCCTGCGCGCCAACCGATCAGGAACGCCAGGCCGAACGAGAGGAGGGCAATGATTGCCCGCCCTGCCGTCGGCGAACTCGCCACCAGTAGGTTCACGAATGGCACTGAGAAGGCTAGCGCGAGATACACGCGTACCGCGCGCTCGCGATTACTCATTTCCCCGTACTTGCCCATTAGGAGGCGTTCTGGGGGCTGTTCCGCCAAGTCTTCGATGGATGATGTTTCGAGATTCATAGTTGGAATGAGACCGCACCGCTAGCCGATTGTTCGCACCACAAGTCGCCGCACCAGTACCAGCACGAACAGCAATCCGAACGCGAAGACGAGCTGGTCGAACACGTCCGTCGGGAGCCAGTGAATCCGCGGAGCCAACTGCCCGCGAACCGTGGAAACGAGCGGAAGTAACAGGTCGGCGTTGCCGACGATCCACGAGAGGATCGCCGCGACGAACTCGCCCGAATTGAGCACGAAGTCGGCGACCGTCGCGACCACCGTGCCGACCGCCCCGCTGGATTTCACGTTACCCATAACACCACCGTCTTCAGCACGGAGTAGACGGTGCCAGCCGCGACCAACGCCAGCAGGACGACGCCCGCCGACAGGCCGATGGTCACGAGTGGCGCGAGCGGCCCTGCCGAGGTCGCCACCGTCACGATGACCGCGTTCAACTCGCGGAACACCGAGAACACTGCTGTCTCCAGCGTCGCGCCCGCGAGGAATACCGACGCTCCTGCCGCGGCGAACGACTGCGAGATCGCCGCGAACACCGCGGCAATCGAGTTAGTGAGCGAGTTGCCCGCGGTGACGAATCCCGCGACGATCCACGTCACGACGACGGAGAGTATCTTGTTCGTCGGCGAGAACACCCACTCCGGCACCGTCTTACCCACCGCGAACCACCCCCACGGCGCGCCGTAGGAACACGAACAGCACGAGGAGCACGAGCGCGACCATCAGTGCCGAAGCGATCCACGACGATAGCGCGAAGGCTTCGACCGACGTGCCGAACGCGTTCCATGCCGACCGCATCGCACGCCCGCTCGCGCCAAACTCCAGGTCGAGGAGCCGGGCGACTGCCGACGACGGCCCCGACACGACCGCGGTGACGAAATCGCTAAAGCCGTACAGCAGGCCAAGGAAGCCCTCGTAGTAGGCGTAGGCGACGCTCCCAAGGAGCACCGATATAAGTGCCTGCCATTTGATGGAGGCACCGCGTGCGACCACTGTACCGCCGATTTTCGTTGTCATGCTATCGAATTCCAGTAAGCACGTGCCATGGTCGCCACTCTGTCCGGCGCAGGAACCACACGACAATCGCTAATCCGGCGATGAACGACGCAATCCCGAGCGCGTAGGTGAGGGGGCCTAACTGCGCCCAATAGCCCGTTGTAATCGACCGTGCGGCGTTGTTCGCGCCTGCCTCAATGATTCTCAGCCCGGAGAGAATCGTGATTTCCACGAACTGCGAGACGCCAGTATAGAGCGAGCGGAACGGCGCGAGCAACGCATCGCCGAAACTGTACATACCCGCGATGATGATTTCGAACAGTGCGTAGAACGTCCCGCCGATTCCGTGCTCGACAATGAGCGCGCCGAGGCCGCCGCTCGCGACGATCCCCGACGCCCGGCGCATCGTTCGGTTCGCCTTCGACACGGCTCACCACCAACCCTTGAGCGTGCCACCGATGAACGCCGAAATCGCCGCGAAGCCCCCGACGATCCACTTGAGCATCCCGCCGCCACTTCCGCCGCGACCGCGCCCGCCAGCACCCGCTCCCGACGCGCTCACGTCGGTTGCGTTGTCGCGGTTCGCGTCCGTCTGGAGCACGTGCGCCTCATACGCGACCACGACGCCCGCCTGTGCCGGATCGGACAGCGAGACCGTCTCACTGCCGTCGTAAGCCGCGGTGTGGTCGTTCCAGTCGCTTTCGTCAAGATCGGAGAACTTGGTATCTTTGACGCCAGTCGCCGTTCGGACGAGCGTGAATCGCGACGCCGGTATCTCCACACCATCTTTGAGTGCCGGAGATGCCCAACTGAGGTCGTAGCCCGTCGGAAGCGTGAACTTCCCACGTTGCTCCAGCACCCACCCGTAGCCCGGGCGGTCGGTTGCCTCGACGAATCGAAACTCGTGGTCGAGGTCGCCCGCGCCGAGGCTGATTCGCATCGGATACTGAAGGTCGTAGAACACCGCGTCCTCTTTGGTGAACTCCTCGGAGAACGTATCGAGTCCGGTAATCGTGAACTCGCCCGACGGAGCCGTGCGCTCCATCGATTCTTCATCGTCGGTGTCTTCGTTCTGGAGATACGAACCGAACACCCACTTCGACTTGCGTTCGGCATTGAGCGCGGTGAGGGTCACATTGCAATCGCCATCCACGCACCGGAGTTCCACCGATTGAATCTCGTCAAACGTGCCGTCGCCGGAGCCAGCGGTCGGCAGTTCGGCGATTCGCTCTTGGAGTACGTGTGTGCCCGTCGTCGTGGAGAGCGTCTGAATGTCGTCGGCAGACCGATCCGCGCTCGCGTACACGCGCTTCTCATCACCTTCGCCGTCGATGAACGCGATTTCCAGATAACCGTTGCCCGCCGTCGGAATCGCATCAACTCGTGCGACAATCTGTGCGAATCGCTTCCCCACGTCGTCGGTTACTTCGGCGTCGAACGCCGACAGGTCGAACGTTGCTTTCACTGTCTCGCCGCTCGCGACGTTCGAACTCGAAATCCGAATGGAGCGATCTACCTTCGTGTCGCCCTGCTCCAGCGTGACGGAGCCGTTCGTCGCGCCCGTCGTGCTCCAGTGCTGAGGGTCGAGGGCGGACACATCGGTATCCTTGTCGCCATCGCCGTTTTCGTCGAATTTCGTTTCCCGCGGGAACAGCGAGAAGTCCGGCACGTCCAGCTTATCGGCGCGCGCCGTCACGACGTTCATCGTGTCGTCGCGGTCAACGGTGCCACCGAGTGAGTCCTTTTCTCCGGAGTTGTTCTCGTACGTCGCGAGTGCCGCATCGTCGGTTCCCCACTTGAGCTTGTGTTTTGACTTGGTGAGTGTCGCCGCGTAGTACGGGTTTTGGACGTAATCTGACGACCAGTTCAGTCCGCCGCGGCCCGTCGTCCAATCCGGGCCGTTGTCGGTAGTCGTTTCCTCAGCGGTCGCGGCCCCTGCGCCGGTCGCCGTGATCAGGGCAGTCGCGCCTGCGCCTTGTACGAACGCGCGGCGCGTGAGTCCCGTACGTGCCTGCGTGTGCGCTTCATCGTTGGTAGTCTGTCCAGTTGTCGTCGTATCTCTGTCGTTCATGGAATCTCCCGAAAAGTGTTGTTCTGAAGTCTGTCCGGCTGGAATCTTCCGAGCGTGCTTCGGGCACAACGCGACCTCGACACCAGCAACCTCGACCAGATCAGCGTCGGCCCCGCACGTGCGAACCGCGCCCGTGCAGTCCTCGACGAACTCACACTCGGTGGTCACGCAGAATCGCCCTCGTCAGCGGTTCCGCTCTTATTGTATTGTTTCCAGTCCGTCCACCGTACCGTTCCCTCCGAAAAGGAGGTTTCTGGGCTATCTTGCCCGTTATCCTTCTGCATAGGAGTTCACGACCGGAGCGACCGGTCGTGAATCGACGTTTGACCACTCTGCGGATAAATAGTAATTTTACAGATAGGTACTAGGGTAAGTCTACCCAGATTCGGGCGAACCCCTCATATTTATTATGCAGACGGTTCGCAGAACATCTCAGAGTTTCGATGGGAATTACAAAACAGTTCGCAGATACGCGGAAAGCACAGGAAGGAGACGGCTCAATTCAACTCACCATCCCCGCTAACGTCGTTGATGAACTTGGTATTGAGGGTTCTGACGACGTGCTCTGGACTGCAAAGGAAGGAGAGGGTTGCGCGAAGATTCACGCACCGAGCCGACACTGATCTCTTTCTCCTTGAGCGACTACTGAATAGACAATCGCTACATAGTAAGAAATTATAATTACTAACTATTGGGATATATCTATGGAGAACAATAGTGATCGAATGTTCTGAGTGCGGAACAGAGCAAGGCCGATGAGTAGATGATGCCAATCCTACAAAACTTTAATCAATATGCATTATCATCTCTTCCATCCTATTCTTCGACCCTTTGCTTATCATGAAATGGCATAACTGCATTATCAGCATCTTCTGCCCATTCGAGTTCTTCAATTGCATCGAAGGACACGAATTTCCGATCAATTTCTCGTACTCCATAAGTTTCGTTTTCTCCACTTAGAAGATCTGTAACTGAGTCTCCATGGACTACTGCATAATCATCCGAAACTACATTTTCTACAACGTCCTTTAACCGAAACCCTGGGGGAAAGGACATCACTTCTTCAATTTCTCCACGGATAATATATGATGTTTGCTTAATCTTTTTCAGATCGGGGCCATTCCTTTCTTCTTTAGTTCGCTCAATCTCATGTTTTCTAATTAGTATCTCTTCACCTTTGTATTCTCTCCAGAATTCAAGTTGTTCTGATGCACGATCGGACATCGAAATGAGTGACTCTATTTGACCAGCAACCATGAATTAATCAGAGAATACGGCATACAAATCTGTTATGATATATTTCTGACACAGTGTCCAATTTCTGGCGGGAGGCAAGCAGGAAGCTCCGTGCTGGAACTGTGGAACCTACATGAATCAGAAAATCAGGAGTACAGCCCACTTCTGTTCGTGGCACTGTGCGGCGATATGGGATCTAGGACAAGCCACCGGGAATGCAGACTCGTGAAGTCCGCAAGTAGACTTTTTACCATCCTCTAATATATTCACATAAGAGAGTTAGACACGGATGAGAATCAAGAACGATTATCCAAGTGATTGGAACACCCGCCGCAAGCGAGTATATCAACGCGATGAATATGTCTGTCAGAACTGCGGGGCGAAAGGAGGATCTCATGGCAATGCTGAACTCCACGCTCATCATACCGTGCCAAAGAGTAAAGGGGGAACGCATGAACTGACGAACCTTACGACGGTGTGCAAGGACTGCCATGATGCAATCCACCACAAGAATAAAATTGCGTCTACTGTAGAAAAAACAACTTCGAAGACACATCCTACGATTGCGGAAATGGGCCATTTTAAAAAGTTTTTCGTGGGTTATTTACTGGTAAGCAGCCTATCGGTTTGGCCTCTGGTATTTCTAACAAAAGATCTAGAAACCTCTGCATTCATAGCATTTGGGATGGGTGTTATACTCGCCGTTCCAGCATCTCGGTGGATGGAAAAACACCAGAAGAAATTAGGTGATAGTTGATGAATATGTAAACCTCATTATTCAGCAGCTCTCATATCGTCATTAATGTCTACTTCTGACACTACTGATTGTTCTGAGCGTGGTGAACCGTATATTCGATCTGCCCCGATCCCTGTTCCAGTGTTGGAGAGTAAACCGTTCAGACTCTGCCTTCGTGGAGTTGTCAGCACTGAGTCAACTGGGATAACATACTGGGAAACCATTTAAATGTAGCTGAGAATACACTACACAATAAGATAAGTGACTACCCGGCCGAAGAACATGTGCTGGACGCACCAACACGAATTATATCACGCCTATATCCCATATATTTATATATCGACAGATGTCCATTTTGCGCTAGGGATTTATATATTTTTACCATGAAAAATTTTTATTAGATATAAAATTCATCGAAGATATGAACCATGAAGCAAAAGAAGTTCGGACGACGGAGGTTCCTAGGTTCTGCAGCCACCAGTGTCATTGGAGTAGCCGGCGGATTAGCCGCTATCGATACGGCATCAGCAAGCAGTGGTATCTCCGGCACAGTTAGTGTACGTTCGTCTAGCAGCGACTGGGAGTATTGGGTTGGATTAACAAGCCCAAGACCAGATGGACCAACTGTTGAGAAACTGCCCAAAGCTGACGATCATGATGAAATACTCCTCGGTACTTCAGCCCACGGGCATGTCTATGAGGGTGGCGTGGACAAATATTCATTCGGTGACCAAATTACTTCGATTACTGCCCATCATAAAGGGGCTGACGCAAGTCTAATTATGAATATCGGTGAAGATTCTTTTAGTCGAAGGGTTGTTGATATGTATACCGAAAATAGCTACTTCTCCTATCTCTTCACAGTTGATAACGTCGATGCGGACGGGGATTCGTACCCTGCGGACATCGATAAGGGCCTTAAAGCAGATGATAATGATTCCGTAAGTGGCGCTATTGCTAGTGGCTTTCTCAACGCGGATAAAGCTGATAATTATCTTATCGTGGGCTTTATTGATAGTTTCACTGTATACGACCCGTACTCGGGAGGCTCGTCTGAGGGCATATCAGTAGTATTCAACCGAGACTAGGGCTCTCGCTACCGAAGGTCGATGCGGTTTCTCTCGACGAGCATTTCTCACAAGATAGAGGAACGAGCTATCCGACGGCGTACCGGAGGAACTCGCGGCGTCGCGTGTGTATTCATACCATCGCTGGATTGGAACCGCACGGATCACTCCGGTACACCGCTGCATTTCCGAGCCACGCGCAGAACAGGCGCATAGCGAGCAATATGGTTTTCCAGTCGCTCCACAGAGTTTTACGCGCACGAGAATCGACCTCGATAATTGCACAACAAATGCTCCTGGACGCGCACCGATATGCGAAGTCGAGTATACACAGAGTTAGGGGCGGGCGACCCGTGCTCAACTTACCTGAGTTCCTTGACGAGGTCTTTACTCTCTGCACGCAGTTCGGAAGCCAACTAATAACCACGCTGTCTCGGAGTACAGTACGGTTTTGTCTGCTGGTAGTCTATCGAAATGGAGATAGAATAAATCTCGATTGAATGAAAAGATATATCCGGTGAGTATTCGAAGATTAATTCGCGATGTCTGATAATACAAACGGGAAAATATCCCGTCGAAGTATTGTCCGATCGATTGGTGCAGCAGGCGGTATGGGTTTTGCTTCTGGACTTTCCTCTGGTAAGAAGCAATCAAAAGAAGAATCTATCTCTCGCAACAAAGCACAAACAATTCTTCAAAAAGAAAAAGTTGAGCGACTACTCGAACGCGTGGGTGATGTTTCTCCAAAACCAAACAAAGCAAAGAAAATCACCTCCAGCTCTGGAGTCTCTGCATTTGTAATTCGAACAAGAGTAGGGGAATTATTCTATGGCGTTCAGGAAGGTGACACAGAAGCGGGGATTACTCTAGGGTCAACCCTATCTAGCGGAAAAGATCTCAACATTCCAGTTGACCAAAAAAGAAAGTTAAACGAACCATTCGACACCCTTTCGTATGAAAACCCTGTCACACACGTAATCGACCGTGAAGACAACCACATTCAAACAAGAGTTGCCACACGACATGAAACTGAGAAGATCGCTGATAAAATCGGACAACCATCTGAAAATTTGATACCGATTATCTCTTCGAATCTTAATAACATTGTTGTCGTCTCCAAGAATTCTGTAGGTGATAGTAAGGGTAAGAACAAATATCTCCTCAAATCAGTTCCCGAAGATGCATCGTATGATGAATTAGATAAGAATGAAGTTGAAGAATTAGAGATCGAGTCAAACCCTGTCACAATTCAGAATAAATGTGATCAGATGTTAGGTGATTGTGCACAAGCCAACGGTGCAACAGCGGCATGTATTTCTGGATGCATCATGGGTGGTGCTCTAACGGTGGGTCTAGCATTTGCTGCCTGTGCAATCTGTACGGGCGGAGCAAGTTTCCATGCAGGAACTGAATGTGGGCAGTGGTATAACAATTGTGTGTGATTTAATAAATCAGTGTTGAGGAGAATCCAATTGCAAACATACAGATAGAGAAAGCAACTAATAAAGTAGCAGACTTCCTTTTTTGCCCTGGTTCGTTGTTGAATATCTCCCATTCTCGAAGAATGCCAATACCCATGATAATCATAGCAATATAACCGATTAGTCCCAATATATCTGAGATATATACTAGATTAGTGCTCAATCTAAGTCCATGAGAAATAACTAAACTTAGTTGATCATTACCAAACATCACTCCAAGAACGAGCAGGGGAATGCCAATTCCTTTTGACTCATCCATATTGGCCATACGATATTGAATGCAATAAATCACAGGGAGATACTCCGAGTATATAATGAATATACCACTAATTAGCTTCAGAGCACAAACCCAGTGCAATCGGGTTTCGATACACACCCATGGGGATGTAGAACGCGAGAAACGAATCCGCAAAATTGCACACATCCATCGCGAGCGCCGTGTGCAAATCGAGTCGATCACGAGTGATACCACATCGACCTGTCCGGACGGATCGAGTGGTTCTCGGAGTTCTTTATATATGCTCGCAGTTCCAGTCACCCGATAAAACTAGGTTTCCAAGGGACGTGTGCAAAAATATGCGTCTTCGAATGACCGATTCGCGGGAACGACGATTGGAGTATCTCCTCGAGGCGACCGGCGAGAATACGAAGAGCAAAGCACTCGACCGTGCCGCCGAGTTCTATCTTCAGATGCGGGGCGATACCGCGGCAGTCCCAAACGGTGCGTTCGTCGAGCTGATGGAGAAAGCCGAACAGCAGGGAAGTGTAACACCCGAGGAGATTGCAGCAGTTCTTGATACCGAAGAGTTACCAGTCGAAGCACGGA
>CAYNQM010000019.1:0-17846 GCA_964399275.1 uncultured Haladaptatus sp.
GGACATCTAGGCAGGATTCTAAACGTAGACGGGTTCCGAGAGCTCTAAAGAGCAGACGGTGCTTCCCTCGGCCATGTCCGGGAGCCAACGTTCTTTCTGCTCCTCGTCGCCGAACTCCGCCAGACACGAGGTCGCGAGGCAGTGAACCGACAGCGCGGTCGCCACCGAGAGCGACCCGTAGGCCACCTGCTCGTTGACGATGCTGTAGGTCATCTTGCCCACGTCGATGCCGCCGTACTCCTCGGGCACCGTCATGCCCGTCATGTCGAGTTCCGCGAGGCCGTCCCACACGTCCTCAGGGAACTCCTGCTTCTCGTCGCACTCCGCCGCAGTTGGACGGATTTCCTCGACTGCGAACTCCCGAACCACGTCTCGAATGGCCCGCTGTTCCGGGGAGAGGTTCATAGGCGTCCTTCGAGTGCCGGAGGAAAAAGATACCCGTTCCGTGCCCGGTGCCTCGCTCACAGACGCGAAAACTCGTTGCCGGTTTCCGACGACGTATTACCCTCTGCCCGAAAGTCAACGGTATGTCAGATGGCCCTCCCGAGACCGAGCGACGAGAGACCGTCGAGACGCTTCACGGCGAGGAGATCGCAGACCCCTATCGTTGGCTGGAAGGCGACGACGAGGACGTAACCGAGTGGGTGACGGCCCAGAACGAGTACGCCGACGACTACCTCCACGAACCCATCCGCGACGAACTTCGCCCGCGATTCGAAACCCTCGCCGAAATGACCGTGTACTTCCCCGTCACTCCCACCCCGGGTGGCTACTTTCAGCGAGTCCTGTTTCCGGACGACGACCTGCCCGTCCTGACCGTCCGAGACAGCCTCGACGCCGAGCGCAGGGTGCTGGCCGACCCGAACGAGTGGAGCGACGACGGTACCCTGACGCTCAACTGGTTCGAACCATCTCCGGAGGGATCGCTCGTCGCGTACGGCGTCATGGAGGGTGGCACGGAGCAGTACGACGTTCGCGTCGTGGACGCGGAAACCGGCGACCTCGTGGACGAACTTCAGGACACGGGGCGAACCACCGAGTTCTCGTTCGGATGGCGCGGTGACGGCTTCTACTACGGCCGAACCGGAACGATGGACGAAGGCGACCAACTCAACAAGTCGGTCGCTTACCACCGACTCGGGGCAGACGACGACCAGGAACTCCTGGCCGAAATGGACGACCAGACGTGGCCCGGACTGTACACCAGCGACGACCACACAATCGTCGCGCTCATGCGCGAATGGACGCGAACAGACGTGTACTACGAAGAAGACGGGGAACTCGAACCAGTCATCGCCGGCGAGGACGGCCTCTTCGAAGCCCGAATCCGAGACGACAGGATTTTCTTCCGGACGAGCGCCGACGCCCCGAACTACCGAATCGTCGCGGTCGATGCCGACGACCGCGACTGCTCGACGGACGACCTCGAAACCGTCGTCCCGGAGCGAGACGCCATCCTCAAGCGAATCACGCTCGCAGGCGACTACATCGTTGCGCGCTACGAGCGCGACGCCGTCTCGGAACTCTCGGTGTTCACGCTGGCGGGAGAACACGTCGAGGATGTTCCCCTACCCGAGAAGGGTTCCGTCGATGGCCTTCAAGGGGCGGACGAAACAGACGAATGTTTCTTCAGATTCCAATCGTTCGACCAACCGCCGACCACGTACCGGTACGAGGTCGGCGAAGGATGTACCGAACTCAACCAACCGGACGTGACAATCGACGCCGACCTCGAAGTCGAACAGGAGTGGTACGAATCGAAAGATGGCACCGAGGTTCCGATGTTCGTCGTCCACTCCGGCGTCGAATTGGATGGTGACAACCCCACAGTGCTCTACGGCTACGGCGGATTCGACATCAGTCAAACCCCTTCGTTTCGTCGCTACGCGCTCCCCTTCCTCGAACAAGGTGGGGTCTTCGTCGTCGCAAATCTCAGGGGCGGCGGCGAGTTCGGAAAGGAGTGGCACCACGCCGCGCGAGAGGAGAAAAAACAGAACACCTTCGACGACTTCATTTCAGCGGGAAAGCACCTCGTGGAGCGCGGCTACACCACCCCCGACCGACTCGGCATCGACGGCCGAAGCAACGGCGGGTTGACCGTCGGCGCGTCGATCACCCAGCGACCCGACCTGTTTTCGGCCTGCCTTTGCGTCGTGCCTCTGCTCGACATGCTCCGGTTCCACAAGTTCCTGCTCGGCGCGTCGTGGACCGCGGAGTACGGGTCGCCCGACGACCCCGAGGCGTTCGAGTACATCCGGGAATACTCCCCCTACCACAACGTCGAAGAACGCGACTACCCCGCCGTGCTGTTCAAGACCGCCGAGGGCGACAGCCGAGTGCATCCGGCCCACGCCCGCAAGATGGCCGCCAGAATGCAGGAATTGACGACTTCCGACCGGCCTATCATACTCCGCGAGGAGCGAGACACCGGGCACGGAACCGGCAAGCCGACGGAGATGGTCGTCCGCGAGAAACTGGACGAGTGGACGTTCCTGTTCGACCAGTTGAACGTCTGAGTCGGATTCGTCCCGACCCGACTACTCGCGCAGATACGCCACCACGTCTTCGGGGTCTACCGGCAGTCCGCCGCCCTGCGCGAACGTCGGACTCCCGCCACCGCCGCCACCGAACTCGTCGGTGACGTCGTCTACCACGTCGCTCGCCGTCACGTCGCCCTCCGCACCGACCACGAAGAAAGTCGCGCCGTCGGTTCCGGCGAGGACGACCACGTCGGCCACGTCGCCAGCGAGTTCCTGAACGCGGTCTCCGAGTTCGTTCGGCCCGACGCCGTCGATACTGCCGACGAGCCACTCGGCACCGTTTCGGGACACCGACTCGTCGGCGAGGTCGTCGATTTTCGCGCCGACGAGTTGCGACTTGGCTTCTTGCACTTCTGCTTCGAGGTCGTCGAGTTCGTCGGTCAATCGCCCGACTTCTTCAGGCAAGTCCACGACGCTCGTTCCCGCGACTCGCGCCGCTTCGAGCGCCGACCGCTTTTCGTCGGTTCGGTGGCGAATGGCTGGCGGGCCGACAGCGAACTCCACTCGGGTCAATCCTTCGCCGGGGTTCGACCGGTCGAGCAGGGCGACGGGGCCGATTTCTCGCGTGCTTTCGACGTGCGTGCCGCCGCAGGCCGCCACATCCCAGTCCTCGACCGTGACGACCCGAACCGTGTCCGAATCGCTCAGGACGCCCTCCTCGGTCTTCGTGTTGAACGCGATGTCCTCGCGGGCCAGTGCTTCGGATTTGGGAACGTTCTCCCACGACACGGGGAGTGAGTCCCAGACTGCACGATTGGTCAGGCGCTCCAATTCCACGAGGCGCGCGTCGTCGATGTCGGTTGAGGTTTGGAAATCGACGCGGATTTTTCCGGTTCCAATATCGAACCCGCCGTAGCCGAGGTCGTCCAAGAGCCGTCTGCCAGCGCCGTAGAGGACGTGGCTGGCGGTGTGCGCTCGCATGCAGTAGGTTCTGAACGGTTCGTCAATCTGGGCGACGACGGCGTCACCAGCGTCGAAGTCCGGCGTCACCTCCGTCTCGGATTCGAGCGTGTGAACGATCTCACCGTCGCGTTTCTGTACGTCCGCGACCGGAACTCCGCCGAGCGTCCCGCGGTCGGCGGGTTGGCCGCCGCTCTCGGCGTAAAAGTACGTCTCGGAGAGCACTACGTCGCGTCCGTCACGTCGTTTGACGGTCGTCTCGAAACTGGTTCGATACGGTTCTGCTGGAGCACGAGTCATACCCGTTCTCCGGAACGGGCGACAAAAAACGCTACGCCGACTCCGACAGCGTCAGGTCGAGTCGGTCTTCCAGCGCCTCGACGACCGACCCGCCGACGCCCGCACGGTTCGCGCGGTTCTGTTCGACGGCGAGTAGATGTTTTTCCGGAATGCCGAGTTCGTCGGCGAGTTCCCCGCGCTGGAGGCCTGCCTCCTGTCGCGCTTGAACCACGCGCTCGCCGTAGTCCGAGACGAGGTAGGGAAGCGGGTCGTCGTCGTAGTTCGTTCCCTCTTCCTCCCAGTGGCGTGCGTCGCCCTTGCGGGCGTCGTCCATCTTCGCGGTTCGCTGGGCGGCGCGACGTTTTCGCTCCTGTTCGCTCAGTTCGCCCGATTCCTTCGATTCCGTCTTCGTTCGCTTCGCCGCATCGTTGTGGCTCGCGCAGTTTTCACAGACCTCCAACTGCGCGCCCGCGACGCTCACCACGGTCAGCGAGTCGGTCGTCTTCCCGCAGAGTTCGCAGGAACCGCCGCCGCCACCGCCGGACGAGCCCCCGGTCGAGTATTTGGCCATACACCTGTTAGGAAGGGGGCACATTTCAATATCGCGTTTGTATTCCGGAGCAAAGTGTGCCCGAACGCTTATTCTCGTCCTCGCCGTCCTCGTGCCGGGGGAACTGGGATGTTAAGCGCACGAAATCGACTTTCGGGAGAGGTCGTAGCACTCGAAACCGGCGACGTAACCGCCGAAGTCAGCATCGACATTGGCGACGAGACGATAACCGCGGTCGTCACCCGCGAATCGGTCGAAAACTTAGAAATCGAGGAGGGGATGGAACTGACCGCGGTCGTTAAGGCAACCGACGTGATGGTTCGGTCGGACTAGGACGAAACCCCTTTTTCGGCGGACAGCGTCGTCGCCAGCATGAGTGGTATCGTCTTTTTCGCCAGCGAGCGTCGGACGGAGACCGTCGAATTCTACACCGACCGCCTCGGTGCCGAGGTGTGGTTGGAACAGCCCGACTGTACGATTCTCCAGTACGATAACATGCGATTCGGGTTCTGCGAGCGCGAGTCGGCGGACACCGACGGCATCCTGACGTTCGTCGCGGACGAACGCGAGGGCGTCGATTCGCTGTACGACGAATTGGCGGACTGTGCACGCGAGGAACCGGAAGCGAATCCGACCTACGACATCTACCACTTCTTCGCGGCCGACCCGGAGGGCCGGGCTGTCGAGGTGCAGACCTTCGACCACGAAACTCGGTCGGTCTAACTACTCCTCCAGTGCTCGTGCGATTCGTTCGACCGCTCGAATCAGTCGCCAAGCGAAATAGAGCACCACCAGCAGGATGGCGATACCGAACCACGCCACAACTTGTCCGGCGATGAGGACGCTGTAAACCAGTGTGGCAAGCGCAATAATGACGATTCCGAGACGAACGTTTTTCTCTCTGGAGTCGGTAGACATGTGCCTGAGTACTCGCAGACCTCTTAAATATGTGCGCCACGAACGAGGTCGAACCGACAGACGGATTTACTCGCCTCCGGCTACGCTTGTCATGGACGAATTCGGCTACACGACTGCGGTCGAAACGCGCTACCGGGACTTCGACACGATGGGCCACGTCAACAACGCGGTGTACGCGACCTACCTCGAACAGGCGCGAATCGACTACTTTCGGGACGTGGTTGGCATCCCGCTGAACGAAATCAGCGGCGTCATCGCCCACCTCGAAATCGACTACCGCCAGTCGATAACGCCGGAAGACGAGGTGACGGTCGCCCTGCGCGTTCCGGAACTCGGCGAATCCAGCATCACGATGGAACACGAAATCCGGGCCGGAGAGGACGTGGCCGCTACCGCGGAAGTCGTGCAGGTCGCCCTCGACCCGGAGACAGGCGAACCGACGTCGATTCCGCCGGAACTGCGCGACCGCATCGTCACGCACGAAGAGCTCTGACCCAAACCGCTTTTTCCCGCGACTGTGCCGACCCGGCATGAAGACCGTTTTCCACGTTTCGACGCCCGACGCATCCGAACTCGCCATCCCGAAGGTCGAAAACCTGCTCGCGGACGAGACGCTCGAACTCGATTCTGTCGCCGTCCTCTTCGACGCCGGAGACGCCATCGCAACCCTCGAACGAGAGTCGGACATCACCGACGACGTTCGGAAACTGCTCGATTGGAACGTCGCGTACAAAGTCTGTCGCAACGCGATTCGTAGTCCGGCGGTAGACGAATCGAACCTCGTCACGGGCGTCGAAACCGTCTCCTCGGGCGTCGGCGAGCTGACCCGACTTCAGACGCGAGGATACGCCTACATCCGACTCTGAGAAACTATCTCGGTATCTCGGAAAATCCACCAGTCACTGCTGGTGAGTGTTGTTTCGGTAGGATTGTGCGTGGGTGATGTCCTCGAAGGAGATCACCTGCATCGTGTTCGGCGGTTACACCGCCTCACGTTCCGCGGCAAAGCCGCGCATGCGATGCGTGGGACCGGATTTGAACCGGCGGACCCCTACGGGACAGCGCCCTCAACGCTGCGCCGTTGGCCTAGCTTGGCTACCCACGCTCGCTCTGTCTTTCTGCACTCAATCGTAGATGGCGGCCTAATAAAAGGCCTTTCATTTGAATCGCCGACGCGAGTGGTTCGCACAGACGTGACAGAAACCGTCCAATATTCTCATGGGGTCAGAGAGGGAGCAAAAACCATGCTCCTTCGCCGACTCGCAAACCGATTCCGGAACACCCGTGTCGATTACGTCTGTCCCGAGTGCGGACGAGCGTTCAACCTCCCACTCGACGCCTGTCCTTCCTGTGAGGGGGACGAACTGCACCGAATCGTGAAATAGCGACTAACCCACTTTCTCGTCGATGGTTGTCGAGCAAACACAAAAGAAGAGATCGCTCCGACAGTACTACGGAGAACCACCCGACGCAGCAGAACTGAGAACGCTTCCGGAGCAGTGACAACAAGTATGCCGCCGGGGTTCCAACGCGACCGTATGGAAACGGTTCGCAACAACGTACCGGCACTGACCGCGCTGTTGACGCTCATCTCGCTCGCACTGGTGTTCTCCGCGGTGCTCGGCATCGTCCCGAAGGGAGCGATTCCCCGCGCACCCCACGCGATGCTCGAAGCGATTCCGCACGTCAACGCCGTCATCAGCATCATCGCAGTCGGCGTCATCGGCACCGCGTGGTACGACATCCGACGCGGGAACGTCGCCCGCCACCGCGCCGGAATGCTGACCGGACTGCTGTTGTTCATCGCCTTCCTCGGTCTCTACCTCTACCGCGTGTCGCTGGAAGGACCGACGGAGTTCGGTGGTCCAAACGCCGTCTACCAGTTCTTCTACCTACCGGTGTTGGCGATTCACATGCTGTTGGCCATCGTCTGCATTCCCCTGCTCTACTACGTCCTCCTGCTCGCCCTCTCGCACCCTATCGGCGAACTGCCGAAGACCAACCACCCGCGAGTCGGGCGCGTCGCGGCCACGCTCTGGCTGATTTCGTTCTCGCTCGGCGTGGTGGTCTACGCGCTCCTCTACATCGTCTACTGAGGTTCAAGGATCGCACGATGTGCGAGCGGGCCACACGATACTTCCGCCAGCAACGCCAATGACACCTATGCCAATTCCGGGGTACGACGAGGACGATTTGGACGAGATGTTAGAAGAGCGACTGGAAGAACGCGACGAGCAGTTTCTCACGCCGGAACAGCGCGAAGCGTACGAAAACGGCGGAAGCCTCCTCGACATCCTCAGCGAAGACGACATTCATCGACTGCTCAACTGAAATCGGGATTTCGGGTATGGGAGCACGAGGAGAGGACAGACAACAGCGGGCCGAACTCCGGCACGGTTCGGCAGCTGCACGACCAACCTGCGGACCTCGGCGGATGAAGGGCGAGAACGGAGCGAGTGAAACGAGCGGAGTTCGAGGGCTTCGTTTGAACCAGCAGTAGTAGCGGTTTTGTCTGAACCAGCAGTTGCAGTCGTCTCATTCGCGTCTGTAGACTTTAGAGCAATCTAATTCACAACCAGAACCACCGCAACGCTAGCTGATGCTGGTTCAAACGAAGCCCTCACTCAGTCGGTTGCTCGTGGCTCCGCCACTCGCACCTCCTTCGTTCGCCCTTCATCCGCCGAGGAAGTGGTCAAAATGGAATACAGTAAAGTGTGAAATCATCGTATCAGGAACCATGTCGGAAATTACCGGACGCCAGTTGGGTCATCACTTCCTCTCGGCGCTGTTAGTGTTCGCGTCAGTGTTGCTGTTTCATCTGGAATACGCTCCGAAAAGCACAGCGAATCCGTACTGGCTCGGTGGCGGCATGCTGGTCGGCGGTGCGGTAATCGTGGTGGAGTATCGAACACGAATCGGGAGAGAAATCAGTGCAGTGTTGGAAACCTCGATGGCGATTACAGCTTTCGCGCTTATCGTTGGTCTCGTCCTCGTCGCCACCGTAATCACGGTTGCCCAACTCCATTTCACGCCGAAATGGTACTCCGGATTGTTGGGACTTGCCTGTAGTAATCTCGTCGTCGTCCCGCTCTATCTCTCGAACTGAGAGGCACACTGCTCAAAAACCGATCTACAAACCCTCTCTCAGTCGCTTGCACCTTCGATAACCGGACGCGATACGTCTCGGTCGGTTTCCTCGTCTTCGATTTCGTAGGGGTATTCGCCGGTGACACAGCCCAAACAGAGGTCGCCCTGTTCGACGGCGAGCGACTCCGCGATGGCCTCCTTCGAGAGGTAAGCCAGGCTGTCGGCGGAGATGGCGTCTCGAATCTCCTCGACCGATTTGTCGGAGGCGATGAGTTCCTCGCGGGTGGCCATGTTGATGCCCATGTAACAGGGTGCAACGATTGGCGGCGCGCCGATTCGCATGTGAACCTCCTCGGCCCCGCAGTCTTTGAGCAGTTGGACGAGTTGGGTCGAGGTCGTCCCCCGGACGATGCTGTCGTCGATGATGGTGACGGTTCGCCCCTCGACGGTCGATTTGATGGGGTTGAGTTTGAGACGCACCGCGCGCTCGCGCTCGTCCTGCGTCGGCATGATGAACGTTCGTCCGACGTAGCGATTTTTCATCATCCCCTCGGCGAACTCCACGTCCGACCCATCTTCCTGCGCGGCCTCGGCGTACCCCGAAGCGAACGCGCGCCCGGAGTCGGGAACCGGCATCACCACGTCGCTCTCGATGCCGCTCTCCTCCCACAGTTTCCGTCCGAGTTCGCGCCGCACCTCGTAGACCAAACTGCCGTCGATGACGCTGTCCGGGCGGGCGAAGTAGACGTGTTCGAAAAAGCAGTGGGCCGTTTGCTCGCGCTCCACGAGTTGGTAGGTGTCGTACCCCTGCCCGTCGTCTTGCAGGACGACGAGTTCGCCGGGGCGCACGTCGCGTACGAGTTCCCCGTCGATAGTGTCGATGGCGGCCGATTCGCTGGCGATGACGTAGCCGTCCTCCACTTCGCCGATGACGAGCGGCCGGTTTCCTTCGGGGTCGCGCACGCCGAGCACCGTATCGTCGTGCATGATTGCCAGCGAGTACGACCCGTGGATGCGGTTCATCGTTCGCTTGACCGCACGAATCAGGTCTTCTTCTAGCAGGTTGCGCGCCAAGTCGTGCGCAATGACCTCGGTGTCGCCGTCGGAGGTGAAGGCGTGGCCCTTCCCGGCGAGTTCGTCCCGAATCTCCTCGGAGTTGACGAGGTTGCCATTGTGCGAGAGCGCCAGCGACCCGCTCTTGAACGAGACGGTGAAGGGTTGGGCGCAACTCTTGTCCACGCTTCCGGCGGTCGGATATCGGACGTGCCCGATTCCGGCACTTCCTTTCAGCCCGTCGATGTCGTCCTCGTCGAAGGCGTCACCGACGAGACCCATCGAAACGTGGTCGTGTTGCTGAAATCCGTCGTGCGTCACGATACCCGCCGACTCCTGTCCGCGATGCTGGAGGGCGTACAGCGAGTAGTAGAGGGGACGTGCTGAATCTCGACCCGCGAGCGACGCGCCGACGACGCCACATTTCTCGGTCGGCCCGCCAAGACTCCCGTCCGGCCCAGTTGACATAGCAGACCATAGCGCAGGCCTGTAGTAAAAACCCTCGTTATCGTGCCGTATTCAGTATTCGGAAGACGAGAAATATGCATGATTGTGTATCTTCCCCGAGAAAAAAGCCGACGGCTCGACGGTCGATTGCCGTGAGAGAAAATATCCGATAGCAGGCGCTTAGTTGTCGCCCGCTCGACTCTGCCACTCGTAGCTGCGCTTCTTACTCGACTTGCCGAAGCCGCACGACGAGCACTTCTTTTTCTTCGCGTGGTAGGACTTTTCGCCGCAACGACGACATTTCACGTGCGTCGTCTTGTTCTTCTTGCCCTGGCTTGGGGTTCCTGCACCAGTCATGGATTGATTGAAACGACGTTATCGCCGCGTATAATGGTTGTGTCTTCGTCTTCGATCACGAGGTTCATGTGCTGGTCGTAGCCCGTGAGAGTACCGGTGTACTCCTCGCCACCCTTCAATTGCACAGTCACCACGGAATTCAGCGACGCTTCGAGAACGTCGAGTGGTCGTCCGCTCATATCAACAAACCCAGTGTTTGCGTTGATAAACGTACCGGAACGCAAATCAATCTACCGCTCGACCGGAATTTATAGCTCGACCGTGAATCCGTCCCTGTCGCTGGCCCGTACTGCGAACTCGGCGAGTAAGTCCGCCGAGGCTTCTAAATCGTCGGTGTCGATGACTTCGACGGGGGTGTGCATGTAGCGGTTTGGAAGTCCGAGACTGAGCGACGGCGTCCCGCCACGAGCAGTGTAGAACGCGTCCGCGTCCGTCCCGGTTCGAATCCCGGCGGCCTGTAGCTGGACGGGAATGTCGGCCTCCCGACCGGTCTCGCGGACTGCTGAGACGATTTCGGGGTGGTTCGCGCTTCCACGGGCGACGACCGGGCCGCCACCGAGTTCGATGTCGATGTCCGCGAATCGCTCCTCGCCCGTCACGTCCGGACTGTCCATCGCGTTCGTCACGTCGATAGCGACGATGGCGTCGGGGGCGAGGTCGAACCCGACCATCTCGGCACCGCGAAGGCCGACCTCCTCTTGTACCGTACTCACGGCGTACACCGTCGCGTCGGTGCCGCGTTCCGCCGCGCGACGCAGCGCTTCTGCGGCCACCCACGTTCCGACGCGGTTGTCGATACCCGGCCCGGCCAGTCGCGTCCCGTGAAGTTCCTCGACGGTCGGGGAGAAGACGATTGGGTCGCCCACGTCCACGAGTTCTTTGGCTTCGTCTTCGCTTTTCGCGCCGATATCGACGTGCTGTTCGGCGATATCTTCGAACTCGTCGTTCGCCACGTCGCGGAGATGAATCGCGCGCTGGCCGACGACGCCGCGGACGACGCCGTCGTCGGTGTGGATTTCGACGTGCTGTCCCTTGGTCACGGTTCGGTCGGAGCCGCCGATTCTGTCCACGCGCACGAACCCATCTTCGTCGATTCCGGTGACGATGAGACCGATTTGGTCGGCGTGCCCAGCGAAGGCGATTTCCGGGCCGTTGCCTTCGACGACAGCGACGGCGTTGCCGTAGTCGTCCGTGCGAACTTCGTCGGCAAAGTCGGAAACGTAGTCGAACCAAACGCGCTGTCCCGGTGCTTCGAATCCCGACGGACTGGGCGTGGTGAGCAGTGACTCTAAAAACGCTCGACGATGGTCGTTCATACCGGTGTAGGAGGGACGGCGTGCCTTCAACCCCCCGAACATCGGCCCGAAATGAAAATAATATTATTATTATCCCGAATCGATAAGGGCAACCTGACCGTAGTGGCGATACATGGGGGTTTTCGAACTACACCTACACGAACCGAACGTGACGCTCAACGTCGGCAAAGACGGGCCAAAACTCGACGTAGGCCGAACCGACGGCGGAGAGGAACCACCGACGACGACGGGGAAAATCGGCCCGGTTCTCATCCTGCTCGCGGTCGTCGTACTGGCAGTCATGCGGAACCGACGCCGGGAGTAGGGGAGACCGGACAGAAGGATTTTGTCGGCGCGAACCCAACCAGAATGCGTGAATCTCTATCGTAGCGTCCGTGCCGTCACTGGGGCGTCCGGAAACGGTCCTATCGACTGGAACGCGGTCGCCGAAGCGGCGAAGTCGGCGACGGAACCCGGCTCTATCGAACTCTCTCCCGAAGAGCAGACCGGATACGCGACCGACGTTCGCGATGCGCGTGCCCGCGTCCGAGACGTTTCGGGCGTCTCCTTCGACGTGCCGGACACCATCGAAATACAGAATCGTCACCACTGGATAGACGCGAACATCACGACATTCCGGCGCGTGATGGAACCAATTGAGGAGGGCGAGACCGGCTTCGTCCCGGGTGTCGCACGGACCATCAACACCGGAACGATGTCGCTGATGCTGTCGGTGCTGGGCAAGAACGTCCTCGGACAGTACGACCCGCTGCTACTGGCGGACGGCGACGAACACGCCCTCTACTTCGTCCGCCCGAACATCGACCGCATCGCCCGCGAACTCGACGTGAACTACGACCGGTTCCGGCGCTGGATCGCCTTCCACGAGGTCACCCACGCCGCGGAGTTCGGCGCGGCCCCGTGGCTCTCCGACCACCTCGAATCCCGAATGGAGTCCGGCGTCGAAGCGCTGGCCCACGGCGAGGTAGACCGCGAGGCGTTTCGCGAACTCGACGCCGCGATGACTTCCGTCGAAGGGTACGCAGAACTGCTGATGGACGAGGCGTTCGACGACGAGTACGAAGACCTGCGCCAGAAAATCGAAGCACGCCGGAAAGGGATGAATCCGCTGTCGAAACTCGTCCGGCGACTGCTCGGCCTCGGTATGAAGCGCAGACAGTACGAACGCGGCAAGGAGTTCTTCCAGTACGTCGTCGATGCCGACGGCATCGAGACCGCGACCCGGGTGTGGGACGCGCCGGAGAACCTCCCGGACGACGACGAACTCGACCATCCCGAGCGATGGCTGGCGCGACTCAACGCTTAATTTTCCCGACTCACTGCGCAATCCAGATCAGATACCACGTCAACAGCGCACCGACGACGAGCGCGCTCAGCGTCGCGAGCACGACGCCGAGCACGTCCGCACCGCCGTGCAAGGCGATGAGTCCGCCGGAAGCACCGACCAGCAGGACGATTCCGATTTTCAGCCGAGCCATCCCTGCCGCGTGCTCCTCACGGGACGGTGGCCCGACCATCATCGCACCCGACTTCGAATCGCATCGGTGTCACGTCGCTCTGCACGTCCTGCCTGTCGAATCGCGGTCTCGGATGGTGGATTCACGGCCCCCATGGAAGAGAAGGAGAGAAGCAGAGGTTTAAACCCCGGCAAGACGGACTCGTTACTGGAATCCGCGACCAACCTCGTCCTCGTCGATGAGGTCGTCCAGTTCCGAACTGAGCAGTTTGTCCGTTTCTTCGAACGTCTCCGAGAGGTCGCCGACCGACTCCGGGCGGTCGTACCGATCGAATTCCATCGGCCCGAACGCCGGACTCTCTATCGTCTCCATCACGTCGTCGAAGAGGTCGGCCCCCGACGTCGGCGCGTCGGCGTGGGCCTTGATGACCTCTTCTAACCGTTTCGCGCGCGACTCGACTTCCGCCTCGCCAGGTTTCTCCGCTTCCGGACTGCGAACGGCGAACCGGCCCTCGCGGGAGTCCTTTTTCGGAAGATAGGTTCCGATTTCGTCGTCCAGCTTTCGAGCGACTCGCGCGCCGACCCCGCGAACCTCGTAGGGGTTTTTCGCGTAGGTCTTCAGATGGTAGAGACCAGCCTTCTGGTGGCCGAGATACAGGTCTTCGCCGACGCCACCTGTTCGCTCGCCCCCGACGGCCCGCCATCCATCCGGGTCAACGTCACGGTCGATAACGTCCTGCAAGATTTCCTGCCACTCTCGAACCCGCATAGTGATACCGTGTCACGCCGGGAAGATTAACGTGTCGCTTCTTCGAACATGGGAGTTGGTTTTGGGATTTGTTCTTTCCGTTTTTGAGAGGTTTGGATAGTTATTCTTGGTTGACTCTTTGAGGAAATCTGGATAGAGCTGTTGCTAGTCGATCATCTGAGGAAGTCTAGCTAACTACTGCTGGTTGATTCTTCGAAAAGGTGTCGCTAGCCTATGCAAAACGTCGTCACCGCGCCGCTGGTCAGCATCGAAACCGAATGAGTCGGCAACTGCTACCGTGAATACTGCAAAAATCGCATCGTTGTCGTGGCAGTGTCAGGAACCAACAGTAGCGACACGAGGAAAGAACAGCCTTTCCACGCACGACCTCTCCTCAAGTGCCGATACGCCTAACGTGTCGGAACCGAAAACGTCCACGTATGAGAGACGAAGAGGAAATCCGAGAGCAGTACGAGTTCCTCAAAGACCACCTCGAAAGCGACGACATGAACCACGAAGGCGTCCGCAGAATGTTCACGTATTACAAGAGGGCGTTGGGGTGGGTGCTCGAAGAAGAGCACATGTAACTTTCTTTCGTCCGTCTTCAGGGAGTTATCTAAATCGTTACCTTTAAGTCATTACACCGTCTTGTTGCAGTTGACGCTTCGCTTTGGAGGGCCGAAGCGTCAGCGGGGACCAATTCAGGGCGGCAAGCGGTACGCGGGGTCTTTTCGCCCCCGCGTGTTCCGCTTTCCTTTAGAACCAAACTATCGAGCAACGGCATTATCTCTTGTACACTCGACCGTTCGACCAGCGATTCGCTCGGTTACTGATTCGTTTGGTTAACGATTCACTCGATTAGCGATTTACTTCTCGGTTACAAAAATCGTGTTCCGTCGATTACTCGATTTGGAGCGAGCCGTCCGACCCGTCGGCCCCGTCCTCGCCCTCCTTCCATTCGAGTTCGAACTCGATGCTGAGTTCGCTCCGCCCGGACGAGGACGTTTCGCGTTCGGCCTTCACTTCGAACACTGGTCGTGTCGGCGGGTCGAGGGTGACGGACTGGCTTCCAGCGGAGAGCGCGATTGGCTCGCCGCTGTCGAGTTTGTCCGCGACGGTGCGCAGGTAGGCCGCGATGTCTGACCGATTCTCGGCATTTTCGGTTTCGAATAGAACTTCTTCGGGCATATTACTCCAAAAGTGGCGCACGGTAATAAGCACCATCCCAGCGACAATATGAATACATCGCTATATTTATTGTATTTCTACATAAATAGTCGATATCGACTATGAACGAGCTAACGGGATTCCAGCGCGACATTCTGTACGTCGTCGCCGGACACGACGAACCGCACGGACTCGCGATCAAGGAGGACTTGGAAGCGTACTACGACGCGGCCGTTCATCACGGACGGCTTTATCCGAACCTCGACACGCTGGCGGAGATGGAGTTAGTCGAGAAAGGGGAGCGCGACCAGCGCACGAACTACTACCGCCTCACCGACCGCGGGAACGACTGTATCGAATCGCGCCGCGACTGGGAACGGCAGTTCGTTGACCACTGACCGTCAGTTCGCCGAGTCGTCGCCGTCGGTTGGCGTCAGTTCCGTCGGTTCCGTCGATACGTCTTCGACTGCATCGTCGGGCGCTACCGATTCCGTCGGGTCGCACGGCGGTTGCGGAAGATGTTCCTTTTCGCGCATGTACGTCGGGTCAACCGCCCACGGCTGAATCGGCTTGCCAGCGATGAGTTCAGGGAGGACGACTTCCACGAAGTGGACGACGAGCACCAGAATCATCGGCCCGAGGAAGATACCGTACCAGCCGAAGAGAAGCGGGCCGAAGATGTACGCGAACATCACCATCCCGACGTGGAGATTGCGCCCCGAGACGTAGGGTCGCAAGACGAGATCCGGGATGGTGTCCACGATGACGAACGAGACGAGCGCGAACACCGCCGGGAACCAGAGCAAACCGGGGTCGCGCTTCATCAGTGCATCGACGCCGACGATTGCGGTGACGGGGAAGTAGACGAGTTTCATTCCGACGACGGGGATGAGGCTAGCGACGCCCGTGAGCAACCCGAGGAGGGTCGGATACGGGATTCCCAGTCCGGCGGGCGCAATCGTATCGAGTACGTTGTAGGAAATCGCGCCGATAGTGCCCGTCAGAAAAGCGTTCAGGATGTTGCCGAAGAAGATGCTGTTGAAGTCGGTATCGACACGTTGCACGTAGGTTTCGAGGACGCCCTCGCTGTCGGCGAACGACCGATGGAACCAGCGCGAAAGTTTGTGGTCGTCCCTGAGCAGGTAGAACGCGAGAGCAATGATCACGAACAGATGCAGGGCACCGTTTCCGATGAAGGTGAGATACTTCATCGCCAAGCCGAGGGCTTGCTCGATGGCCTTCGTGTTATTCCCGTCGGTGATGAACTGCTCCGGATGCTTGGCCACCTTGGAGACGTTCACGTACTGCCTGAGTGGCTCCGGCAATGTAGAGACGTTCGTCGTCTGGACGACTACCGTCAGTTCCTGGATCGCGATGGCGATCGTGTAGACCAGGAGTAGTATCGCAGGGAGCGCGAGCGCCAACAGCGCGATAGTGGCGGCGAGACTCGGAGGGCGAACGCGCCGTTTCAGGCGACGATAAACCGGTCTCGTCGCGTAGTAGAGGAAGAGACCGAAGACGAAGGTCCCGATAAACGAATAGACGATGAACAGCGACACCAACCCGAGTGCCGCACCGGCACTCCACCAGGCGGCACGAGATTTGTCAATATTCAATCCGCTGACCATACGGCAGAAGCCCGTCCGCGGAATATAAATATTTCGCGCGGAGACGAGCGATGGCAGCAATTCTTTTATCTATACCACTATCTAGTCTACAGAGTGACCGGATTCGAAGAGGTTCTCGCGTCGGCTACGTTGGAAAGCGATGTCGTTCGCATCGCAATCGCCGGAGCACTCGGTCTATTTCTCGGATTGGAGCGAGAGTGGTCGCAAAAGTCGGCCGGGATCCGAACGTTCACTCTCATCAGTCTTCTCGGTGCGGCGTTCACGATAGTCGACAAAGACGTTCTGCTCGCGCTCGGTGGCGTCCTCGTCATCGTTCAGGGAATCCTTCTCGCGGTGCAGGGACTGCTGGACGAAGACGAGGAAACGGGACTGTCGCTTACGACCTCCGTGTCGATGCTGGTGACGTTCGGAGTCGGCGTCCTCGTCGCCGAAGGGTACATCCTCGTCGGCGTCACCGTCGCCGTCGTCTCCTCGCTCCTGCTCGTGTTGAAGCGAGAACTCCACAGTTTCGCGTGGGGCATGTCGCGCGAAGAACTGCGGTCGGCCGGGGAGTTCGCCATCCTCGCGTTCGTCATCTACCCACTGCTTCCGCCGGGCGAAGTCGCGTTCGGAACCGTGACGGTTAGCCCCCGCCTCGTCTGGCTGATGGTCGTCACCGTCGCAGGCATCGGCATCGCCAACTACGCCGTGGTCGAGACCTACGGCGGTCGCGGCATCGCCGTCACGGGATTTTTCGGCGGGTTAGCGTCCTCGACCGCCGTCGTCGGCACCATGTTAGACCACATCCGCCAGCGTCCGGAAGCGGCCTCCTACGGCGTAGCCGCGATTCTGTTGGCCGACGCCGCGATGGCGGTTCGCAACCTCGTCATCGCGCTAGCCTTTACCCTCGGCACCCCGGGCAAGACGTTGTACGGCGCGATACTACCGCTCGGAACGATAATCGTTGGGAGCGTCGCCATCGCGGCCTACTCCGCGGACTGGTCGCAACAGATGGACATCGATTTGAAAAGCCCGTTCTCGCTCCGAAACGTGCTCGGATTCGGCGTCATCTTCCTGCTCGTCGTGGTCGGCGGAGCACTGGCGAAGAGCCAGTTCGGTCAAACCGGGTTCTACATCACGGCTCTGCTGTCCGGACTGGTGTCCAGTGCGGGCGTGACCGCCTCCGCAGTGACGCTCTACAGTGGCGGCAATCTCGACCAGCAGACTGCCGTGTTCGGTATTTTGCTCGCAACCGCATCGAGCATCATCGTCAAGGCCGCACTGACCATCACCGCCCCGAACCGGGAGTTCGCCTACAAGATTGCGATGTGGAGTGGCGTCCTGCTCGCCGGATCGGGCCTGACCGCAATCGTTGCCGTCATCTGAGGACACATAACGAACTTTTAAAACGCGCCTTTTCG
>CAYNQM010000019.1:17856-31124 GCA_964399275.1 uncultured Haladaptatus sp.
AAGTTGACCTTGGCCGGGGTCGACCCGCCTTCCCAGCCGAGCCACAGGTCCGGGAAATGCCCGGAGAGAAAGCAAAACAGTGGTCAGACTACCATCACAAGTTTGCCGCCCCGACGACGTACGTCTACGATTTCGTCTGGGATATTACTGAAGATGCGGAAGGACCGTTTTGTACCGACGTCGATGGCAACGTCCTCCTCGATTTCACGAGTCACGTCGCCGCCGCCCCGCTCGGATACAACAATCCGAAGATAATGGACAAAATCCGCGAGTTCGATCTCCCCGACCCGACGAAAATCGCGGGACAGGATTTCTACGCTTCGGGTGGTTGGCCGCCTGAAGACCCCGAGTTCCCCGGCCCGACCCAGTTGATGGAACGACTCGTCGATGCCACGAGCCACTACGACATGGACACCGTCTTCCTGTCGAACTCCGGTGCCGAGGCCATCGAAAACGCCATCAAAATCTGTTACAACCGCGGTGGCCACCGCGCGTTCAACTTCGACGGCGCGTTCCACGGTCGCACCCTCGGTGCGCTCTCGCTCAACCGCTCGAAAGTCGCCCATCGAAAGGGCTATCCGGAAATTCCGGGCGTCGTGAGCGTTCCGTACTGCTCCTGTACCGGTGACTGCAACTGCGGCTGGAAGACGGACGGGCCGGGCGGCAACGTCATCGCCGACAAGCTCGACCCCAAACAGGGCATCATCGACCCCGAAGAAGTCGCCTACATCATCCTCGAACCGGTACAGGGCGAGGGTGGCTACCGCGTTCCGAATCCGGAGTTCGTCGCCGACATCGCCGAGATTCGGGAGACGTACGACATCAACGTCGTCGCCGACGAAATCCAATCCGGCATGGGTCGAACCGGCGAGCTGTGGGCAATCGACCACCTCGACCTCCAACCCGACGTAATTACCAGCGCGAAGGGGCTTCGCGTCGGCGCGACGATTTCTCGCTCGGACGTGTTTCCCGAAGAGAAGGGCCGACTCTCCTCCACGTGGGGCGCTGGCGATGTGGTCTCGTCGCTTCAGGGCGCGCTCACGATGGACTCGATTTTCGAACATGATTTGCTCGCGAACGTCGAGGCACGCGGACAGCAAGCCCGCGAAATTATTGCGGACGCTGACCCCGAGAACGTCACCGACGTGCGCGGTCGGGGTCTGATGCTCGCCGTCGAGTTCGACACGAAAGACCGCAGGGAAGCGGTCGTCGATGCGGCGCTTTCGAGCGGTCTGCTCACGCTCGGGTGCGGCTACAAGACGCTCCGCATCCTCCCGCCGCTCGACGTCACCGAGCGCGAAATCGACCTCGGCATCAACCTCCTGCTCGACGCCATCGAAGACGTAGCGTAGAACTATATCCGCCCGCGGCGTTGTTTTTGCATGAGCGTCACAGCAGACCTATCGATTTCCGGTGAAGAGTTCCTTCTCGGCACGGCACTTCTCACCGACAGCGACGTTCACGTCGAACTAGAGCGTGTCGTTCCGTCATCTCGGCAGGTGCTTCCCTTTTTTTGGGCCATCGGCACCGAGTTCGAGGCGTTCGAAAACGACGTGCAGTCGAATCCCAACGTCGAACATCTCGTCGCGCTCGATAGGGTCGCCGGCCGAGTCCTTTACCGAGTCGAGTGGAGCAAAGCGGTCGAGAGCCTCATCTATGGCATCGCCGAAGTCGGCGCGACCATCCTCGAAGCATACGGCGACGACCGGTGGCGGTTTCGGCTTCGGTTCAACGACCACGGCGCGCTTTCGGAATTTCAAACCTACTGCGAGGAGCACGACATCGACTTTCATCTCGACCGGGTGGCGATGGAGACGGAGACCGACCGAGGGGAGTTCGGTCTGACGCCCGAACAGCGAGAAGCCCTCGTGTTGGCGGTCGAACAGGGGTACTTCGACGTTCCGCGGGGCGTCACGCTCGGCGAACTCGCGGAGGATATCGGCGTCTCACAGCAGTCGGTGTCGGAGCGCGTGCGGCGTGCCACGGGTTCTGTGCTCGAATCGGTGTTCCTCGAAACGAACACTACCGAATACGACACCGGTTAAAACCGTCTGTTATAACAGGCAATGATTCTATTCTCGTTACCCCATTCGTTTCGAATACGATGGCCAACATGCAAGACGAACCACGCCACGACCAGGCCAGCACTCGGCTGGTGAGCGGACTTCCGTTGGCGCTTCGGAGCGCGATAGGGACAATCGGCCTGAGCGCACTCTTTCGCCTTCCACCGGAACTGTACGATGCGTTAGCCTCGGAACACCGACGCGCTATCCTTGCCTACCTACACGACGGCGACGGCTGTGTCACGGTGCGGGAATTGGCTGACCACCTCGTCACTGAACGTATCGAGACCGACGGCAAGCGGGCGGAAGTCGTACTTCGCCACTCCCACCTGCCGAAACTCGCCGGGCAGGGACTCGTAGAGTGGACGCCGAGCGACGACATCGTCGTCCTCGGTTGTATTGCGTGAGTTAGCGCTCAGTTAGAACTGGTAGCGGCGCTCGTCGTCGCGCTGGGGATACTGGGTCGCGCCCGTCATTTCTTCGAACGTCATGCCGGAAAGATATTCGTCGTAGGTGACGTCGTACGACCCTCGCAGATGGAAGTCGAGTTTTCCGGTTTCGACGGTCGATTGAAACAGGAGATGAACCGCCCGACGAATCAGTTCGTCTGGGTCGTCGGGGTCGAGCGAGGCCGAGAGCATGGCGAGTTCGTTGCGCGTCTCCCGGTTGAGTGCCACTGAAACCTCGTCGCCGAAGTCGGAGTAGGCGGCTTCCACGTCGTCGGTCAAGTCGTCGAGACTCATGACCGGGTGGTCGGGTGGCGGTCGGATACCGTTTTCGCTCTAGAACTCTTTTTCGCAGTATCGGCAGACGTCCCTGCTGGCGAAGTTGCGGGTGTCGCAGTACGGACAGATGATGAAATGCTGGGACTCCGGACTCGATTCGCGTGCCGACCGTTGTCCGCGACTCCGGTGAAGCGCCATCCCCACCCCGGCGAGCATGAAGGCCCCTCCCAACGCGATCCACGCCGCCGGACTGCGGACGAAAACGAGCGGCGCAACCGGAACGACGACGATACCGACGCCGATGAGGAAAAGTGTCGAGGGCCGTACGTCCATTTTCCGGAGATTGAGACGAGCGGGCAATAAGCCTTCAGGTTATCAGACTGTGTGCCAATTAGTGCCATAGACTGCGTCCGAACCGCTACCGGTAAACCGGATCCACCCAAACCACCGCCAATGACCGACACGTCGTGGTCGCTCCCGGACGACATCGACGCGGTACGCGACGCCCTCGTCTCGTGGTACGAGGCCGACCACCGGACGTTTCCGTGGCGCGAGACGGACGACCCCTACGCCATTCTCGTCTCCGAGGTGATGAGCCAGCAGACGCAACTCGGGCGCGTCGTGGAGGCGTGGGAGGCGTTCCTCGACCGCTGGCCGACCGCCGCCGACCTCGCTGAAGCAGACCGCTCGGACGTGGTCGGCTTCTGGACGAGTCACAGCCTCGGCTACAACAACCGCGCGAAGTACCTCCACGAGGCGGCGAAACAGGTCACCACGGAGTACGACGGCGAATTTCCCGAAACGCCCGAGGAACTCCAAAATTTGCAGGGCGTCGGCCCCTACACCGCGAACGCGGTCGCCTCCTTCGCGTTCAACGAGGGGAACGCCGTGGTCGATACGAACGTCAAGCGCGTGCTCTACCGCGCCTTCGACGTTCCGGACGACGACACCGCCTTCGAGGAGTCAGCCAGCGAACTCATGCCCGAGGGCAAATCGCGCGTCTGGAACAACGCCATCATGGAACTCGGCGGCGTCGCCTGCGAGAAGACGCCCTCTTGTGATACCGCAGGCTGTCCCTGGCGCGAGTGGTGTCACGCCTACGAAGTCGGCGATTTTACGGCACCCGACGTGCCCACCCAACCGAAGTTCGACGGCTCGCGCAGGCAATTCCGCGGGCGCGTGATTTCGATTCTGAAAGAGTACGATGAACTTCCGCTCTCCAAACTCGGCCCTCGCGTTCGGGTCGATTACGGCGGCGACCACGGCGAGGAGTGGCTTCGAGGGTTGTGCTCGGATTTGCAAGACGACGGATTGGTGAAAATGAGGGAACGTGACGGCGACACTTTTGTCAATCTCCGACAATGAACCCGTGAAATACGACGATTGATGACCGTCTCAATCGGATAGTTCATCACTTAAACGGATAGTGAACGAGCTTCTAAGCAGACACATAGCAGGGAATACTGCATGAGGGAGAGATGATTTTGCGAATGGTTTCAGACTCGGCTGAACTGGGTGACACGAACGATAATAAAAACGGAGAGTGGATTGCACGACTGCGGTAGTAGAAGTCAGCTAAACAGGGGTGTCACGCTTTTCGAGGATTGTCGTCAGCACGGACTCCGCTTCTCGAAACGTCGTCTCGTCGTCGAACTGCAACCGCTCGGGCGGGTTGTAGACCAGCGACATCGCACCCGCCAATAGCCGACCGACGATGCCGGGCATGGGGTCTACCTGCCAATCGAGCCAGAGCGTTAGCTCCTCGCCTGCGCGCACGCTGTCGAGATTCGACAGACCGTAACAGCCACTGGTGCGAAAGCTACCGCCGCCGACGCAGAGCGACGTGCTGGAGATGGAGTACTCCCGGCCATCGCGCTCCCACTCGACGTGTGTTCCGTCTCGAAACACGCAGGCTCGCTGGTCGGAGAGCACATCGTCAACGTCGCCGACGAACGTCTCCTCGGCGTCGCGGAGCCAGCAGTAGGTATGATGGGGAACCGCGAAGAACAGCCACTCGTCCCCGTCATAGAGCGCGATTTCGCGGACGAAGTGGATACCGCACATTCCGTCCGTGAGCGTCCACAGTCGTCGGAACTCCTCGGCGGTGTCGGGGAGGTTGCCGCGATACCACGCACCGGGGCGGGCGTCCATCCACGAAAACGAATTCTGTACGTCCCGCCACGTCTCTCGACAGCGCGGGGCGTCTTCGACGTTCGTCTCCAGTTCGTCGTGGTCGATTCTGACGAAGCCAGTAGTCGCGCGGTCGAGGGCGACGTTCAAAATAGCGGTCGTCGCCTCGTGGTAGCCCGCGGATTTGACCAGCAAATCGTGAGTCAACGGAGCCGACTCGAAATCTGGCTTCGTCACGGCTCTGTGTTCGATTTCGTGATATTTTACCGTTCCCCCTGTAACCTATTTCTCCTTGCCGACCGCAACGTACTCCATGACTAATCAGCCACACGTCGTCGCAATTTGTGGAAGTCTCCGGGAGGAGAGCGCTACCCGAATCGCACTAGAGCACGCCCTGTCGGGAGTGGCGGACGCGGGAGGAACCGGTAAACTGCTCGACTTGCGCGAGTTCGACCTCGCGCTGTACGACCCGCGCAGTCGGGAGGCTGGCGACGTTCCGGAATTAAAACGTCGTGTGCGCGCGGCGGACGCCGTCGTCCTCGGGACGCCGATGTACCACGGGTCGTACTCCTCGCCCCTGAAGACGGCGCTCGACTACTGTGGCTTCGACGAGTTTGAGGGAAAGACCGTGGGCCTGCTCGCAGTCGCTGGCGGACGATTCCCCGTCACTGCGATGAACCACCTACGGGAAGTCTGCCGGGCGCTGGACGCGTGGGTGCTTCCCTACGAGGCCGCAGTGCCACAGTCGCACAGTGCGGTGACGAACGGGAACTTTACCGACGACGAACTGGCAGAGCGCGTGGTCACGCTCGGTCGGCAGGCAGTCCGGTACTGCAAAATCGAACCCTGCCCGTCGAGTTTCGAGAGCGAGGAAAACGTCGGCGCGTTTGAATGAGTACGGCCGATTGTGATTTATTTCGTTCGAAAGCAAAACCAACGTATGAGTATTACCGCCGACGTTAGTATCCCGACCAAATCGTTCGCGCTCCACGAGACTCTCACTGCGGTTCCGGAAGCAACGATCGAAGCAGAACGGCTCGCCACTCACAGTGCTGAGTGGGTGATGCCGTTCCTCTGGATGACTGGCGGCGATTCCGAGACGTTCTACGAGGAGCTTCGAACCGACTCGACGGTCGTCAACGCGACAATAATCGAAGAGACAAACGACAGTACGTTGTACCGAATCGTCTGGGAGAACGAGATCATCGAAATCATCAACGAGATGATCGACCAGGATGCGACGATTTTGGAAGCGAAAGCGACCGGGGACGTTTGGCGACTCAAAGTCCGATTTGCCGAGAAGGAACTCGTCTCGTCATTCCGGAACTACTTCGTTGAACGTGGCTACGAGTTCGAAGTTAACCATATCATCTCTCCGGCGAACTCGCGCCAAAGTGAGTTTGGATTGACCAAGCAACAGTACGAAGCGTTAGTCACAGCCACGCAGAACGGGTATTTCGACATCCCGCGCTCGGTCACGAACGAAGAGTTGGCGGAAATTCTCGGTATCTCTTCGAACGCGACGTCTCAACGTATCCGACGGGCGTCCGCCAACCTCGTTCGGAATACGCTGATAATCGGTGCCGACACCGAGTGACAGTTTCTAGACGGCAATCGCCGGAACAGCCAGCAGATATAAATACTGGTGATTTCGCGCCAGTTGACTATTATAGGTGGGCAAATTATATTCCGGTACAGTCGTCGATTCCCCCCATTACAAGACGGTAATCGCCAGTCGCAATCCGCATTTGAATGCGCTCGGCATCGTCGATACCCGGTAGTCGAGCGTACCGAACTCGATGCAAGATAGAAGCGGATTCGTTCAGTCACGCGACCCGTCTAGAGAATGGGTTGTTGGAGATGTGAAAATGTCACGATAGGAGACGACAACGAATATTCAGAAACTATGACCGGAACGATTGTTGATGCCGAACTTCCCGCGAAGGACTTCGCACTCGAATACACGGTTGAGACGCTAGATGCCGTTGCGTTCGAGGTGAAACAGATGGTAGTGTACAACAGCGACAACCTGCTACCGTTTATTTGGGTAGGAACCGATAATCGAGAGGAGATAGAGCGAGCGTTCGCCGAAGACGAGACCGTCGCCGATTTTCAACTTGTCGGCGAGTTCGACACGGACTGTCTCTATCGACTGGAGTGGGTCAGCCAAATCGACGTGCTCGTCCGCGTACTCGTTGAAGAGAACGGGACAGTACTCGCCGCAACTGGCAAAGACGGTACGTGGAACCTTCGATTTCTGTTTACCGACCACGACTCGATCACCCGTACCTACGAGTATTGTAAAGACGAAGGAATCGACCTTGAAATTCGGAACATCACGGAGTTCACGGGCAAAGATCAGGATAGACACGGGCTTTCTGAAGAGCAACGAACGACGCTTCAACTTGCACACGAACGGGGTTATTACTCGATACCGCGTGATGCGACGGCCGAGGAATTGGCCGAGGAAATCGGCGTGACTCACCAAGCGGTTTCCGAGCGACTACGGCGCGGCCACGGCGCACTTCTCGAAAGCACGCTCGCCAATGGTCGTGGGGTGACGACCGTTTCACAATCGGAGTCGGAATCGGAAGACACGGCGGAAGAGACTGTCCCGAAATCGTAGCTGACTCCGGTCGGACGTTTTCGAGTCGGCAACTCGAATAAGCAATCCTTTTGACGCCGGATTGAGCGCAGTTCGGATATGCACAAAATCACGAACAGCGGGTGGGTGGAGGTGATCACCGGCTGTATGTTCTCCGGGAAAACCGAGGAACTACTGCGTCGGCTTCGGCGCGCCGAAATTGCAGGCCAAGAAGTGGCCGTGTTCAAACCGGCGCTCGACGACCGCTACGGCGAGGACACCGTCGGTTCGCACGACGGCAGTTCGTGGGAGGCGACCGTCGTCGAACCGGACGACGAGGGCGTGTGGGAGATTCCCGACCGACTGAACGGCGAACAGGTCGTCGCCATCGATGAAGCCAACTTCTTCTCCGCGGAACTCGTTTCTGTCTGCGAGCATCTCGCCAAGGACGAGCGTCGCGTCGTCATCAGCGGCACCGATCAAACGTTCCGAGCCGAACCGTTCGACCCGCTTCCGCAACTCATCTCGGTGTCGGAGTACGTCGAAAAACTCCAAGCCATCTGTGCGGAGTGTGGCGAACCTGCGACGCGAAACCAGCGTCTCATCGACGGCGAACCGGCACACGTAAACGATCCGACGATTCTGGTCGGCGCACAGGAATCCTACGAAGCGCGCTGTCGGAACTGTCATACCCTCCGAACCGACTAAGCAGAACTGTGACACAGTGGGTCGAAAATCCGACGGGTGGGCGCGACCGAGGACCACGGGCCATCGCCCGCGCGTGGGTCGAAGTGCTTGTGCGGCCGAAGCGGTTTTTCAACGTCGGCGTCGCGCCGGGCGACCAAGCGCCGGGAATGGTGTTCGGCGTGTGTGTGACAGTGGCCGAAGTCGCCTCCAGGATGGCGTTCGGTGGGGTTGCCGTTGGGAATACCGGCGGTTCGCTCCTTGCAAAACTCTTCGTGCTGGTGGCCGTCGGACTGTTCGTCGCCCCCGCCGTGCTCCACCTGACGGCGGCGCTCCAGACGGTGTTTCTGATGTTGGTCGTCCCCGACCGGGCGGGTATCAGCGAGACGGTGCAGGTCATCGGCTACGCAGTCGCACCCTGTCTGTTCGCCGGGCTACCGTTCCCGACGTTACGTGCGGCCTGTACGCTGTACGGTGCGATACTGCTGGCCGTCGGAACGAGCGAAGTGCACGACACGTCGCTCGCTCGGGCCGCGCTGGTCACCGCGATACCCGCGGCGCTGGTGTTCGGGTACGGATTCCGGGGGTTCGGTGCCTTCGTCACCGTCTTCCCGGCGCTCGGGACGGCCATCCCGTGGTAATTAAAGTACTGACTGCGTAGTGGTGGTATGCTCAACTTGCTTATCGACGACTTCATGGTCGAGTTGAAAGACGGGTCGATAAAGAACGTCGGGCCAGCGAACAAGACCGGCACCGCGAAACTGTTCGACGTGACTTCTGCAGAGGCGCGCGAGTTCGGCGACAAGCGCGTGAAACTGACCTTCGAGGACGAGGACGGCAACGAGGTACAGGTCGCGCTGTTCCCCGAACACGTCAGAAAAATCGCTGGAGAGATAGAACGCATGGAAGACGACAGCCCTGTCTTCGAATAAACTGAAAAACAGTCGCCTATCCGGAATGTTGTTCCGTGTTGTTCACCCTTCTCCCGATTAGTGACTCAATAGTAATACCATGGTACGTTGTAACACGATGTGCGGAGCATGTCTACACTCACAGACCCCAATTCAATGGACGGTTCGGCGAGTGACGAGGAGTCGAACGCATCGGCTTCCGAGTCGCTCTCCGCCCCCATTCGGTTCATCAGTTTCTGGACAGCGGTCGCCCTCCCGTTCCTGTACGTCCCGCTGCTCGTAACTGGTCTCGACACCATCGGGCAGTTCCAGACGTTCCTCATCCTACTGATGCTGAATTTTGCCGCCCTACTGCTCGGCCACCGATACCGGACTGACGCTTAACAGTCCGGTAACCGGTGAAACAGTTGTTTCCATGAGACACATATCAGTTCTTAGTCGGACTATAACTATGCGCTTTCCTGACTTGCAGTGTCGTATGTCCCAATCGGCAATGTCCGTCGGATGCCCTCACTGTGGTAGCGCATCGACAGTCGAGTTAGCGATTTCCGACCGAGACGAACGAATTCCCGAGGAGGAGCGTCTGAAAGGGAAGCGTGTGGACTGCTACCAGTGTGGCGACGACTTCTCCTTTTACTACTACTGACCACCTGTGTCAACGGCGTGGTTCGCGCTCGGATTTCGACAACCGTTTTAGGCCGGGACTATTCTTTGCCAGTATAAATGGGTAACTGCGTCATTTGTGGGACACCTGCTGACGGCCCGATTTGTGCGAGCCACGAGCAGGACGTCCTCTTCGAATTCAAAGGCAGCCGTCCCGAACACCTCACGTCGGGACGATACTACAAAGGTACAGTCGATGGCTTCGCCGATTTCGGCGTCTTCATCGATATCGGAACGAACGTAACCGGCCTCCTCCACAAAAGTGAGTTAGACCGCCGATTGGAAAGTCTCGACTGGGACTCCGGCGACTCGGTGTACGTTCAGGTGCTCGGCGTCCGCGACAACGGAAACATCGATCTCGGTTGGTCGATTCGCCAGTCCGAGCGGGAGTTCCGTGGCAAACTCATTCAAGATACCGACGACATCTACCTCCCCGACGAGCAGTCGCAGTCGGAGCCAGAACAGTCCGAAACCGACACCCAGCCGAACGAGTCGAACGAACAGAATGAACAGAACGAGCCGAACGAGTCGAATGCGACGGAATCCCCGGAACCGTCGCCGACCACCGACGGCTCGGGAAACGCGGTCGGTAGTGCGACGATTCCCGAGCACGACGAGCCGCTCGAACGCGTCGCCATCGAGACCCTGAACGAGCGCGTCGGCGAGCGCGTCCGCATCGAGGGTGAAATCGTCGGTGCGAGCCAGACGAGCGGCCCGACGGTGTTCGAACTCCGCGACGAAACCGCGGTCGTGGACTGCGCCGCGTTCAAAGAGGCTGGCGTCCGCGCCTACCCCGAAGTAGATACGGGCGACGTGGTGCGACTCGTCGGCGAAGTCGAACTGCGAAACAACGAACTGCAAGTCGAGACCGAACAACTCGACGCGCTCACCGAGGAGGAAGAGAATGCCGTCGCCAACCGACTGGCCGAGGCGTTGGAAGACGAAGCGCGTCCCGCCGACGTTGACCTGCTCGCCGACGACAGCGTGGTCGCGGCGATTCACGACGACATCAAGGACGCTGCGGGTGCGATTCGCCGCGCAGTCATCGAATCGCGTCCTATCATCGTCCGACACAACGCGAGCGCCGAGGGCTACGTGGCAGGCGCGGCGCTGGAGCGTTCGGTGCTCCCGCTGGTGCGCGAGGAGCACGCACGAAGCGACGCCCAGTACCACTACTTCGACCGTCGGCCGCTCGAAAACGGCTTCTACGACATGGAAGACGCGACGAAGGACGCGACGAACATGCTCGACAACCGCGAGCGCCACGACGAGAAACTGCCCCTCTTCGTGCTCGTGGACGCCGGAAGCACGGTCGAATCCGAAGACGGACTCGACCTACTCGACATCTACGGCGCGCCCCACGTCGTCATCGACACCCAGTATCCCGACGAGGACGTGGCCGAGACGGCGGAGGTCGTCGTCAACCCGTACCTCGGCGACTCGGGCGAAGACGTTGCGGCGGGCGTCCTCGGCGCGAACGTCGCGGCCCACGTCAACGACGACGTGCGCGAGGACATCTCCCACCTCCCCGCGGTGAGCTACTGGGAAGATATCCCTGAAGAGTACGTCGAACTCGCCGAAGAAGCGGGCTACGACGAGGCCCACGTCACCGCCCTGCGCGAAGCAGTTGCGCTGGAAGCCTACTACCAGTCCTACGAGGACAAGCGCGAACTCATCACCGACCTGCTCTTCGAGCACGCAAAGCGCGACCTCGCCGAGCACGTCAGCGAGCAGTTCCGCACGAAACTCGAAAACGAACTGGACACCGCAGAGCCGAACCTCTCGGTTCGCGGTGCAAACGGCGTCACCTTCACCGTCCTCGACACGGACGCCTACACCCACCGCTTCGACTTCCCGTCCACCGCGGTGCTCCTCGACGCACTTCACCGCCACGACCTCACGGGCAAACCGGGCGGCCAGAACGTCACTCTCGGTCTCGCGGAGGACGAAATCCACATCCGCAGTGACGCGGGCATCAACGTCCGCGACATCGCCGAAGCCGTTCGCGAGCACGCGCCCGAGGCCGGAATCGTCCCGGTCGGCACGCGCGACGGCAAGTTCGAGTTCCTCCGCGGCGAGCGTGAGGCGGCACTGGACGCCGTCATCGAGTCCGTCAGCGAACGCGTGAACTAGACTTCAGACAACGTTGTTCGTGTTTTACTGACGTTTCTGTACGCTCATTTTTGCATCACCATTTTGGTGGGAGTAGGCAGATTGAACCATCTAGGCGCAGGCCACGCCCGAACTCGGGCAGTCGCTCGTGGCCTGCGCCTACAATTATCCACGGTGGCGCTGTCGTCAGTGAAATCAACTCCTCGCCAGCGAGAGCGTGGCTTATGCCTAGCAATTGCAGTCAACACGCCAGCAAACCGAAAACCAATCACAGAGTGCTAGTCGTAGACGACACGCTTATCCGGGGGAAACGACCAAATAGCACGTAATGAGCACCGAGACGCCGGAGGCTACGGAGACCGAGGCGTTCGAGCAGGTCTGCGAGGCGCTCGTCGAGCGCATCCTCGCGGGCGAAATCGAGCGCGACGACGTGGAGAGCGCGAAACTCCAAGCCTGCTCGGAGTTCTCGTCCCCGAAAGTGCCGAAAAACTCCGAGATTCTCGACTTCGCACCGAACGACCAGCGCGAGGAACTGGAGTCCGTGCTTCAGCGCAAACCGGTTCGCACCGCCTCGGGCGTCTCGCCGGTCGCCATCATGACCAGTCCGCACCAGTGCCCGCACGGGAAATGTCTCTACTGCCCCGGCGGACCTGCCTCCGAATTTTCGTCTTCCCAGAGCTACACGGGCCACGAACCCGCGGCGGCGCGCGGCGTGCAGAACGACTACGACCCGTACGGGCAGGTCACCCTGCGATTGGAGCAACTGCGCGAAATCGGCCACCCCGTGGATAAGGTCGAACTCATCCTGATGGGCGGGACGATGACTGCTCGGAGCCACGATTATCAGGAATGGTTCGTCAAGCGCGCATTGGAGGCGATGAACGACTTCGATGTGGACAAGGAACCCGAACCGGCGGAGGGCGTCAGTTTTGCGCAGGATGCAGAAGAGTACGAATTCTCGTATCTGGAGGACGTCATCGCCGAAAACGAGACGAACAACGTGCGCAATATCGGCACGACGTTCGAGACGAAACCCGACTGGTGTGACCCCGAGCAAATCGACCGGATGCTCGATTTGGGCGGGACGAAAGTCGAAGTCGGGGTACAGACCACCTTCGAGCGAATCAACCGCGAGATGCACCGCGGTCACGGCGCGCAGGCTTCCATCGACGCGAATCAGCGACTCCGGGACTCCGCGTTCAAAGTCGGCTTCCACATGATGCCCGGCCAGCCCGGCATGTCCAAGGAGATGTGCGTCGAGGACTTCCGGCGCATCTTCGAGGACGAGAAGTGGAAACCGGACTTCCTCAAAATTTACCCCACGCTGGTCGTCCGCGGCACCGCGACCTACGACTGGTGGCACAAAGACGAGTACGAACCTCTCTCGAACGACGAG
>CAYNQM010000019.1:31134-33165 GCA_964399275.1 uncultured Haladaptatus sp.
ACACGAGGTCGAGGACGATGTCGTCGAGGCCGTACTGGACCAACACCTTCGCGCCGACCAGTCCCGCCAGCAGTTCGGCCCCGAACTCCACGATCTCCCAGAGGACGCCGAACGCCATCACGAATATCAGGACGAATACGAACCGCTCCGAAACGAAGAGGCTGCGGAAATCGTCGCGGAAATCAAGTCGATGATTCCGCGCTACGTCCGCCTTCAGCGCGTCCAGCGCGACATCCCCGCCGACTTCATCGACGCCGGAGTGTGGAAGTCCAACCTCCGTCAACTCGCCCGCCAGAAGATGGACGAACACGGCTGGTCGTGTGAGTGTATCCGATGCAGAGAAGTCGGCATGAACGACGAGGAACCCGAAAACGTCGAGATGGACGTGCTGACCTACGAGGCTGGCGGCGGCACGGAACATTTCATCAGCTTCGAGGACTTCGACAAAGACCTGCTCGTCGGCTTCTGTCGCCTCCGATTCCCCGGCGACCCGGTTCGCCGGGAACTCGACAACGCGGCCCTCATCCGCGAACTCCACGTCTACGGGAGCGAGGTGTCCGTCGGTTCGGCCAGCGAAGACAGCCAGCACCAACACCGCGGCTACGGTCGCCGCCTGATGGAGAAAGCAGAAGACCTCGCCAGAGACGCGGGCTACGAAAAGCTCAGCGTCATCTCCGGTATCGGCGCGCGGGAGTACTACCGAAACAAACTCGGCTACCATCAGGACGGTCCCTACGTCAGCAAGCGAATCTAAGGACGGCGCTTGCTCGTCGAGAAGAAGTTTGGAAGTTCAACCCTGCATCGGAACCGATTCCATGTCGTACTGTTCGCTAATCGACTTCAACTCGTCCAGCGCGTCTTCTTCCTCGCGCAGGGTCTCTTCGAGGATGTCTGCCGACTGCTCGTGTCCCAACTGAGAGGCGATGAACGTCAGGTTGCCGTATGCGGCGATTTCGAAGTGTTCGGTCTTTTCGGCGGCGGCCTTGTCGAACAGGTTCAGCACCTCTTGGTCGGGGTCTTGGCTGGTGAACTGCTGGTGGTCTTCCACCATCCCGTCGAGCGCGTGGACGGATTTCTGCTCGGGCGAGACGCCGATGCGGTCGAACACTTCTTCGAGGCGGGAGACGTGTTCTTCCGTCTCCGCTCGATGCTCGGCGAACGCGCTCTCGATTTCGTCGTCATCGACTTCGCTGCTGAGTTCGTCGAGCACGTCGAGGAGTTCGTGTTCGGCGTAGTACATCTCTTTCAGTCCCTCTTCGAACAGGTCTTCGAGCGTGTTTCCACTCATAGCGATTGTATTGACTTTCGCGATTTCAGTAAGCGAACGTGCTGAATAGGCAACCTGCTTAAACGGGCGAGAACCGACCCCGGCCGTGGATAAGTTGCACAGATTTATAAGCGACAAACCAAAATTGGTGTATGCCGATATACGACGCTTTTCTCGTCGTTGTCGGCACATCGGGACTGTGCGCCTCGTCGCGTGGGCTCTGGTCGGAACCCACCGGCTTCCGGAAGCCACAACCCAACCCCCTCGTCTCCAATCGTCTTCCACTCTTCGCAAACCAAAACCGAAGTGCTGTCACTAATTGCTACGCTATTTCGTCGTGAATATCGCTGTCGAATCTCGCAGAGTGATCAGTTCGAAACTCGAAAGTGTGATTTGGCAGCAAGGAGGCCACCGAACAGGACGAGAGCGATGACCAGCGTGGAGTCTACCGCTACTGCCTCACCGCCAACGACCAGCGACAGGGAACTGTCTACCATACCACTGCCGACGATGGTGAACGTCACCACCGCGGCGACGAGTGCCAACGCAAAGGTAATAACGTCGTCTCTGTTCATATCCTACACTACACCGACCTGAGATAAATGCTTTCTCGTAAGTTCGACAAAAGAACAGCCGTCAGTTACTCCGTAAAGACGTAAACGAAGGAAACGCCTCGTTTACTCGTCTTCAGTCTTGATGTCCGCCGACAGCCCCTGCGCCATCTGGATGTCCTTCGAGTTGTTGAGCGTCCACGCCGTGCGCTC
>CAYNQM010000020.1:0-31798 GCA_964399275.1 uncultured Haladaptatus sp.
CCTCTCCTTCGGCGTCTGGGCCCACCACATGTTCACCGTCGGGATGGACCCGCGACTGCGCGCGTCGTTCATGGCAGTCTCGCTGGCCATCGCCATACCCAGTGCCGACAAGACGTTCAACTGGATAACGACGATGTGGAACGGTCGGCTGCGCCTGACCGCACCGATGCTGTTCTGTGTGGGGTCGATTGCCACGTTCATCGTGGGCGGCGTGACGGGAATTTTTCTGGCGTCGATTCCCGTGGATTTGGTGCTCCACGACACCTACTACGTCGTCGGCCACTTCCACCTCATCATCATGGGATTGATTCCGTTCGCCATGTTCGCCGCCGTCTACTACTGGTTCCCACTCATGACGGGGCGGATGTTCAACCGGACGCTGGCGAAGGTTCACTTCTGGCTTACCTTCATCGGTGTCACCGTCACGTTCAACATCCTCATCGTGCTGGGCATGCTCGGCCTGCCACGCAGGTACGCAGAGTACCCTTCCGAATTCCAACTGCTCCAACAACTCGCCACCGTCGGCGCGGTTATCATCGCGCTCGGAACGATGGTCTGGGTGTGGAACATGCTCCAGTCCTACCGCAAAGGACCGGTCGTCACCGACGCCGACGTGTGGAATCTGAAAGAACACGGATTCTTCACCGGCGAATGGCAGTGGTTCGAAGAGCGGCTGGAGTAGTCGTTTTCGAGAATCGATACCACGATTTTGTGCAACAGCAGTTTCTCACCGACCAATTAGGATAGTTAGTGATTTCGAATATATGGCACCGAGATGATTCCTAAAACCCCGCGGATCAGAATCGATTGTTAAGGGTGGTTTAGAAGCAATCGTTGCGCTGAAAAATATTGGTACGATTGCCGGTCGGTTGTAAGAATGTCACCAATCCAACGAACCTATCTACGAAGGTCTCTTTCGGTACTCTATTTTAGACGTACTGTCTACACACTCGCTCGATGCCCTTCTTAAACGTGATCTCCGGTTCCCACCCAGTTGCCTCATACATGGCGGTCGTATCGGCCATCGTGTCGTGGACGTACACCTCGTCTGGAATAGGATTCTCGATATACTCCGGTTCGATATCCGTCCCCAACTCCTCGTTCAACATCTCGACGACGGTGTTGAAGTCGTAGCTCTCGCCCGTTCCGAGGTTGTAAATACCCGTCAATTGGTTTTCCGCCGCGAACTCCAATCCACGGACGATGTCAGAAACGTGTGTGAAATCACGAGTTTGGGTGCCATCGCCGTAGAGCACCGGAGAATCCCCATCGTCCATGTCGTCGGCGAACTGTGCGATAACGTTCGCGTACTCTTCTTTGTGTTCTTCCGCACCACCGTAGCCCTGGTATACCGAGAAGAATCGCATCCCGGCCATGTTCATATCGTAGTGGTTGGCGAAGTACTCGGCGTAGCGTTCGCGGGCGAGTTTTGACGCTTCGTACCCGGTGTTGACCGTCACGTCCATCGTAACTGGCGACGGTTCTGTTCGATTTCCATAGATGGACGAGGTGGAGGCGTAGACGACGGTGTCACAGCCGTCGTTTCGAGCCTGTTCGACGGTGTTGACGAATCCTTCGACGTTTACCCGAGCACCTTTCGTCGGATTCTCCTCATGCATCTTGTAGGACGAAAGGGCGGCAAGGTGGAACACGACATCCACGTTGGTCGGCAGGTCGTCGTCGAGTACACTTTTTTCGTGGTATTCGACAGCGTCGTCGAGGTTTTCGGCAGTGCCGAGGTAGCCGTCGTCTACGACGACGACGTCGTTTTTCGCAGCGAGGTGATTTGCGAGGTTCGATCCGATGAATCCTGCTCCGCCAGTAACGAGGACACGTTTTTCAGTTAGTTGCATTTGCAACACGCTATTATTGCATAGCGTAGATTGCTGACTTATATCGTTCGGTTAGCGCGAAGGGAAGGTGACAGACAGTCGGAGTGCGTGGCAAAGATTTCACGATTGAGTGTGGCTCAGATTTTATCGAAGACAGCGAGGTCGCTTTCCTCGACGCCGAGGAGCCAAACCACTGCGAAAAAGACGGGAAGCGCGATGATTCCACCGGCGAAAAGACGCGCGATTTCCAATATCGGAAGGCGGCTTCCAAAGAGCAGTATCGGGGCCGTGCATGCGAGTGCGACGGCACCTTTCCAATACTTACGCGAGTAAGGCTGAACGCCAAGAAAGTAGTAGATTTCCGAAATTCGAAGGAGGTTCAATAGAGTAAACGATGCAGTGGTCGCAATCGCGGCGCCCAGAATACCAAATTCATTGATAAGGAAATAGTTCAAAATGAAGTTCACAAAGGCAACAGTCGTGGTGTTATAAAGTTGCAAACGTTCATGATTCGTCATGATGAGTAGATATCCGGACGGGCCGGTGCTTGCGGCCGCTGTCTGACCGACACAGAGGACGATGAGCGCCAACTGGGCCTCGTTCGACGCCGCGCCAAACAAGCCGAGGATTTCTTTCGCATAGACTGCGACGAAGAGGCAGCCAAGTACCGTGATGTACGTAATCCATTTCGTTGCCGACTCGAAGATCTGCTGTAAGTGATCCCATCGGTCACGTTCGTACATATCAGAAATCAGGGATGGGAAAATGGAATTCACCGCCTGTAACACGACGAGCAACAGAACCGACGTTTGATACGCGGCCTGGTACGCGCCGACGTCGCTCGGTGGGAGGAAGACGCCAAGCATCAGGATATCAGTCCACGTGAGGAGGTACTGAATGACGGCAGCCAATGTGAGAGGTAGGGCGAACCCAAGCACCCTCTTCCCGTTGACGTGCGGGCGTGTAGAAAACGAAATAACATCCTCGTTGAAAAGAAAGTAGATCACGAGAGCGGTACCGAAGACAAACGAGAGAATGTAACCGTAGATGGAGGTAGTGAGATCCTTTGCGACGTACACTCCGAACGCGACGAGGAGGATTGCGACGACCGACTGGCCGATATCACGGATGTACACCTGATATTTCGTCTCCTTTAGTCCCTTCGTCACCGCGACACCGACCATCATCGTCGCGAAGAACGGGATTCCGAGGGTAAACGTGCTCGTCGGGCTGAGAGAAACACCCAGAACTCGGTCAAACCGATAATCGAGGGCGAAAACGCCTCCGGCAATGATCGCACCGACGAAAAACGGAAGCGCAAGGCAGAACAAGGCGGTACCCGAGAGTGCGCCGTCGTCACCATCCGTGACGTATTTCGGGACGAACTTTTGTGCCGCGTTGTCCAGCCCCAATCGGGCTATAACGCCGCCCGCTTTCATCACGACCATGCCGAAGGCGAAATAGCCGAGCGCCCCGGTACCGAGGCCGTTTGCGATGACGATGTTCAGGCCATATCGAAGACCGCGTCCGAACAAACCGCCCACGAATGCGACCGATGCGAGTCCAGTGAGTGATTTGCGCATTTTGGATGGAGGTCTCGTAGTCGTATGTCAGTTGGGCGTTGGTTTTATCGCGGTGAGAAGCGTGTATGCTTCCTCCGTTGTGAGATTTGGTGAATCGATAGCCGTACGTCCCTTTGCGTTCCAAGCTACCCTGTCATCGGCTTGGAAGCTGTCTCGTAATTTCTGTCTAATATCGTCGTTGAACCCAGTCCCGACCGAGAAGGTTCGTTTGAGCAATTTCCGTAGCCAAAGATGACGGAGAAGGAAATTAAACCCTTCCGTTTTTACTCGGTGTTGAACCGAAGTAGAAATAATATTTAAATATATTGACAAAGATTAATTGGTGTGATTTTTGCAAACATCTACCATTATTACAAAATTCTACAACTTAGACAAACGTTTCTTTTCTATATGGTTGAAGTTCTATACTAATCTTTAACTCAAACGAGAAAGATTATGTGCGTGTCGAAACACCGTATTCATAATTGGTGTAAGCTCGTGAGTTATCAAAACAAATGGGTAGTGGGACGGATCCCAGAAGTGAAACGTCCGAGGCAGTTGCTAGCTGGTGGAACTATTTTCTATATCTTTGTTCTTATCGGGACGCTCATCTATCTCCGTACTCCGGCTTATCAAGGGTCGTCGTACAAAATCATTACCCCACCGCTCTATATTGCACTTTCTTCGTGTATAATAGCGTTACTACCTGTTACATGGCTACCTATAACATTTGATCGTCCGACGAAGGCGCTTTATATCATTCTTTACTATTCAGCATTCATCCCCTCTGTTATGGTACCTATATTCTTACTTACGAATTATCTGCCGCTTATCGGATTTTCGGCCGCGTTTTGCGTGTGCTTCAGGCTACTTCAACTCATTTATCGAGTTCCGCTGTACTCGCCACCTTCTATTCCGCTATCTCCAGCACATGCTTGGAGCATCATTATTGGAGGATGGTTGGCGTTGTTAATTTTCGTTCAGGCAACTATTGGGTTGCGGTTCGGTATACCTTCATTTGGCGGTATCTATCGGGTTCGAGAGCTATATACACAGGATGTTGGAAAATTGCCGAGCATCGTTGGCAGGTTTGTCAAATATTCTGTCGATTGGCTCAAAAATGTCTTCGCGCCGTTATTGTTCGCCCCTGCTCTGGCGGATAAAAGCCGATTTTCGGCCATATTCGGGCTCTTCGGTGTAGTAACACTCTACCTAGTCTTTGCGCTAACTGGCTACAAATCAGCATTTTTTGTTCCAGTCGCTATCGTCGGATTATATATATCATTATCTCGAGATGGAAAATATTTTATTCCACTTCTACTTGGTGGATTTTTGATAGGGCTATTAGGGACGGTATTCATTAATCTCATCACTGGACTAGTAGCACCACTCTCACTCGTTCGCCGTTTCCTTATCGTTCCAGGCGTCGTTTCGGGGTATTTCATAGACTTCTTCCACGCACATCCGAAGACATTGATGTCGGAGCGATTTTTCATCCAACCGTTCATCGACTACCCCTACTCGATGCAGCCCGCCCGTGTCATTGGAGAACGATACATGTGGGATGGAACATATGCAAACGCCCATATGTGGGCAGAGGGCTACATGTCATTTGGCGTGATTGGAATGGTGCTTTTCACGGCTATCTTCGCTGGTGTTTGTTGGGCTTATGACTCGATCACGCAAAATTTAAGAGTAAATATTGCAGGTGCGTTGTTAGCTGCGATGGTGATAGTCTTCATCAATACTGATATCATTACCGCGCTCGTCACACACGGAATGGCGCTCTTGCTGGTATTGATGTATATCTTGGTAAGCACGAATAGTGACAATGTATGAGCAAAACCATCTATTCCTATCGCAGATAAAAAATATTGATTTTATGAGGGGATCAAAAGATACCTACAGTGCGGTTTGTTCCTATAGAATTTGGAGGAACATCTAAATTTTCAGATTCATTCGGCGTAGCCGAGGTTCTTCAACCGCTCCTCGACGACGCCATCGTTCACCTGTTCAGTGTCGGTTACCGACTCTTCCGCTACTATTGTCTTTCGCTCGCCGTTTTTAACGGTCAACCACGGTACTTTCACGAGTTCTCCCGTGTATACGCTGTTCGGGTGCCCCCACTCACGAACTGGGATCGGAAACGCCCGCTCCCCGAGCATGTTGCCGTGATCCGAGGTTACGACCGTCTTGCCGGGAAGGTCGTCGAGGAGATTCGAGACGCTTTCAAGCGCGTGGTCCAGGTTCTGGTCGTACGCGTTCCAGAGGTTACCGATGTCGATAGAGAGCTTGTCGGTCAGAATCTCGTACCAGAAATCCGGGTTGTCATTGTTCGTATCGTGAAGGTTCTGTTTGTCGAAGTCGGTATCAGTGGAGATAAACGGATAGTGAGGTTGGATATAGTGGATCAGAAGCCGTTTGTCGGGATACTTCTCGGCCGCTTCCCTCGCGTACTGGGTTGTCGTTTCGGGGAGGACTGTCCGCTCTTCCTCATCCCATCCGGAGTCCTGCCAGACCTGCACTACATCGTGGAACTGTGGATCGATGTCATCCTGATTTCGGTATAGCTGTGGGTTGGCGGTCACGTACACCGTGTCGCTGAGGTCTCGGCCTTTGACGTTGGCGTGGAGAAACTCGACCGTTGACGAACCGGCGGAAATGCGGGATTCGAGGGTTCCGGGAATGGTGTTCCGGCGCTCGAACATATCGTATCTGCAAGCGTCGAGGATGATCATGTTGTCCCAGTCGCAATCGAACACCTGTACTCCCTCCGTGTTACTCTCACGCGAGTAGGCTCGTCGGTGATACAGACGATTCATCTCGCGCCCGATTAAAACTGGACTTCGAATCCCTCGTTCAATCTGCGACTTACGGTACATTATGCGTGAAAACTTGATCAACGAAGTTGTCTCTTTCGTTTCTCGTAATCAGAAGAAGTCCATCGTGCTTACAACAAAGACTCATACGCGGCCGCGGTTTCCTCGGCGATAGTTTCCCACGAATATGTTGTCGTCGCCAGTTCGTGTACGGCAGCACCCATCTCGCTTCGTCGCGATTCGTTGGCCAACAGTGACGCCAACGCGTCCGAGAGCGCCGCCGGGTTCTCCGGTTCGACCAGTGACCCGTGGACGTCATCCGTCAGCACCTCGGAAAAACCGCCGATTGACGATGCGACAACGGGCACCCCGAACGGAAGCATCGACATCAATGCCCCACTTTGGTCAATGTCCCGGTACGGAAAAACGGCGATATCCGCGGTTTCAAACAGAGAACCGACCTCGCCGTGAGGAATACGACGCAAATCCCACGACACGTTGCCCTCGATACCCAAGTTGGCTGCTTGTTTCTGAAGGGAAGAGACGGGCATCTGTGGCATGCCAGCGATGAGAAACTCTGCCCGATCCTGGAGTTCAGAGGGGAGTTTCGCCACTGCTTTTAGAAGCACATCTATTCCCTTGTACGGCTTTATCGTGCCGAAAAACAGAACACGAAGGCGATCCGATGGACGTTCGTAATTCGTTTCGCCGACCGGGTACCGGATTACGCCGTGAGGAATCACAGAAATGTTCTCGTCAGGAATCCCCGATTTTTGTAGCGTCTCCTTCGTCGATTCGGTGTGGGCGATGAGATGATCGAAGTACTGCCGTGCCGAAGCGACGCCGCGGAGTTGGATGGCCGACGTGCTGTCTCCGTGAAATGGAGTACTGTTGTGCACCGTCAGCACGAGCGGGGCTATTGACCGAAACATCGGGAGGAGCAATCGATCGACCGGTGCGACAGGGAGCCACTGAAAGTGGATGATATCGGGATTCAACTGACGAAGTTTTCGCGCGAGTGCGACCATTCCGCCGATGTGTTCCACACCCTTACTCACGTTGCGGAGCCGTCCATCCGAAAACAATCGATCGGTGTACGGGTAAAAAAAGTCATCGTAGATGTACGAGTCCGCGTTCCAGTTGGAGAGTTCTCCAGACGAAATCAGACGAACGGCACATCCGTGGTTCGCTAGTCCAGAACAGAGGTGATGGTCATATGGTATACTAAATGCTGATGGGTCGATTATCGCAGTTTTCATCTGAATGCCTACTAGGTGCTGGTTTCTTCGATATGGTTAAAGCTTGAGATATATCTCCATATCCTGAATCAGTTCATTTCCTAACGATTAGTCACGCATACCCGAGTTTCTCCAGTTGTTCTTTCACTTCGTCGGAGACGTCGGTATCCCGTTCGGATACCGTACGCACATCCCGTTCGTCGAGTAGTTCATCAAGCAGTGCTCGGGGGTTGTCATGCCAAGACTTCCCGTCGGATTCAAATCCACTCGCTGTTTGGCGTCCATAGTAATCAGGTTCTGTGGCAAGTCCATACAGCGGTTCATCGTGTTGCTCGAAAACACAATTGGGAACCCCTTTCCGCTCGAACTGTTTTCGATGACGGTCGACGAAACCGTGATACTCCGTCAGATAATCCCTCGAACGAACGTCTCCGAGCAACGATTGTCCTCGAGAATCTGCTTCACACCCTCCCAAATCGACGATCGTTTGGAATACATCCAGCAGGCTGACCGTCGCATCTTCGATGCCCGATTCGATATCCTCACCGCTTATCACGATTGGAATGTGGACGAGTTCCTCGTACAAACCGTACCCGTGATTCCACATACCATCCTCTCCCAGCATCTCTCCGTGATCCGAAACGGTGATCACGTAGTCGAACTTCCCAATCAATTCTTCGAATATTTTCTTGTATATTTCTGAAAGGAAGGACGCGGAGGTGGAATATGCCCTCCGTATTTCGTCCGGATCGGTCACCGAATCAGCAAACGCGTCCCCGATCACCACGTTTACCGGTGCATTGGCGGTTTCGGGTGGGTGATACGGAGTGTGCGTTTCCATGAGATTGATGAAGGCGAACTCACGGCCATCAATATCTGTCTCCCGGATCCGTGCTAAAACATCGTGTCCGCCGCCGTCCGCGTCGGATTTCGTCAGCCGACGATAGCCCTGCTCGAAGGCTGCGATGGTCGAGCAGTCCGCCTGAATGGCGTGCCAGACCGCTTTTGGATACTTCGTCCAACTGTGAGTATCGATATCGCCCAGGAAACTCGTCCAATCGATAACATCCCTGTCCTTTGGATTGAGGCTTCCGGGTTCGATTACCTCGTCAAATCCGCGGGCCCACCCGTCCCAGAACAGTATGTTCGGATTTGCGCTCCACATCCGCGTCTTATATCCATTGTTCGCCAATAGTTCGGCCAAGACGGTCTCCGGACAGTCGAGGGAAGGTGACTTGCTATGAACGCCGATTTCGCTCGGATACTTCCCGGTGAACAACGATCCATGGGCGGGAATTGTCCAGTGTGATGTGGAGTACCCGTTCGAAAATCGAAGTCCGTCGAGCCAACCGAAGTGATCGTTAAACGCATCCAAGCGGAGGGTATCTAAAGTGACGAGGGCAATACTCTGGGACATATTCTACACTATCGAAGTCGAATGTCTTTATACTATTTGAGTAAGAATAGAGTATCAAAATAGAAACATCGTGTACTCTGTTCAGTCTGAACTGCGTTCGACGGTTTCCCATGTAACGATATTCTCTCCAAAGATGAAGTTCGAAAGACCAAGGAGCATCCCGTAGTTCGAGACGAGGAAATAATACGGAACGTGGAATACGGTTGGCATATTTGTCCCAGCAACTTCTCCTATCATTCCGATGAGTGCGAACACGTAAAACAGGCTTTGCAGGAGCAACAGCGCTAGAGAAAGAGAACTCGTGGTAAGCATGACTAACATCACATTCGAAACGAGAACAAGGAGAAGCAGTACGGGCGATAGCCAACGGAGAATCTTGTGAGATATCAATTGGAAAGAAAACGTTGGGTATCGAATGGGATTCATTAGATGTAGGTAGTTTAAAATCGTGTTCCAACATCGCGTTACGATCCGGACACGACGAGAGCGCTCGTTTTCTACGGAATCACCCGTTTTTTCCCACGCTACCGCATCGGTGGCGTACTTCACGCTTTCACCGTTGGTAATGACGGCCAAGGGTTCTGCAAAATCGCTAATTAACTCTCTCGGGAGTGGAACGTACGAGGATCGTCGAACGGCGTAGATCGAACCGTTACCGCCTACGAGGCTATTGACCTTCGACTCAAGCCTCTTGACGAACTGTTCGTAGCGCCAGTAGAAGGACTCTCCTTCGACACCTCCGTCGTCTGCATATCGGAGTTCACCGACGACACATCCAACATCGGGTTCGAATTCACGAATCAGATTTTTGATCGCATTCGGTTCGTACATGCTGTTCGCATCCGAGTAAACGATGATATCCGACTCAACCTGAGAAGTAACTTTATTCTGACATTCTGTCTTTCCAACCCGTCCTTCGATTCGCTGTAATTCTATCTTGTCACTTTCATAATCCTGCACGATTTCGTCGGTTCGGTCGGACGACTCGTCTGAAAAAACAATAATACGAAGCTTGTCAGACGGGTATTCGAGTTGCAAACTGTTTTCTATCTTTTCCGCTATAACGTCCTCTTCATTATACGCCGCGATAATGAGGGTAACGGATGGCCACTCATCTATCGATTTTTTTGGATCCAGATCAGGGCTGGCAATGTCTAACAAGGATAAGATGGCGGGATAGAAAAAGTACGTGTGGAGAAGTCCCAGTAGCGACGCTGTAAAAATGAACACTACAATGGTGCTCAGTGAAACCATTATTGGAAGTTGAGTTTCAATCTATAAATATCCCTGTCTCATCAATTTGCAAAATACATCGCTAAACTACATACTCTATTGTGGCTTTTCGGATACTATTTCCTTCTCTTTAGTAAGGTCGAAAGCCCCTCATCCAGCGAAACGGTCGGTTCGTATCCGAGTTTTTCCGTTGCCTTCGAGATGTCAGCTTCGCTCTCTGCTATGTCACCTGGACGCGGATCCGTATGGACAATATCGGAAGCAGATCCCGAGACATCCCGAATCGTCTCGGCGAGTTCGTTTATTGTCACGCTTTCTCCAGTACCGATGTTGTACGCCTCCCCGACGTGCTCCGTCGTCGCAGCCAGCAGATTGGCTCGCACGATATCGTCGACGTGGATGAAATCGCGCGTCTGCTTTCCATCCCCGTCAACGGTTATCGGCTCGTCGTTCATTACTTGACGTTTAAATATGCTGATGACTCCGCTGTAATCTCCGCTCGATTGTCGCGGCCCGTAAATGTTGAAGTATCGGAGCGCGACAGTCTCCAGACCGTACAATTCCTCGTACAGTTTTGCATAGCGGTCGAGAGCGGATTTCTGTAACCCGTACGGGGACGAAGGCGAAATCGGTTCTTCCTCCGTAATTGGGACATCGGTCGGTTTTCCATAAATCGCACAACTCGACGCCAAGACTACGCGAGCATCATTTTCCCGCGCGTGCTCTAATAGGTGAAGCGTCGCATCGAGATTAACCCCGTTCGAACGCACAGGCTCTTCGACGGATTTTCCGACGCTCACGACACCTGCTTCGTGAAAGATCAGGTCTACGCCCGACGTTGCGCGATTTAAAATCTCGGGGTCGCAAATATTCCCTTCAATTACCGTTGCCCTTTCATTTACGTTCGAACGCTTGCCTGTAGTAAAGTTATCGAGAATCCGAACATCGTTTTCATGGACGAGCGTATCAACGAGATGGCTGCCAACGAATCCTGCGCCACCGGTGACGAGAATCGTTTGATCGACTGGAGGATGATCCATTCATCTGCTTTGTGGTGACCTCTCCGTTAAATCTGTTTCTACCGATGGAAATCATAACGACCGTACCGGAGATCGTAAACGATCGCGCTGCAACCGAGAATTTCGCTGAAAGGTACGTCGAGAAGTAACTCTCTTCAAGGAACTCGCTACGCCGACGGATTGACCAACTCTTCGTCCTCGCTGAGTCGCCGTTCCGCCTCGTCACGATCTTCGGGATATCCGACGTCCACGCGCCAGCCGTCCATTCGAATTGCGTCGATGGTACGGCCGCTTCTGATGAGCAAATCGATCGCTTCGCTGATCTCGTATTCACCGCGATTCGACGGTTGGACGAGGTGACAGGCGTGGAAAATCGCGGGTGTAAACGTGTAAAATCCGGTCATGACGAGATTCGACGGTGGATCCTCTGGCTTTTCGACGACGTCAGTTATTTCTCCGTAGCTGTTGGTATCACAGACCCCGAATCGATTAGCGTCCTCATACGGAACCTCTTCGGTGAGGAAAGCAGCGTCTGCGCGGTCTTCTTGCTGGCGACGAACGACGTCTTCGAGATTCGCACGGAAGATGTTATCGCCCAATATCAGCATGAAGTCGTCGTCGATGTGCTCTTCGACTGTGAGGAGGGCGTGTGCGAGACCCTTTTGCTCGCGTTGGTGCGCGTAAGTGATGGGTATTCCGTCGAATTCGTCGTCGTAGTAACTGATGATATCTTCTTTCCGATAGCCGACGACGACGATGAACTCATCTGCACCTAATTCGGCGAGTTGTTGGAGACAATGGGTGATAATGGGTTTGCCGTTTACTTCGACCAACCCCTTCGGTTTGTCGTTTGTAAGCGGTTGAAGGCGGGTACCTTTTCCGGCCGCCAGGACTACGGCTTTCATACTTTTTCACGTGAACGCCAGTCCTAAATACTTTTAGTCCTGGCTACATCCGAAGGATCAAGCGTCATGCCCCAAGTGAATTCTACAATGAAACTTAGCATTGTCGGTAGTGGGTACGTAGGTACAACCATTGCCGCGTGTTTTGCCGAACTCGGCCACGATGTAATCAATATTGACATCGACGAGGAAATCGTTGAACAAATAAACAGCGGTGGGGCGCACATTCACGAACCGCAGTTAGACGATCTCGTCTCGAAGCACGGCGGGAATCGGCTTCGTGCGACGACCGATTACGCCGCGGTTCGTGATACCGACGCCACGTTCCTCGCACTCCCGACGCCATCCCGAGAAGACGGAAGTATCGACACGTCGATTATCGAAGCAGGTGCTCGCTCGCTCGGCGAAGTGCTAACCGCGAAAGACGACTATCACCTCGTCGTTGTCAAAAGTACGGTCGTCCCCGGAACTACCGAAGATGTGTTAACACCGATCGTAGAAGACGCTTCGAACGAAACCGTCGGCAACCAGTTCGGCGTGGCAATGAATCCCGAATTCCTGCGCGAGGGGAGCGCGGTTGAAGACTTCCTTCACCCGGACAAGGTCGTTTTCGGTGCAAAAACCGACCGTGCTACCGGGCGGATGAAAGAGATTTTCGATCCCCTCATCACTGAGTCGAGTCCGGCAGTCGTCGAAACCGGCGTCCGCGAGGCGGAGATGATAAAGTACGCGAACAACGCCTTCCTTGCCACGAAAGTTAGTCTCGTCAATGAAATCGGGAACATATGTAAGGAATATGACGTGGATGCCTACGAAGTAATGGATGCCATCGGACTCGACGGCCGCATCGGTGAGCGCTTCCTCCGAAGTGGCGTTGGATGGGGAGGGAGCTGTTTTCCGAAGGATACCGCCGCGTTGGTCGCCGCTGCGCGCGAAGTTGGATACAATCCGTCGCTACTCGACGCCGCAATAGAAGTAAACGAGAAACAGCCCGAGCGCATGCTTGCACTTCTCGAGGAGCATACTACTTCCAAAAATAAACGGATAGCAGTTCTCGGCCTCGCATTCAAACCCGGGACCGACGACGTGCGTAATTCGCGTTCGATTCCAGTCATCGAAGGGTTGCAAGAACGAGGAGCGGAAATCGTCGCCTACGATCCTATTGCCGTCGAGAACATGCGTGAACAGTTCCCCGACATTGAGTACGCCGATTCTGCAAGGCGGGCGCTCGATGGCGCGGATGGCGCACTTGTGATGACAGATTGGGATGAATTTGCTGCACTGGACGATGAATTCGATCGGATGACCGACCCAGTCGTTATAGACGGTCGTCGCATCGTCAATCGTCGAGATGGGCTCGTCTATGAAGGAATCTCTTGGTAAAAATTTTTTACGTGGATCAGAGCGATTATTCTTCATCGAGTTCCGAATGTGGCTCGGGTTACAGCATAGATCTGAATATTGGACTAACTACGTAACAAAATTTCACTTCCTCGTAGTAGTCCGTGCTATGAACAATAACTGGAGTGATTGGTTCGGACAATAGTGACCTGTAAATGGAACACTTTAGCCTCTTGTCCGAATGAAACCGAGTTTACTCTGTAGTCACTCACCCTGTTCCTTTTGTCCTCGAATGAGATACCTGACGTCTCTCACCACTTGCCACAATTGACGGGTTACTATTTGAACGTCGAACCAAAACGATTGCTGACGAATATATTCGATATCGTACCGCAGCTTTTTTGTCGGCTCGTGGCCGGTGGCGTCGCTAATTTGTGCGAGTCCTGTCAACCCGGGCTTGATGAACCACCGTTTTCGCCACTCGATGACACCCGTTTCAATGTCCGAATCTAATTCGGGGCGCTCGGGTCGCGGACCAACGACGCTCATATCTCCTACAAAAATAGACCACAGCTGTGGTATCTCGTCCAAATGGGTTCGGCGGAGAATTTGTCCAACCCTTGTCACGCGAGGATCAATCTCTCCTTTATCTTCTTCACTTACTTTAGCGCCCGTTTCGGCTTCCGCATCTGTGATCATACTCCTGAATTTATATACTTGAAACGTTCCACCGAACTCTGCAGTTCGCGCTTGGCTGTAGATTACGGGGCCAGGGCTGTCAAGTTTGATTGCCAACGCAATAATACCGAGAAGCGGTGCAAACGCGATGAGACTGATGGAAGCGAACAGCACGTCGAACACTCGCTTGAACAGATAATCCTGCCAATCCCACGGTTCGAGGGCTATTTCGACGAGTTCGTTGTCTTCTGTTGTTTCCGTCTTCGTGAGGACGCTATCGATGAGACGGCTCGGGGCTTTCGCAGTCACGCCGTGTTTATAACAGGTATCGAGTGCCCCAAAGAACTCTGCTCGGTCAGTGGTTGAGAAAGCTAAAATAGCGGTATCGACGCTGTTTTCGATCAGGACGTTTTCCAACCGAGAGAGACCACCGAGTCGTTTGGCATTTGGAAGTGGTTGCTCCGTGCCACCGTCGGGGGCGACTCGTTTCCGTTCTCTACTATTTATTTCCTTACCGCTCGGTGGGGAAACGTATCCGAGTATGGGTGTGCTGATTACGTTGTGAACGTCCGTGATGTGGCGGACATCGTCTCCGACGATGATAGCTCGCTCGTTATTGGTCGTCGGTTGTCGGCGAATGGTGACGAACAGCAGTGGAAGACAAATGGCGAGTAACGCAGTGACGATAATGAGCGTCGGACGGGGAAGTCGGTACGAATAATCGAAATAACCGAATGTTGCGAGTCCGAGTATCGCTATTAACAAGCGTTTTTCAGTGAGGAAAAGCGTATCCAAAATTCGACGAGGGCGAGGCTTGAATAGTGGGACGAGACAACCTGTAATGATGACTACTGTAATGAATCCCGCAATACTGATTCGCTGTAGCGGGAGTACCGTTTTATGGAGTTGGTCAACTACCGGAACCGATGTCGTAACAAATTTCTGAACTGTAGGATCATTTCCGACTGCTACAGCTAGTGTAACGAGTATCACCGTTCCAGTAATACTTAATATCCGATAACGGAATCCGGAGGGCATTAATTAATTTAGATAAATTCTAGACTCATAAATGCTATGTTTAGTAACTCAGGAGAAACAGCATAGACAAATTCCAAAGAATTGTGATCCATGCTAACAAAATAATCGACCCCTTCACTATTCATCAATATATAATTACTATACTATTATTCATGCTAAATCAAACAACTCTCTGGCGCTGAGTAAGTTCTTGCTACGGATTCGTAGAGGGATCATTACAATACCGGAGAAAGTTGGACGACAAACTATGACCAGGAGATTCCGAGAATGGTGCGGCAATTGTTCGATCCGGTTTGTTCCCCGTAAGATGGACGAACAGGCCAATCCACGACCATCGAACTTATGAAGACGTTTTGGAACGGCTATCTTATCGCGGTCTTCCTCTCGGCTATTTCGTGGATTGGTATCGCACACATCCTCTTCGTTCTTCTATAGTCGATGACGAGTCGCATCCGATTATCCGGACGATCTCACCATTTTCAGTTTCTCGTTCGACACGACACCAATATCAAAATTCATATAAAATAATATATTAGAGACGAACCGAAATGTGAAAATAGTGCCGATGACAAAAGATGAAGTGTTGATTATAATTGGCATACTCTTGGGAACCTTCGGGATCGGATACGCCTTCATCGGCTTCTAAAGGCATTCGAAGTAATATTCTCAGTTGGTTTTGTTAAGGTACTGTTCACCCGTGTTGTTACATCGGCGAACCACTATGCTTGGACACCGAGTAAGAAAACGCCGCCCAGAATCGCCAGTGTACCAATCCCGATGCACACTGCCCAGAAAGACACTCGTTCGACGACTCGCAACAGTGCATCTATAGTGATGTACCCGATGATGGCGCTAGTCGCAAGTGCGGTAACGGCTGCTGTTGGTGCGACGATGGGAAGTCCACCTGTTTCGAGGACGACCAGTACCCCTGCTCCCATCGCCGCAGGAATGCTTAGCAAAAACGAGAGTCGAAATGCATCCGACCCACTGTATCCCCGGAAAAGGAGCGTTCCCGCGGTCGTTCCCGATCGAGAAACGCCGGGGAGAATTGCTAACCCCTGCATTGCGCCAACGAGCAGTGCATCTATCAACGTGAGTGTTTCACGGTTCCCCAATTCAAATCGGTCTGCAGTATGAAGGAGTACACCTGTACCGACCAGCAATACTCCAATGAGGGCCACGAACCCGCCCCCGGCCAGTTCACCAACGACGGCATGGAGGGTCTTATACGCGAGAAGCCCAACGACTCCAGACGCGATGGTAGCGACGAAGAGAAATGAGAGTTCGGCCTGACGGCTTTGAAACGCCGAATCGGGGCGCCAATCTGGGATCGATTCAAGGATGTCCCCGAGTTCACCCCGATAGTAAACCGCTGCGGCGATGGCGGTTCCGGCGTGTAAAAACAGGGAAAAGCGTATCGCTGCATCTGGCTGACTCCCCATTGCCCGAAGAAAGAGAGTAATGTTTCCCTCGCTGGAGATGGGAAGCCATTCGAAGATTCCCTGCAGTATTCCAGCGACAACCGCAACGACGAGCGACCGGTTTACCATGAAATAGCGATGTTGGTGAGGAAAGAAAGTAAATTCGGTTTCTAGCTCGAATATTGAACCGCCTCTATACTTTGTTTTGTGAGCTTTCACATAGACAAGTACACAATTATGGTGTGTGATTATTTAATGGCTTAACATGCTAACCCGAGGATAGTTAGAGGAGGGGGAGGTGCTCATACCCATGGCAGTCGTCGACCCGGTACTACCCCATCTTTCTGAATTTTGGATAGCATTTTTGATTTCGACGTTGACCTCCGTGCTCCTCTGGGCGATAATATTTCAGCTACTCTGAGGCCTTCAGGCAACGCCTAAATGGGTTTCAAACGCTATTGGTCACCAAGTTGAGTGTTTTGAAGACCAGCCGGGGTTGAAAGAGAAACTAACGGACTACGTTCGATAGCCACAGATGAGGTAGCCGACAACCAATGTCGAGAGTATGGCCGCGACGGCGGTGTTGAACATCGTATAGACTTCGAATGCTTGGTGAGCCGCGAAACCGAATGCGAATGCGAGCATCGGGACATCGACGGAATTTTTCCGAATGATTCCCTCGGCAATGCTGCCACCTACCAATATTAAATACGCCACACCGCCGATGATCCCGACATTGAGGAATATCTCCACGTACGAATTATGCGGTGAGCGGCCACGTAGGTTAGATTCAAAAAGGAAAGGAGCGATTAATTCGTCCGTGTTGACAACTCCATATCCAAGGGTGGATGGAGTATCTAATATCGCTCGAATGCCGCCTTTCCAAAGTTCGAATCTGCCGTTGGCGTCTATCGGAATTATCGACAGCAGGATTCCACCAAGGAACAACATCGTCAGTACGCCGAGCGAAATGACGGTGTACGGTATGCTATCTCGACCAGATAGCAGATATATAATATAGACAACTGACGACAGTCCGAACGCGAGCCACGACGCACGGGAGTATGAAAGAAAGAGGCCGATACAACTCAGGAAAAAGAACGTCACCGCAATCGGGATCGGAGCAAATCGTCCCCGACGAATATTTTCACCGAGCAATACGAGTGCAGCAAACGACCCTGCAAAGGCGAGCCCACCAAGGGTGTTCGGGTTTGCGAAAATCGATTGCAGAAACTGAATTTTCGTCCCGAGCAACGGAAGATCGAACGTTGCCGGAAAAAGTCTAACCTGTAGCCAGGAAAGTTCGTACCCTCCGTTAGCGTAAGTGGGGAGTCCTGCTGCTGCGATGAGCGAAGAGATGAGAGAAACGCCCCATAGAAAGACATCTCTTGAGACATATCTCGGCAACAAAAAGAGATTCAACCCGAAAATCAGTGCTACATAGACAACGAACGACGCCCTCGTTGAACCGGCACTCATCTCATTGACGTGGAAGAAGTATACTCCGAGTAACAAAACGTACGAACCAATATATATGGCTCTTCGTCGAATAAATGTCAATAAATCGTGGCTGACGAGCGGATACAGCGTATATAATATAAGAATGAGCGCGACGTGTATGGTACGTCCCTCCGGTGGAATGTACTTATTCCGCTGCCGAAGAAGAACGAAGGTCAGCAGTATCAGCATCGAAATTTGGGCGACGTGGAGCCACAAATTTCGATTCTCTTCGTAATAACTGCGCATGAGTAGTAACAGCGGGGGAAGGTAGAGATAGAGGAGGGCGAGATGAAACGAACCGTACTGTTCGGGCGAATTCGCTGCACGAAGGAGAACGTCCACCACGAGTAAGGGTAGTAGGAGAATCTGTATGAGGGCAACTGGACGGAAGTCTCCCGTGAACGGGTTGAGTGAAAGCGAGGTTCCTGTCTTTTGTTTATCCTGTAAGCTCATTTTTGTTCCTTGGCGGCTACCGTAGACATAGAACTAATGCATAAAAAGTGTAAGTCATTCAAATACGCTGATTTATCAGAGAGCGAATTTCGTGTTAATACAGCCTGATCAGTGCGTCGTCGGTTGCGGTGTAACCTGTGCGTTCAGAATCCCGAGAAAATAGGTAGGTGAGGTACGCGAGTAGGTAAAGACAGAAACTAACTCAGGGTTGGCATCGCTCTCGTCAACGAGTAACAACGATTTGTGACGCCGCGTACCCGATGGATAGCCCTCCTGTGACGAGACCGATCGTTCCGAGCAACTCGTTTCGAGGGACGCTGGTGGTTTGCGCGATAAGAAGCAGTGCGACTAGTATCACGAGAACCGAGAGGAGTCGGTCAGTTCGTTCAGTCATACGACAAGTCTCGCAACAGTGGATATAAATTACTCGTTGACTCGTTCCTCTCCATCGAGTCGCGCCGAGAAGAACACCCACTGTGCATCGTCCTCGTCGTCGGCCAGCGTATCGGGAGCACTCCACTCGTCGGCGATGACGAAACCAGCACCCTCCAACTGCTCTCGCGTGGCGTCCGCACCAGCGATGTCCCACTGCATTTCGACGCCGCTGTCGAGCCAGTCCGGATTCGCCCCGCTCCACTCGCCCGGTCCTTCGGAGACGAGCAGTCGTCCGCCAGGGCGCAGGATTCGCGCGAATTCGTTGATGACCGTCTGGTGGTCGTCGATGGGAACGTGAATCAGCGAGTGGTACGCGGTAATGGCATCGAACGCGCCGTCGCGAAACGGGGGTCGCGTCATGTCACCCTGCGCGAGAGCGGCGTCGGGCGCATTCTCCGTCGCCAACGCCAGTTGTCGGTACGAGAAGTCGAGACCGACTGCGGTTGCAGACGCGCCCAACTGGGCGAGAACCGGCGTTCCCTGTCCGCAACCGGCGTCGAGGATGCGCGCCGATTCCGGAACTGGGTCCAGAAAGTGGTCGAGTACGTCCATTCCACGACCGTCTTCCGGCCGTTCGGCGGCGTACGTTTCCGCCAAGGCGTCGTACCCACGTCGAACGGTGTCTCTGTCCGTCATCTGTGACGAGTTCTGAGGGAAGACTATTCAAACTGTGGACTAGAATACGAAGACACTACTTCGTGGTCGGTTGTTGCGTAAACCGAGCGTACAAAATCCCGAGCGAGTAGCCGTAGGCGAGGTGGGCGAGCAGGGTAAAGACGAGATATAGCACGAGAAACGGACCAGCGAGTTGCAGTCCCGCCGACCCCAGCACGAGGAACGCAACCCAGAGGAGCAGTGCGAAGACGATGCCGCGGATGCCGACGTCCTCGCCGCCCGGAATCATTCTGAGGCTGTCGTCGATGGCCGCGAACAGCAGAGGCCAGACGACGATGCCAGCGAAGACGAAGACGAAGAAACCGAGATATAACTGTTCGGGCATTCCGACGAACTTCGCAACGGCGGCAGGGACGCCGAGGTTGAATCTGGTTTCCGCCTCCGCGACGAGAAAGATGAACAACATCGCGGCAGTGCTCAAGAGACCCGCCTTGACCGTCTGAAGCGCCTGCCAGACGGCGGGCGGAAGTCCGGACTCGTCGTATCCCGCGACTTCCTGTGACATAATAGCAGGCATGAGCGGCAGCGATTTATATGTACTCCCTTTCGTCGTTCGTCAATCGGTTTCGTGCCCGACGGAGTTCGCCACAAAAGGTTATGCAGTTGCTCACAATCTTCCTCCATGGCACTGCAAAACGAGAGCGACACGTTCGACATCGGCGGCGAGATGACTGTCCATCGACTGGGATACGGTGCGATGCGACTCACCGGCGAGAACATCATCGGGGAACCCGACGACGAAGACGAGGCACATCGTGTCCTCCACGAAGCGATTTCGCTCGGCGTCGATTTCATCGACACAGCGGACTCCTACGGACCTTGTGTCAGTGAGCGACTCATCGGGGAGGCCCTCCACCCGTATCCGGACAATCTGGTGGTCGCGACGAAAGGCGGTCTCCTGCGAAACGACGACGGCGACTGGCTTCCCAACGGCGACCCGGACTACCTGCAAAACGCGATTATGGGCAGTCTCGACCGACTTCACGCCGACAGTATCGACCTCTATCAGCTTCATCGCCCCGACCCGGACATTGCGTTCGAGGATTCGGTACACGCGCTGGCGAACCTCAAAGATGACGGAAAAATCGACCACATCGGTCTGAGCAACGTAGACGTAGAACAACTCGAAACCGCGCGCGACATCGTCGAAATCGCCACTGTACAGAACCAGTACAACGTGGCAAACCGCGAACACGAAGACGTTCTCTCGGCCTGCGAAGACGCCGGAATCGGATTCGTCCCGTGGTATCCGCTCGGCGCGGGCGACTTGGACGACAAAGCCGAACCGCTGCGGGAGATTGCGAACGACCACGACGCGTCACAGCGACAAATCGCGCTGGCGTGGCTCCTCCACCACTCTCCGGTCACGCTCCCGATTCCCGGTACGTCGAGCGTCGAACACCTCCACGCGAACGTCGCGTCGGCCGCCATCGACCTCTCGTCCGACGAGATGGAACGACTCGACTGACGAGGTCACCTCGTCACGCAATTGGAAAAGGACTACCATCCCGACTGCGCTACGGACTGGTATGTCGACCGACACGTTTCCCGTCTCGTGGCGCAACCCCGACTACATCGCCACCGTCGTCGGCGTTCTCGCAATCGGTGCATTCTATTTTCACAGCGCGTCGGCCAGTTCCGCCCCGACCGCGGACGAGATTACGTTCGTCTTGCTTGCCGTGTTCCTCCCGTTGGGAATGGCCTACGAAGTCGCGCGGCGCTGGTTGTAATCCCGGGGCGTACCTTCAGGCGAACTCCTCGCGGTGCGTTTCGTAGTACCGCACCATTTCGCCGACGAACCAGAATTTGAGTCCGGCGGAGAGTGCGGTGCAGATGGCTGTTTCGCGGGGCTTCTGCCGATACGCCGAATACAGTCCGTAGCAGAAAATCGGAACGTTGAGCCTGTTCAGCAGGTTCGGATACCCCGACTTGTCGCCGTGTTCTATCCACAACTGCTCGCCGAGCACGCCTTTGTACATCCAGCTATCCGCCACTTTCTGGGGGTCTGGTTTGGAAAACAGAATCGGATTGACGGCGACGAACAGCACAGTCAGCGCCAGCGTTCGCCAGTCGTGGCGGTACAGCGCGAGCATCAACACTGGATACGACAGCGCCCGCGTCCAGCCGCTTTTCGGGTTCGAATGTCGCTCCCAAAACGTCTGAAACAGTCGTTCTCTGCTGGTTGTCCCCGTTTCGGCCATGCGATAGCTACGGTGGTGGCGGACAAAAGTCATCACTCCGAGCGACTCCCCCAGCCGACAGGAGTACGATTATGTAACGAGTTTACGAACGACACGACGAATGGTTCCGACGACGCGCGACGAACTGCTTTCCGCCGCCGAGCGCTACGCGGAGTCAGTTCCAATCGCGGTCAACCTGTCTGCTATCGACTGGGAGTGTTCGGAGCGTGCGGTTCGCCGCGCGGGGGCCTGCATCTACGACCGCCGGACTGGCGACGTGACGATTCGGCTGACGTGGAGCGCCTACCGCGCGTTCGGGTGGGAGGAGTTCACCGGCACGATTCGACACGAACTGGTTCACGCGTGGGAGTTCCAGCAGTTCGGCGAGTCGGGCCACGGAACGCGGTTCGCCGAGAAAGCGAAGGCAATCGACGCACCTCGACATTGTCGTACGTTTTCGGATCCGAGGCTCCGCCTGTGCTGTTCGTCCTGCGACTGGGAGGCACGTCGCTATCGCGCCTCGAAAGCGGTCAAACATCCGGATTCGCGTCGCTGTGGGTCGTGTGGGTCGCGCTATCGCGTTGAACACGAGAGTGGACGACGCTGGCGAACGCACGCGGGATATCTGGTCGCTCGCAGAAAACTCGGCGACGAGTGGTAGACGGTCGGTAGGTCGAGAGCACGGCGATTTCGAATGGAAGACCGCACCTGAATCGGGGCGTTACGCGGAGACCGTTTCCACGAACGAGAGCAGTTCGGCGATGGATTCGGCGTTCTCCTCGGGGTAGAGCACCCGACTCGGACCGTCGGGTGCGGAGAGCACGTCAGCGTCTTCCAGTACGGAGATGTGTTGTTGGTAGAAGGTAGTGTAGATGGTCGTGCGCTGACTGCTCGTCGCGTTCGGGCCGAACTCACGAGCAGTGGCTTCGTCAACGAGCGTGGGCATCAGTATCTCGCCGTCTACGTCCGCCATGACAGAAATCGCGTGACGACGACGTTCCGCTCGGCAGAGGTTGAACAGTTCGTCCAGAGAGAGCGATACTGGCTCCGAAACCGGACGACGACCGAGTAGCTGCCCTAACATTCGGATGGGATGTCATTGGAGTATCAACTTACCAGTTCCGATTCCGCTACTCCTCGGTAACGACCGTGACGGCCCCCTCGAAGTCGAGGATGACCGATTGCGTTCTGTCGCCGAAGATGGCTTTGCCGGTGGGCGAGCGTTTGCGCCCCGCGAGGAAGATGTGGTCGCAGTCGTGCTCCTTGGCGGCGGCGAGAATCTCGTCGCGCTGGTCGCCGACGCGCCCGACCGCTTCGTACTCGACAGCGACGCCGTCGAGAACATCTCGTCCGATGTCCTCGGCGAACTGGCGGGCACCGTCCAACGCCTGCCCGGCGGTGTAGGACGTTTCGAGGTTCGGAATGCGCTCCAGCGACTTGCGAGTGTCTTCGTACTCTTCGTCGCTTGTCACGTGGAGCAAGACGAGGCTCGCCCCGACACCTTCTGCGAGTTTTCCAGCCTCTCGGGCGATTTGTTTTGCGGATTCTGATGCTTCGACGACAGCAAGTGCTCGGTTCATACCAGAAATTGCCACAGACGCAAGGTAAATAAATTATCCTTCGTTGGACACCCTACCAGTCCAAGTATCATCACGTTACCTGATTCGAGCCCGAACCGATTTATAGCCTCCCGGACATAGCCGTACACAGATTCCACGAATGTCGTCCGAAACCGTCGAGAAAAGCGTCTGTTGCGTGGTCGAATCGTTCGAGCAAATCGGGTCGCAGTGGCGACTCGTCGTCCTCCACGACCTGCAGGACGGGGAAAAGCGGTTCAACGAACTCAAACGCTCCACGGGTGCGAGTTCCCGAACCCTCTCTCGCGTGTTGGACGACCTCGGCGAGATGGGATTCGTCAGTCGGCGAACCGAGGCAGATGCGCCGATTGCGACCTACTACAGTCTCAGCGAGAAAGGCCACTCCCTTCGCCCGGTCTTCGAGGAAATCGAGACGTGGGCCGGAGAGTGGCTCTAGCGCCGCGATTCGATATTTCTCTTATTGCACTGTGTCGTACATCAGTCCGCTCAGACCCGCCGCGCCGAAACTCGGGAGCGACTCGATGTCGTTCCGCAAACGACAACTATTCGGCTTATCCGTCCCGAGATTCGACCATGACAACCGGCGTCGTTGTGCTGAACTTCGGAGAACCGGCGAAACCGACGCGAGAAAGCGTTCTGGGCTATCTGGAGCGCATCTTCATGAACAACGCCGATTTGGAGGGCGACACCACTGAGGAGGAAGCGCGCGAACGCTCCCAGCAACTCGCCGAACGTCGCGCACCAAGCCTCATCGAGGAGTACGAAGAAATCGACGGCTCGCCGCTCGACCCGCAGGCGAAAGCGCAAGCCGAGGCCTTGGAAGCCGAATTCGACGCTCGCAACCTCGATGCAACGACGTACGTCGGAATGCAGTTTACCGAACCGTTCATCGCCGACGCGGTGGCACGAGCCCACGAGGACGGCGTGGACGAACTGGTCGGGCTTCCGATTTACCCGCTCTGTGGTGCCTCCACCACGGTTGCTTCGCTCGAAGAACTCGCCGACGCAGTCGCCGACCTCGGCTGGGACGTTCCGGTTCACGAGATTACGGGCTGGCACAGATACCCGACCTACAACCGAATTCGGGCCAGTAACGTCCAGCGGTACGCCGATGAACAGGAACTCGACCTGACCGACGACGACACCGAACTCGTCTTTTCGGCGCACGGAACGCCGTCTCACTATCTGGACGAAGGGAGTCGTTACGACACCTACGTCAACGAGTTCTGCGACGTGATGTCCAGCGAACTCGGCGTCGAATCCTACTCGCTCGGCTTCCAGAACCACGGCAATCGCAAGATTCCGTGGACGGAACCGGAGGTCGAGGACGTCATCAAAGACATCGACGCCGAGCGCGTCGTGGTCGAGCCAATCAGTTTCATGCACGAACAGAGCGAGACGCTGTCCGAACTGGACGACGAACTCCGCGAAGAAGCCGAGGAGGTCGGACTGGACTTCTATCGCGTGCCGGTTCCCCACGACGACGAGCGATTTTCGGGCGTCCTCGCCGACCTCGTCGAACCGTTCGTCGCGGATTTCGACCCGGCCTATTACCAGTTCCGCCAGTGCCAATGTAAGGACACGCCGGGCACGATGTGCCTGAACGCACCTGTTCAACGATGACGGTCGGCATCGTCGGTGCGGGCATCACGGGACTCGCGCTCGCTCATCACCTCGAAAAGTACGACGTGGAATACGTCGTCCTCGAAGCCGATTCGGAACCGGGCGGCGTCATCCGGAGCGGGCGAGTCAATGGCCACCTGCTGGAGTGGGGGCCACAGCGACTGCGCCGAACCGACCCAGTAGACGAACTGATTATCGACCTCCACTTGGACGACGAGGTCATCGAGGCAGGGGAGACGAAACTGTTCGTCTACGCCGACGGAAAACTCCGGCGGGCACCCTTTTCAATCGAGGAGTTCGGCCAGACCGACCTGCTCTCGTGGCGGGGTAAACTCGACGTGCTGAAAGAGCCACAGACCGACCCGGCAGACCCCGAAGAAACCGCCGCAGAACTGTTCACTCGGAAGTTCGGAGACGAAGCCTACCGGAACCTCGCCGGACCACTGTTCGGCGGAATTTACGGCTCCGAACCAGAGCAGATGCCCGTCAAACACGCGCTCTCTGGTGTCCTGCGTATGGAACAGAAGTACGGCGACTTGCTCACGCCGGTTCTCAAGCGTGCGATGGCCGGAGGAACCTCCGCACCAGCAATATCGTTCGAAGACGGGGTTCAGCGACTTCCCGAAGCCCTCTACGATGCGCATTCCGAGCACGTCCACCTCGAAACCCCCGTGACGGAAATCCGAAAATCGGATGCCGGATTTGCCCTCGAAACCGATTCCGGTGCGCACGACGTGGACGAACTCGTGCTCACCACGCCCGCCGAGGTGAGCGCCGACTTGCTCTCGAATCTCTCTGGTTCTGCAAACGCGCTCTCGCGCCTCAACTACAATCCGCTCGCGCTGGTTCACCTTCGGGCCGACTCCGAAAAGGACGGATTCGGCTATCAGGTGCGCCACGACGAAGGTCTCGATACGCTCGGTGTCTCGTGGAACGCCAGCATGTTCGGGCGGAGGGGCGTGTACACCGTCTTCCTCGGCGGGATGAAAAATCCCGAACTGGTCGAAGCGAGCGACGAGACGCTCGGCGACATCGCGCGAACCGAATTTGACGAAGTGATGGAAACGGAGGCGGAGTTGCTGAGTGTTGCCCGACTCAACCGCGGATTCCCGGCCTACGACACCTCGTGGGACGCACTGGACGAGTTCGAGGCACCCGAGGGAATTCATCTGGCGACCAACTACACCGCCAGAATGGGCGTTCCGAGTCGGATTCGGGAAGCGAAAGGGTTGGCCGAATCGCTGTCAAACCGTGCGTAATTTTATAACCGAGAACGGAACCAGTTCGGTGAAATGATGACCTACCGTTCCACTTCTTTCGCCGTCTCCACGAACGCTTTTGCGTTCTCGACGGGCGTCGTCCGGTCGATTCCGTGACCGAGGTTCAGGATGTGGCCCGAATCGCCCGCTTTCTCGATGACTTCCCGCGTTTTCCGGCGGACGAACTCGGGGTCGCCGAGCAGGTACGAAGGGTCGAGGTTGCCCTGCACTGGCACGTCGCCCAGTTGGGCGCGAGCGTCGGCCATGTCCACTGTCCAATCCAACCCGACCACGTCAGCGCCCGACTCCGCGAGGAGGTCGAGTTTCCCACCGGGGTGGCGTGCGAAGACGATGGACGGCACGTCGATGGCGTCGAAGATGCGCTGGTGGAGGGGTAGGACGAACTCTCGGTAGTCGTCCGGCGTCAGCACGCCCGCCCACGTGTCGAAGACCTGCACCACATCCGCGCCCTGTTCGACCTGATACGTGACGTACTCCTCCACGACTGACGCGAACTCTTCCAGCAAGTCTCGGAAGGCCTCGGGATGGTTCGCCCGGAATCGGCGAATCGGTTTACGGGAGGTGGGTTCGTCGCCGACGACGTAGGACGCGAGGGTGTACGGTCCGCCAGCGAAGCCGATGATGCTGGTTCGGTCGCCGATGCTGTCCTGAAGTCGGGTGAGAAGTTTGCCGACGTAGTCGATTTCGGTGGCCACGTCGCCGAATTCGGTCGGCACGTCGTCGGGACTCGTGACCGGATTCGAGACGACTGGGCCGACGCCGCTTTCGATGTGGTAGTCGAAGCCGAGCGGTTCGAGGACGGTGAGGATGTCCGAGAACATGACTAACCCATCGGGTTCGAACAGTTCCCACGGGAGGAGCGTGATTCGCTCCGCGACTTCGGGTTCTTTGATGGCTTCCTTGAACGTGTACTCCTCACGAATCTCGCGGTACTCGGGGATGTACCGACCAGCCTGTCGCATCAACCAGACTGGCGGGCGCTCGGTGCGTTCGCCGCGTGCCGCACGAACCAACAAGTCGCTCATGCTCGAAAATTGGCGGGATGGCGTCTAAGCATTTCGACTCGGTACTCGGACGAGATACGAAGCGATAAGTCGAGCGTTCAGGCCGACGCGGAGTAGCCTGCGTCTTCGACCACGGCGAGCAGTTCGTCGGTGTCGGTATCGCCTTCGACGGTTGCGGTTCCGGTCTCGTGGTCTGCGCTTGCGGTGGAAACGCCGGGGAGATCTTCGAGCGCCTCGACGACGCTCTGCTCGCAGTGACCGCAGTTCATACCGTTTACTTGTATCGTGGTTGCCATACGCACAATTCACTCAGCACCACTTTTCTCAGTTTCGGAATTGCCGTTACTGACCGAGAGTTCGTGGGGGAGCGTTTCTCGGTTAGAAGATAATTCACTTATTTAATAAACGAAATTTGCATAGTTCACTGAGAATAATCCGGTCAAACCGGTGGTGAGGCGAGGAAGCGAAAACTGTTTTTATTCTACCACTCCAACCGAAGGGTAATGCGACAACTTGACGACACGGATCGAGAAATAATTCGGTTACTCGTAGAAGATGCACGCCGCCCGTACAACGAAATCGCCGAAACTGTCGGTCTGTCCCCGCCAACGGTGTCCGACCGCGTCGAACGTCTACAGGAGTTGGGCGTCATCCGTCGGTTCACGCTCGATTTGAACAACGACCTCCTGCTCGACGGACTGTCCTTGCTCCTCACGGTCAACGCCAAACCGGGATACGTCGATGACATCAGAGAGTCGCTCGCGTCGTTCGACGGCGTCGAACACGTCTTCGTCACCGCTGACGCTCACATCGTCTGCAAGGCGAACTTGCACGAACAAGCAGTCGAAACGCTCCTCTCGGACGCCATCGGCGAGGAAGCGGTGCGCGAGTACGACGTGCAGTTGCTCATTGACGACGAGTGGAATCCGGAACCCGGAACCATCGAGTTCGCGCCGGACTGCGTCGAGTGTGGAAATACAGTCACCGACGAAGGGGAATCGACCAGAATCGATGGCGAACTATATCACTTCTGTTGCTCGTCGTGCAAGGGGCAGTTTGCCGACCGATACGAACGCCTGCAGGAGGGAGTCCCGAATTAGCAGTCAATTTACAATAATTCGTTTCAGCGAACCGTTTTGATGCTGTGTGGCAATCTATCAGCCATGGCAACGAATGAAACGTTCGCTCGCGTCGCCGACGCCGACGAGCTTCGGGACGAAGGCCGACTGCTAGTGAACCGAGACGGTCGGTCGCTGGCGCTGTTTTATCACGAAGGTGAGTTCCGAGCCGTTGACAATCGCTGTCCGCACATGGGCTTTCCGTTAACCGAGGGCAGTGTCGAAGACGGCATCCTGACCTGTCACTGGCATCACGCCCGATTCGAACTCTCCTGCGGGGACACGTTCGACCCGTGGGCCGACGACGTGCAGGCGTTCCCAATCGAGGAGCGCGACGGCGAGATTTACGTCAATCTCAGCCCGAAGCGGGACAGTCCTCCGGAACAACATTGGAAGGAACGACTCGAAACCGGATTGGAAGAGAACCTCCGACTCGTGGTGGCCAAGTCGGTCATCGGTCTTTCGAACGAGGACGTTCCGGCGTCCGAACCCCTCCGAATCGGCGCGGAGTTCGGCACGCGCTACCGCGATGAAGGATGGAGCTCCGGCCTGACGATTCATTCCTGCATGGCGAACGTCCTCCCCGACCTCCGGGACGACGACCGACCGCGGGCGCTCTACACCGGGCTTCGGCACGTCGCGTCGGACTGTCAGGGCGAATCGCCGCGGTTCGACCAGCCGTCGTTTGAGACGAGAGACGTGTCGGCAGACCGACTCCGGACGTGGTTCCGCGACTGCGTCGAAGTCCGCGACGACGACGGTGCGGAACGCTGTCTGCAAACCGCGATTGCGACGCTCGAACCGGAACAAGTCGCGGAAATCCTCTACGCCGCTGCGACCGACCACCTCTACCTCGACGCCGGACACAGCTTCGACTTCATCAATAAGTCGCTGGAACTGTTAGACCACGTCGGCTGGGAACTCGCCGAAACCGTCCTCCCGAGCGTCATTCCGCGACTGACCGACGCCCGACGGAGCGAAGAGCTCTCCTCGTGGACACAACCCATCGACCTCGCCGAACTGCTGTTCGACACCTTCGACCGACTTCCCGAACTGGTCGAAGCGGGCGAGGCGGAGAGGGAAAACGGCGATGGATGGCAAGAACCTGATGATTTCACCGACACTCTGCTCTCGGACGACCCGCACGCCATCCTCGACGCGCTGAAAGACGCGATTCAGTCGGGTGCGACCTGCGAGCAACTGGCCGATAGGGTATCGTTCGCGTCCCTACTGCGAGTCGCGCAGTTCGGCACGGCCAACGAGTTCAGTGACTGGAACACCGTCCACCACACCCTCACTTACAACAACGCCGTCCAGCAGGCCGCAAAACGTGCAAGTTCGACCGCGCTCTACCGCGGGGTTCTCACGGGTGCGATGAGCGTCTACCTCGACCGGTTCCTGAACACGCCGCCAGCGCCACTGCCGAGCGTGGAATCGTCGGACGCCGACCCCGCCGACCTCTGCGAAGAACTGCTCGAAACGTTCGACGAAGAAGGAAACGTCAACGCCACGGGAGCAATCGTGGCGGAATACTTCGCGGCGGGTGGCGACCCTGTCGAACTGAAAGAAACGCTCGGACGAGCCCTCCTCCGCGAAGACGCGGGCTTCCACACGCTCCAGAACTTGGAGGCGTCGTTCGCGCAGTTCGACCTGCGCGAGGACGACCGCGAAAAAGAATTGGCACTCATCTCACTCACCCGCTACATGGCGGCGCACTTCCCGACGCGGCGTGAGGCCGAACAGACCTTCGTTATCGCCGACCGGCTGAATCGCGGCGAGAAGATTCACGAGACGAACTGAGTGAACCTGTGGGGATCGAAGACGGACGCTTTTTCTACGCGATCTGAAGCTGCCATCACGTGTTCTGTGTCGGTATTGGCGGTCGGTGGCGCGTAATACAACCAAAATTGTATTATTGAAAGTTGATTGGGGAAGTTTTATGAGTGCCCGATCCGACACCACATATTGCGGTTAGCACAGCGTCGCCCCCACAACGTGGGGTGGCGAAATTGGAGGTGCGTAGTGACAACTATGAACTGCCCGGACTGCGGAAACGAGCGAACGCGAGTCATCGACACCGATACCAGCGCCGACGGAACGTCGGTGCGGCGACGGCGCGAGTGCCGACGATGTTCGTTCCGATTTACCTCTTACGAGCGTCCGGAGTGGAACTCCCTCCAAGTCAAAAAACGCGATGGGAGCATTGAATCGTTCTGCACCGAGAAACTCCGCACAGGCGTCCAACGTGCCGTCGAGAAGCGCCACGTGGCCGCGGAGGACGTGACGACCCTCGTGGAAGACGTGGAAGCCGAACTGCAATCTCGCGAGACGCGCATCGTTTCGTCCAGTCTGGTCGGCGACCTCGTCTCCGAGCGACTCCGCGAGGTAGACCACGTCGCGTACATTCGCTTCGTCTCGGTTTACAAGGCCTTCTCCGAACCCGAGGAGTTTCTCCGCGAACTCGATGCGGTTCTCAACGCCGAACTCGATGCCCCCAAACCAACCGACCAATCCGACAATTCATGAGCCAACAAGCTACTGCGACGACCGACGACCTCCGGTCTATCCTCGACCGAGCACGCACGGGCTACGAAACGACTCTCCCCGACGACGAGCGCGACAACCTGCTCGCGGAAATCGAGCGAAATCTGTACGACGGGGCGACCATCGACGAGGTGTATCAGGCGATTCTCCACGTGCTCACCGCGCGAATCGAACGCGAACCGGCGTTCAAACGCATCTCGGCGGCGGTCTTCCGACAGCGATACTACCGCGAAATCATGGGTGACGACCTGACTGGCTACGAACTCGACCGCGAGTATCGCGCCACTTTCGTCGCCAACCTCGAACGTGCGGTCGAACTCGGCCTCCTCGACGAGCGATTAGTCGAGCGATTTGACCTCGAAGGACTGGCGGAGTATCTCGAACCGAACCGCGACGAAAAGTTCGAGTACATGGCGATGGAGACGCTCTACCAGCGATACTTCCTCAAGACCGAGGAGAACGGCGAGCATCTCGAACTCCCGCAAGCGTTCTGGATGCGTATCGCGATGGGCCTAGCAATCGAAGAAAATGACCCACAGCGCCGGGCGAAGGAGTTCTACGACGTGCTCTCGAAACTGGAATTCACGCCCTCGACGCCGACGCTGTTCCACAGCGGTTCGACCCACCCGCAACTCTCCTCGTGCTATCTAACGACGGTGCAGGACGACTTGGAACACATCTTCGACTCGTACAAGCACCACGCACAGCTATCGAAGTGGAGCGGCGGCCTCGGAAACGACTGGACGAACCTCCGCGCTGGCGGCGCGCTCATCGAGTCCACGGGCGTCGAATCGACCGGCGTCGTCCCGTTCCTCCGCATCAGCAACGACGTGACGGCGGCCATCAATCGCTCCGGGAAACGTCGCGGCGCGTCCTGTGCCTACCTCG
>CAYNQM010000021.1:0-13431 GCA_964399275.1 uncultured Haladaptatus sp.
CAAGGAGTTCGCCAAAGGCAAACTCCCCGAAGCCCCGATTTCCATCCACGAGGAAGATTGGTACGCCGAACGCGACATCGACCTCGAACTGAACACCTTCGTCACGCACATCGACGCGGACGCGCACGAAGTCTACACGCACGACAGCGGTACGTTCGAGTACGACAAACTGCTCGTCGCCACGGGCGGAACGCCGACCCAACTACCAGTCGATAACAGCGACGCCGACGGTATCCACCACTTCTGGACGTTCCAGGACGCTCGCGGAATCGCGGAACACGCGGAGCAGGCGGACACGGGCGTCGTCGTCGGTGCCGGTCTGCTCGGTATCGACCTCGCCGCAATCTGTGCCGAACAGGACGTGGACGCCCAATACATCATGCGCGGAAACCGCTGGTGGCGCTACGGCCTGAGCCTCGACGGTGCGGAAATCATCCACAACGCGCTCGAAGAGAAGGGCGTCACTCCGGTGCTCGAAAGCGGCGTCAACGGGTTCGAGACGGACGACGACGGCAACGTGGTCGCCACGCTGGACGCGGACGACAACGAGTACGAAAGCGACTTCGTCGGCATCGCCATCGGTCTCAACTTCAACACGGAGTACCTCCAAGGCAGTGGCGTCGAGACGGACAACGGCGTCGTCGTTGACCAGTACATGCAGACCAACGTGGACGACATCTACGCCGCTGGCGACATCACGCGCTACTACGACGTGATTCTGGACGAGTACGCTCAGAACGGCTCGTGGGGCAGTGCGAAACAGCAGGGTGCCATCGCGGGCAAGAACATGGTCGCGGAAGACGACGAGAAAGAGGAGTTCCGCTGGGTCTCCTCCTACTCCATCACCCACTTTGACTTCCCGTTCCTCTCGTTCGGGTTCCCGACGATGGGCGACGACGAATGCGAAGCGAAGTACAGCGACACCGAGTGGCGGCGTCTCTCGTTCAAGGACGGCAAACTCATCGGCGGCGTTCTCATCGGCGACATCGCCCCGCAGGGCAAGTACAAAGACCTCATTCGGAACGAGGTCGAGGTCGCAGACCAGAAGGATATCCTGCTCGAAAAGGAGTTCGACCCGGAAAAACTCGCACGCCCGCAAGAGCAGTAGCGTCGCTGGTTCGAGATAGCTGACTTCGGTCGGCACGCAGATGGTGATGTATCGTTTGGACGTGCTGATACTGGTTCTGTGCTGATACTGGTTCTGTGCTGATACTGATTTTCGTGGTCTAATTGGTCGGTGAGGCCGTCGGCGATGCCCGAAGCTTTAACCAGTAGTACGTCATTTGGTACCATTGAACATACTATTGATTGGCTCGAAGCCGCGGCAACGCCGAAGGAGGGCGTAAATCGACCGAACTGAGAAATATATAGAAATATATAGAAATTCTTGTACAATCGGTTTTTTCTATCGTTTGTGTAGACTCTGCCGGAAGGTTTAAGATGTACTACGACAATTGATACCATATATCAATGGCTTCGAACACGACAAGTAGCGTTGACGCTGTGCTGAACCGCGGGACGGGTGCGCTGGTCATCCGCCGAACCGACACCGTGCTTCCGGAGACGCGAGTCCGTCACTTCGACGAGTTGTCGGAACCGACGCAGAACCTTCTCACGGAGTTCGAGGGTGAGGAAATGGCCGTGCCGATTACGCAGGAGTTGGCGGACGATCTCACCAGCGATACGACGGTCGTGTTCACCGACTACTACCGCATCGACGTGGTCTAAGTCGCCAAGTAACCGAAGCCGTTTTCTCCGGCAGGACGGGATGTAGAGATATGAACGGAAGCGGCGAGATGACGCTGGCGTTCGAGTTGTCGGCGCTCAAAGAGTTGTCGAGTCCCGGCGGTGTGTTCGAGGACGCCCGACGCTGGACGCGATACGTCGGTGTCATCTCCGACCAGCCGACCTACGTTGTGACGAATTTCACCCGAAAGAACCGCATTCGGCAGGACTTCTTCTCCGGGCCGAAAGGACGCGCCGAGAGTTTGGACAGCGTCAAATCCCAGTTCGACACCGACCGCCACGTCTTCGTCGGCGTGACCGACGACGACCGAGAACTCGCCGAAGAACACGGCTGGGAGTTCCTGCACGTCGAGAACGCCGCGGACGCCGCGGAGTGGGAACTCACCTCGGACGACGACGAGAGCGAGCAGACCGCCGAAGAGGACGTCCGCGACGACTGGCCCTAGGAAAGACAGATTGTGAATTAGTTACGGTGATTTCCGTGCGGCAAAACTGGCTTCTGCGGAGGTTAGCCGGTAGCAGATACTAGACCACGCCCGAGCGCCGAAACTCCGGTCGGGACTGCGTCCCGCTCCGTCCTGGCGCTCGCTCACCTTCGCTCTGGCCGAACTCACGAACGAACCGAGCAAACGCTCCGCGTCTGCGAGAGGTGCGTGAGTCGAGAGGGATTTGCGGCTAGCAACTGCAAACTCCAAACAGCGACAACTATTCTCAAATATAACTACTCGACAATAAAATCCACTCTCTCACAATCAGTCTCAAACTCGACGGTCGAATCCGAGTTTACACAGTTTCGCTTCGCTGTCATCGAAGACGCGATTCCGAAGCCACTTGCCCATCCATCCCGAATCCCCGGGCATGGACGAGTCCGCGGAACGAACAAAAATCGAGTGGCGGGAGTGGGGTGCGGAGGCATTCGAAGAAGCCAGAGATGCCAACAAACCCATTCTGCTGTCGCTCTCGGCACGGTGGTGTTCGTGGTGTCACGAGATGGACGAGACGACCTACGCCCTCCCGACGTTGGCGGCGAACGTCAACGACTCGTTCGTCCCCGTCCGGGTGGACATCGACCGCCATCCCCGCGTTCGAGAACGATACAACATGGGTGGATTCCCCTCGACCGTCTTTCTGACTCCCGAAGGCGAGCATCTGACGGGTGCCACGTTTCTCGACGCCAACACGATGCGACAGGTCGTCGGGCAGGTACGCGATCTCTGGAAGCACAAGGGTCGGGAGGCGTCGCAGGTGCCGCGAAACGTCCGCGATCAGAATCCGCCAGCGGGCGACGTGACCGAGGACATCGAGCGTCTGCTGGTCGGGCAGGTCGAAGACCGATTCGACCAGACTCACGGTGGGTGGGGCGACGACGCGAAGTTCCCGCTTCCACACACTATCGAATTCGCACTGAAACGCGACCGAGAGCGCGCACTGGCCACGCTCTCGCCGATTACGGCCAACCTCTTCGACGACTACGAGGGTGGCTTCTTCCGCTACGCCGGAACCCGCGACTGGAACGACATCCATCACGAGAAGATGCTGGACGTGAACGCCGCGCTCCTGCGCGCCTACGCGAACGCCTACCTCTACACGGGCGAGGAACGCTACCGCGACCCCGCCGAGAAGACCGTCGAGTACCTGACGACGACGCTCTGGAACGGCGAGGCTTTCGGTGGGAGCCAACAGCCCGGAGATAACTTCTCCGGGGAGAGACAGCCCGGCGACGGCTACTACGAGGGCGACGCAAGCGACCGGGAGAGCCAGGTTGCCCCGGCCGTCGATTCGACCGCCTTCGCCGACTGGAACGCGCTGGCCGCCGACGCCTTGCTCACGTTCGCTGGCTACACTGACGACGAGCACGCACGTCGGTACGCGGAGCGAACCCTCGACTATCTCGACGCGCTCGTGGACGACGACGGCGCGGTCGTCCACTACCGAACCGAGGACGAGACGGGCGAGCGCGGACTGCTCGCCGACCACGCCAACGTCGTGCGCGCGTTCACGACTGCAGTGCAGGTGCTCGGCGACGATGGGGGCAACGACGCTGGCTACCTCGACACCGCGCAGTCCGTCGCCGACTTTGCCATCGAGACGCTCCAGCAGGACGACGGCGCGTTCGTGGACGGGCCGATGGCTGGGCCGGGCCTGCTCGACCGACCGCTCCGTCCCGTCGATGGAAACGCCGTCCTCGCCGACGCGCTCGTTGACCTCTCCGTCCTCTCCGGGGAGTCGTCCTACGAAGAGAGGGCGCGCGAGGCGGTCGGTGCCTTCGCCGGTGCGGCGGACAGAATCGGCGTGCAGGTCGCTGGCTACGGGACGGCGGCCTCTCGACTGTGCCGCCAACCGCTCCAAATCGTCGTTGCGACGCCGCCGGGGTCGGATCTCCACCGTGCTGGGCTTCGAATCGCAGACCACGAGAAGATCGTCGTCCCGAACGCGGACGGCGATTACGAGCAGGGTGCCGCCTATCTGGTCGGTGACGAACGGATCTCCGAACCCGCGCAGACGCCCGAAGAACTGAATCGTTTGGCAGTTGACTTCTATTAAAATGGATTTTGAGGAGAAAAACCACACTGCGGTTGGAACCACGGCGAACGCACGTAGCGTTTTTATAGAACCGGTGTAATGTCAACAGATATGGCAAGTCTCCGCGATTTAGGTCTCTCCGAATACGAAGCGCGGGCGTATCGCGCACTGCTGAACACCGGCCCGACGACGGCGAAGGAACTCTCGCGCGTGAGCGAAGTGCCGATGGGACGAATTTACGACGTACTCAACAGTTTGGAAACCCAGAACCTCGTCCGAAGCCAGAGCGCGAGTCGTCCGAAAAAGTACGTCGCGGTCGAACCGAACACGGCGCTCGACCGCCTGCTGGACGACAAACTGGAGGAACTCGACACGAAGGCCGAGCAGTACGAAGACATCGTGGACGAACTGAGCACCGAACTCGACGTCGCCGAACCGCCAATCGAGGAGGGGTTCTGGACGGCGGCGGTCGGTCCCGAGGAGTCGCTCGAACTGCTGGTTGAGCGGTTGGACGCCGCAGAAGACCGAATCGTCATGGTCGCCGGCAGGGTGTCGCCGACGTTCGACATCGGCAACGTCGGCGAAACCGTCACCGAGCACATCGAACAGGCGCTCTCCCGCGACGTGGAAGTCTCGGTACTCATGTCGCCCGAACTCGTCGATACCCTCCCGCCGAGTGTCGGCGACCGATACGCGACCACGCTCGCCGACCATCCGCGGTTTTCGGTGCGGACGACGCCGCAACTCGACGGCACCTTCAACCTCATCGACGACATCGAGGTGTGCATCGAAGTGGCGAACCCGCTCTCGCCCGGCGAGGCGTTCGCCATGATTGATTTGAAAGACCCCGAATTCGCGGCGAACGTCAACAGCCAGTTCTCCTCGCGGTGGGAAACTGCGGAACCGCTTCGGCTCTGATTCACCGCTCTCGTCAGTCGCGGCCGCAGAGTCCCACGAGGTGGCTGACTTCTGGGAGGAGGATCTCCTCGGTGCCGAGTCGAACCGCGTTTTCGCTTCCCGGCAGACAGCAGACGACGACGCCGTCTACGACGCCCGCCGTCGCTCGCGTGCCGACAACTTTCGTACCGATTTCGTCGTAGGAGAGCGTGCGGAACAGTTCGCCGAATCCCGGAAGCTCCTTTTCGAGCAGTTGGGTCACTGCCTCGATGGTTACGTCGTCGGGCGTGACGCCGGTTCCACCGGTCGTCACGACGACATCCACGTCCTTGCGTCCGACGAGGTTGTTCACGGTTTTCTGCACCGAATCGTAATCGTCCGCGACGAGCTCTCGCGTCACCATGTCGTTATCGTCGCCCTCGACCAGTTCCGCGATGGCGTCGCCCGCGGGGTCGTCGTCTAACGACCGCGAGGACGAGACGGTAACGACGCCGAATCCGAGTTCGTCCACGTCGTGGGCGTGGTGGTCGTGCCCGTGTTCGTGGTCGTCGTGGTCGTCGTGACCGTCACTCGACTTTTCCTCGGGGTTGTCGCCTTCGTTTTTCTCGTCCGTCGGTGCGCGACGCGTGTCGCGCGACTGGAAATCGACCATGATTGTCCATTTCCCTCGCTGTTCCTAATAATCGTCGCCGAATTCGTTGAGGTACAGTTTTAGGGATACCGTTCTCACGTTTGAACCATGCAGGCAGTTCAGTTCGACGGCCACGGCGGAACGGAAGTCATCGACTACGCGGAGTTCCCCGACCCGGAACCCGGGCGCGACGAGGTTCTCATCGACGTGAAGGCGGGCGCGCTGAACCACCTCGACGTGTGGACGCGCAGGGGACTTCCCGGGCTCTCGCTCGACATGCCACACATTCCCGGCAGTGACGGGGCGGGCGAAGTTCTGGAAGTCGGCGAGAACGTGACGCGCTTCGAACCCGGCGACAGAGTCGCCCTCTCGGCGGGCGTCAGTTGCGGAAAGTGCGAGTTCTGCCGCCACGGCGAACACTCGCTGTGCGTGAAATACCACATCATCGGTGAACATGTTCGCGGGGTTCACAGCGAACTCGCCGCGATTCCGGAGGACAACCTGCTTCCGGTTCCGGAGGGTGTCTCGTGGGAGACTGCCGCCGCCGCGCCGCTCGTCTTCCAGACTGCGTGGCGCATGCTTCTCACGCGCGGCGACGTTCGCCCCGGCGAAGACGTGCTGGTGCTCGGCGCGTCCGGTGGTGTCGGCCACGCCGCCGTCCAAATCGCGGACTACGCTGGCGCGACGGTGTACGCCACGGGCAGTAACGAGGAGAAACTCGACCACGCCCGCGAACTCGGCGCAGACCACGTCATCGACTACGAGGACGAGGACTTCGCCGAGAAAATCCGCGAACTGACGGGCAGGCGCGGCGTCGACGTCGTCGTTGACCACGTCGGCGCGGCCACGTGGCAGGACTCCCTGAAGAGCCTCGCCAAAGGCGGCCGAGTTCTCACCTGCGGTGCGACGACGGGCGGCAATCCGGAAACCGACATCAACCGCATCTTTTGGAACCAACTGTCCGTCATCGGTTCGACCATGGCCTCGCACGGCGAAGCGGACGACGTGATGGAACTCGTCTGGGACGGCACCTTCGAACCGGCCATCCGGGAAGTACTGCCGATGAGCGAGACGGCGAAAGCTCACGAGATGCTGGAGAACCGCGACGGGTTCGGCAAGGTCGTCGTCAAACCGGATAGCGAACTGTGATGACCGAAAGCAGGGAGTTCGGACGGAGCGGATGGATTCTGGTCGGCGTGATGACGCTGGCGTTCGTCGTCGCGCCGCTCCTCATCTACATCAATCCGCCCTATCTCCCGTTCAAGTTCGCGTACATCGTGATTCCGTTGATTCCGGCCATCCTCCTCGGCGCGACTGCGGTGTGGTCGGCTCAGCGGAAAATGTAATTCGGCAAATATACAAATTTTTGAGCGTGTGGTGGCATCACGTATCATGAGCGTCATCCACGTCAGAGATCAACACGAAGGGACGACCCATCGACAGGTCGAACTCAAACTGTGGCATCCGGGCTGTTGGACCCTCGAAGTTACCGACGAGTACGACGGCACCCACATTTTGGAGAAATCACTCTACCCGACGGACGAGACGGTCAAAGGCGACTTCATCCTCGTCTCGGAGGGCGACCACGACATCGAGACGTTCGTGGAAGCCATCGATTCCCATCGCGTCGTCGAGAGCACGGCCATCCTGAAAGACGGTGGCGACCGTGCCCGCGTCGTCGTCACTTACGAACGGTCGTCCAGCATCGTTCCCGAAATCGTCAACTCGGAGTTCATGCCCATCGAACCCGTCCACATCACGGGCGGCTACGAACATTGGACCGTGCTCGTGCGCTCCGACCGCCTCGAATCGGTGTTCGCCAGGTTGGAAGAGGAGTACGACATCACGCTGGAAGCGATTCACGAAGTGAACCCCCGCGACAACGTCGAATTCGCCGACACGAGCGACCGGATATACGATTCGCTGTCGGTTCGACAGGGCGAATGTCTCTTCGAAGCTCACGGCGCTGGCTACTACAACTGGCCCCGCGACGTGACCGCGAACGACATCGCCAACGACCTCGGCATCAGCGGACCCACTTTCCTCGAACATCTTCGCAAGGGCGAACAGAAAGTGCTCGATACCTTCCTCACGAAGTTAGCAGGACGGAACTTCTGACCGGATGGGAACCCCTTTGGGGATGTGCGCGAATGGGGACGTATGTCAGCAACCCTCACTATCTCTGACGTACTGGATGTGTCCTATCCTGCTCTCCCTTCGTGGTCGCCCGATAGCGAATTTCTGGCCACGACAGTTTACGAAGACGACGGTCGAATGCTGTTCGTCTCCGACCCCGACGCCGAACTGACGTGGCGGTTCTCGCCCGACGATTCGTTCGTCACCGACTTCTCGTGGTCGCCAGTCACGTCGGAACTGCTCGTCGCGACTGACGGCGGCGATCTTCTACTCGCCGACCCGACACAGCAGACGACTCGCCGACTCGTCACCGGATTGGACGACCGAGAAGCGTACACGTGGTCGAACGACGGCTCTCGATTCGTCTTCTACCGCGACGGCCGTCCAGTCGTCCGCGACGTCGCAACTGGCGACGAACGAACCTACGACGTCCCCAAGCGTGGCCCGTTCCTCGCCGAATCGCGAATGTTCGCGTGGTCGGACGACGGCATGCAGTTCGCGTACCGCTTCGTGGACGACGAAGCGACGCAGGTTGGCGTCGTCAACGTGGAATCGGGGGAACTGGTGTGGCGAACCAGAAGTGAAATGGCGAGTCACAGTCCCGCGTGGTTGGCCGACGGTCGCGTCGTCTTCGACCAGCGGGGCGAAGGCGGCCGGGTTCGACGAATCGTCGCCGTGGATCCCGAGAACGGCGACGAAACCGTTCTCGCTCGCGAAATCGACCGCGAACGCGGTGCGGTCTCGCAAGGTGCGCCGGAGATATCCCCGGACGGGACTCGGGTTGCACTCTCGCTCCCGCTTGACGGCTGGGAACACGTCCACGTCATCGACGCGGAGACGGAAGAGCGAACGCAACTCACTGAGGGAACGTTCGAGGACAAGGGCGTCGCCGATTCGACTCCCCGATGGCTAGACAACGAAACCCTCGTCTTCGCGTCGAACCGGAACGACTCCGGCCAGCGCCAGATTTTTGCCGTCACACTCGGCGGCAAGACCGAGTCGCTCGTAGACACGCCGGGGACGAACGTCCATCCGCGGCCCTCGCCCGACGGCGAGATGGTGGCGTATCTGCACGCAGACCGCAAACTGTCGCCCGAACTTCGCGTCCGGGTCGATGGCGAAACACAACGACTGACGCGCTCGACGGTCGAAGAGTGGCCGACATCGCCCATCGAACCCGACCGAATCGAGTTCGAGAGCGCGGGCCGACACATCGACGGCTATCTGCTCGACCCCAGAAAGTCAGACGCCGCCGCGGACGACGCGACAGACCTCCCCGCAGTGGTCTGCGTTCACGGCGGGCCGATGCGCCAGATGCGCGACGGTTGGCATCCGTCACGGTCGTACGGTCTCTTCTATACGTTCCACCAGTACCTCGCACAGCAGGGGTACGTCGGCCTGTTTGTCAACTACCGCGGTGGCATCGGCTCCGGGCGGGAGTTCCGGCAGGCAATCACGGGCGTTCGCGGTGACGACGAAATCGAGGATGTAGCTCGCGCGGGCAAGTACCTGAAAGCGCTCGATTACGTCGATTCCGAGTCGGTCGCTGTCTGGGGACTGTCTTATGGGGGATACGCCACGCTCCAAGTGCTCGGTACCCGCGACGTGTTCTCGCTCGGCATCAACCTCGCCGGACTCGCCGACCTCGAACTCTACGCCGACTGGGCCGCCGAGACGAAGTATCCGGCAGTCGCCTCCGCGGAGGCGCTTCGAATGGGTGGCGAACCGTGGGAAGCACCCGACCGCTGGGCGGAAGCGTCCCCCGTGACCCACATGGACGAGTACGAGGTTCCACTGTACAACTTCCACGGGACGGGCGACCGATACGTCAACTTCGAACAGCTCAACCTCGTCGTGGAGACGCTGACCGACCTCGGCAAGGAGTTCGACGCCGACCACTACCCCGACGAGAATCACGTTTTTTCGAAGCGAGCGACGTGGGAGCGAACCCTGAAGAAGGTAGAGCGAGTGCTGGAGGCGGAGCTGTGAACGTCTTTATCTCCGCCGACATGGAGGGCATTTCCGGCATTGCAGACCCCCGCGACGTAGTGAAGGGCGAAGCCGACTACGACGACGGACGGGAACTGATGCTCGGCGACGTGAATGCCGCAATCGAGGGCGCAGTCGCTGGCGGTGCCGACGAGGTGCTCGTCAACGACTCACACTCATCGATGACGAACCTCTCGCGGAGCGCGCTCCACGACTCTGCCCGCCTGATTCGCGGCGGGACGAAACCGCGGTCGATGATGCAGGGGTTGACGCGCGACCACGACGTTGCCTTCTTCGTCGGCTATCACGGGAAAGCCGGAACGCCCGAAGCCGTCCTGAATCACACGTTCTACCCGCAGATTCTCGTCTCGCTTCGCGTGAACGACGCCGAACTCGGCGAACTCGGCTGGAACGCGGGACTCGCGGGTGCGCTCGGCGTTCCGGTCGGTCTCGTGACGGGCGACGACGCAACCCGGGCGGAAGCCTGTCACGAACTGGACGACGTGGAAACCGCAGTCGTCAAGGACGGTATCGACCGGTTTACGGCGGACTGTCTTCCCACCGAGGATGCTCGTGCTCGGATTCGGAATTCAGCGGAGCAGGCGATTCGACGGGCCGAGGACGACGAATTTTCGCAATCGACGCCGGACGAACCAGTCGCTATCGAGGCCGACTGGGCGACGACGAATCAGGCCGCTCGCTCGGCCGGACTGCCGTCTGTCGAGCGCCTCGGCGGGCGGACGACCCGCGTCGAAGGCGACACCTACGTCGAGGCGTTCGAAGCCTCCGTAGCGATGTTACGCGCCGCTGGTGCAGGTCGAAACGAGTGGTACGGCTAAGCGGAGTAGGCCTGTTGGTGGCGGCGGCCCGACACCGACGATTCGAATTTTTCCTCGGGCGTCTCGTTTTCGGCAGGCCACTTCCAGCGAATCCGAACACACGACTGAACTGTGTCTGCTTGCCGTCAACAGCACGAACAGCAACCGGACAAGTAGTTCGAGTCTGCGCTCCATCGCCCGCGATTGGATTCGTCTTCGAATAAAAACCTTCGCGCTCAGTCGGCGAGTTTTCGCACGAAATCGTCGATGGCGTCCCGCGCGTTCTCCTCGTCGTCGCCCGTCAGTCCACCGAGCAGGGCCGAAAAGACCACGTCACTCTGCTCTTCTCCGCGAACGATGCCCGAGAGGGTTCTGCTTCCGGTGAGCGTCCCCGTCTTCGCCCGGATTTCGGCATCGGCGTCGAGCAGTCTGTCTTCCAGCGTTCCGTCGCCGGGTTCCGGAAGCGAGTCGAAAAACGTCTCGCTCCACGGCTGTTTTTGTACCCACTCCAGAACGCGGACGACGCCGCGAGCGGAAATCAGGTTGTACCGGGACAGCCCCGACCCGTCCTTGATTCGAAATCCGCCGACGTCGCGTGCGTCGAGAAAGTCGCTGACGACGGTTTCCCACGCTTCCCACGACCCGTCGCCGCGAACTTCACGGGCGACGGTTCGGGCGAGTTGCTCCGCGAGGAAGTTGTCAGACGGGACGTTCATCTGGCGAACGAGTTCCGAGACGGGTGGCGATTTCACCGTCGCTATCGTCTCGCCCGGCTCGGACTCTTCGGCGAGCACTATCCCGCCAGTACAGGCGATTTTTCGTTCTTCGAGCGCGTCGCGGAAGGCGAGTAGACAGTGGCGAGCTGGGTTCGGAACCGGAACGGATTCGGTCTGTGGCTCGTCGGGCGGTCGTCCTTCGACGCGAATCACGTCGCCGTCTCGGAACACGCAGAGGTCGTCGTCCCCGTCGTCCCCGTCGTCCCCGTCGAACTTCGTGGCGACCTCGACCGCGCTGGTTCTCGGGGCGACCTCGACGTCGGTGCCGGACACCGTCACGGAAACCGTGTTCCCGTCGAGCGCGAGCGTCGTGCTCTCCGCGCCGTAGTCGTACTTTCCGTCCTCCCACATCCATCCCGGCCCGCGGGTGGCGTCAGTGAAGCATCCTTGATCCGCCACGAGGTTCCTTGCGGTGTCGATTCCGGCGGTTCGGACGCGCTCGGCGAGCATCGACAACTGTGCGGGCGAGAGCGACGGGTTGCCCCCGCCGGCGAGCACGAGGACGTCGCCGACACGGGAGACGCTGGTTTCGAATCGGTACTCCGGCCCGAGGTGGAACAGAGCGAGCGCGGCAGTGAGTAGCTTCGTGTTCGACGCTGGCGGAAGCGGCACGTCCGGGTCGTGCGAGACGAGTTCGTCGCCGCCGACTTCCCGCGCCAGCACGCTCGATGCGAAGGTCTCGCCGTTCACCACGAGAACGCCTCGCGGTCGTCGCCGTCGAGGTGACAGGCCGACTGCTGTCCGTCGGCGATGGGTTCCAGTTTCGGCACGTCGGTTTCGCAGGGCGAGCGATATTCGGCCAGCGTGGACTGTGCTTCGCCCCAATTGCCGTTTTCTGCCTGTTCGACCGCCTGTTCGACCGTCCGTGCGACTGCTGGCGGCAGTCTGTCCGTGAAGTAGTGTGCGCGAACTGACGCGGGGTCGGTGTCGGTTTGTAGACTCTCCTCCCGCACGTCGCTTCGAAGCTCCGTGTACTCACGGTACTCCTCGCGCGTGAACGGTTCCGGCGTGATGAGCGCCGGACAGCGCGTGTGGAACTTGCACCCGGATGGCGGGTCGCTCGGACTCGGCACGTCGCCGACCAGTTTCGGTTCGACGCCGCGCGTATCCGGGTCGGGATTCGGCACCGCGTCCAGCAAAGCGCGCGTGTAGGGGTGGTGTGGCTCCGTGAACAGTCGCTCGACTGAACCAGTCTCCACGAAGTCGCCGAGATACATCACCGCCACGCGGTCGGCGACGTTCCGAATCACGGAGAGGTCGTGGGTGATGAACAGGTAGGTGAGGCCGTACTCGTCCTGCAAATCCTGCATCAGCGAGAGAATCTGGGCCTGCACGCTCATGTCCAATCCACTCACGGGTTCGTCCGCGATGACGAGATCGGGGTTAATGGAGAGTGCCCGCGCGAGGTTGATTCGCTGGCGCTGACCGCCGGAGAACTCGTGGGGATAGCGTCCGTAATGCTCCTCTTTCAGACCGACCTGTCCGAGTAGTTCGCGGACACGGTCGCGGCGTCGTTCTTCGTCCCACCCCGCCGCCTCCAGCGGGTCGGCGATGATGTTGCCGACTTTCCGGCGTGGATTGAGACTCGATTGCGGGTCTTGGAACACGATTTGAGCGTTCCGCCGGAACTCGCGTTTTTCCTCCTTTCCGAACGTCGTCGTTCGCGTGCCGCGGAACTCGACCGCGCCGTCGGTCGGGTCGGTCAGGCCGAGCAGGGTTCGAGCGAGCGTCGATTTGCCACAGCCGGATTCGCCGACGACGCCGAGCGTCTCGCCGGGGACGAGGTCGAAGTCGACGTCGGTGCAGGCCTTGATGTGGCCGACGGTGCGCTTGAAGACGCCGCGCTGGATCGGGACCCAGACGCGCACGTCGCGGCCCTCGACCAGCGGCCGCGCCTCGCGGCTGATCGGGTTCG
>CAYNQM010000021.1:13441-21326 GCA_964399275.1 uncultured Haladaptatus sp.
AGCGTCGATTTGCCACAGCCGGAGTCGCCGACGACGCCGAGCGTCTCGCCGGGGTAGAGGTCGAAACTCACGCCATCGACCGCCCGGACGCTCTTGTCGTCCAGTTCGATGGGAAACCTGCCGTTCGAGTTCCAGCGAAGCGAACTGATGAAGCCGGTGTTGACCGGGAAGTGTTTCGTCAGGTTCTCGACCCTGAGCAGTGGTTCGTTCGATTCCTCGGGGCGTCGTTGGAGCTGTTGACTCATTGCCGACCTCCTTCGTGAAGTGCTGGTTCGCTCTCTCCGTACTCGTCCTCGTAGAGGATGCAGGCCGCATCGTGGTTCGGCCCGACACCAACTCGCGGCGGTTCGATTCGGGCACAATCCTCGATTGCGACCGGACAGCGAGTGCGGAACCGACAGCCTGAAGGCGGGTCGATTGCACTCGGCATGCTTCCTTCGATGGGATTCAAATCCGTTTCGCGCCTGTCGGGGCGGACGACCGACCGCAGGAGTGACTGCGTGTAGGGATGTTTCGGATTTCGGTACAACTCGTCGTAGGGTGCCTGTTCGACCACTTTTCCAAGGTACATCACGGCCACGCGGTCACAGACCTCCCGGACGACGCCGAGGTCGTGGGTGACGTAAACGATGCTGGTATCGTACTTCTCCTGAATCTCGTCGAAGAGGTCGAGAATTTGGGCCTGAATCGTCACGTCCAGCGCCGTCGTCGGTTCGTCCGCGATGATGAGCTTCGGATTGCACGACAGCGCCATCGCAATGAGCGCGCGCTGGCGCATCCCGCCCGAAAACTCGTGGGGATACTGCTCGGCGCGCTGTTCGGGGTCGGGAATGCCAACGTCGTCCAGCAGTTCGACCGCGCGGTCGTGGGCTTCTTTTTCGGTGCGGTCGGTGTGGTACTCCACGATTTCGGCGATTTGGTGGCCCACGGTAAAGACAGGATTCAACGCCGACATCGGGTCTTGGAATACGAACGAAATCTCGCTTCCCCGAATCTCTCGTCGCAGTTCGCGTTCCGAACACTCCGTCAGGTCGCGCCCGTCGAACCGCACCGACCCATCGACCACCTTTCCGGGCGGTTCGATGAGACCGAGCAGGCTCTTTACCGTCACGCTCTTTCCGGCCCCGCTCTCGCCGACCAGCCCGATGGTTTCGCCGCGCTCAACTTCGAAACTCACGCCATCGACCGCCTGCACGAATCCCTCCTCGGTGTAAAAGTACGTCCGGAGGTCTTCGACTTCGAGGAGGCTCATTGCATCCGCCTCCTCTCGGTGTCGTCGCTATCCGAGTTTGCCCCTGCCTCCCTTCCGCCGTCGGTAGCAGGTCGGTCGGAAACCGGTTGTGGCTCGTCTCGCGGCGCGCTCTCGGTGGACAGCACGTCGTCGTCCAGTTCGTCCCAGTTTTCTTTCAGGAGCGTGGTTCGTGGGTCCATCACGTCCCGGAGGCCGTCGCCGAGCATGTTGAATCCCATCACGGTGAGGAATATCATCAGGCCGGGGAACACCGCGACCCACGGCGCGATAATCATGGCTTCTTGCGCGCCGCTCAACATGCGACCCCACGACGCGGTCGGCGGTTGCACCCCGATCCCGAGGAACGACAGCGCCGCCGCGCCGATGATGACGCTACCCATCGAGAGGGTAGCCTGCACGACGACCGCGGCCAAACCGTTCGGCACGATTTCGCGGAACAGGATGGTGCGTCTGGGAAGTCCGGCGGCGCGCGCCGCCTCGACGTACTCTTTCTCGCGGAGAGAGAGCACTTCCGACCGCATGACGCGGGCGTAGGCAGGAATGCCGATGACCCCATAGGCGAGAAAGAGGTTGTACACGCTCGGCCCCAGAATCGCCATCAGCGTTATGGCGAGGATGAGACCGGGAATCGAGTACAGTACCTCCAACAGGCGCATGATGAGGTCGTCCACGTAGCCGCCGAAGTACGCCGCCGTCGCGCCGCAGGCGATGCCGCCGAGGAAGCTGATTCCGACCGCAATGACGCCGATGGCGAGCGCGATTCGGCTTCCGTAGATGACGCGGGCCAGCACGTCCCTGCCGAAATTATCCGTTCCCATCGGATGTTCGAGCGAGGGTGCCGAGTAGGATTGTGCTTGGTTCATCACGTGAGGGTCTGCGTGAATCGCGGTGATGAGTGCCTTGTCGAATAGCACGAGGTCGATGGTCGAGAAGACGGCCAGTACGACGAGAACGCCGACGATGAAGGCGCCAGCGATGGCTGTGGGGCTGTGACGGAGTTCACGAATCGTCCCCACCAGTCGGCTCTCGGTGTCGATTCCGGTCTCGGAGAGTGATTTGCTCGTACTCATATCAGTCGTATCGTATTCGTGGGTCGATGTATGCGTAGGCGAGGTCGGTCAGCAGGACGCCGACGAGGAACAGCATGGCGAACGTCAGCGTCATGCCCATGATGATGCCGTAATCATGCTGTATCGCTCCCGTAAAGAACAGCCGACCCATGCCGGGGATAGCGAATATCTTCTCGGCGATGACGCTCCCGTCCAGCAGGAAGGACAGCTGGAGACCGATAATCGTCACCAGCGGCAAGAGCGCGTTCTTGAACGCGTGTTTGAGCAGGATACGTCGCTCCGGCAGGCCGTAGGCGCGCGCCGTTTGGACGTAGCCCTGTGATAGCTCCTCGGCCATGCTGGAGCGCGTCATTCGCATCAACGTCGCCGTCTGCGCGGTCGCCAGCGTGAGGACGGGCATCACGAGTCGTTTTATCGACTCCACCGGGTCTTGGGCGAACGGGACATACCCCGAGGCGGGAAGCCAGTCCAGTTTGAGGGCGAACAGGAAGATAAGCATTAGCCCCAGCCAGAAGTTCGGCGTCGAGAGGCCCGCCAGTCCTAAAAACCGCGAGACGTGGTCGCCCAGCTCGTTGTGCCGCGAGGCGGCGTAGACGCCGAGCAGGAGCGACGTGGGGAGCGCGATGGCGTACGACAGCCCCATCAACGTGAGCGTCGGGCCGATTCGCTCCAGCATGAGGTCGGTAACGGGTCGCTTTCGCATGAACGATTCACCGAGGTTGCCCTGAAGCACGCGTCCGAGATAATCGAGATACTGTTGCCACAGCGGACGGTCGAAGCCGTACTGATGGATGAGTTCATCCGCGAGTGCCTGACTCGGATTCAAGCCGAGGTAGATACGAACCGGATTCCCCGGCATGGCGTGCATCATCACGAACGTCAGCGTGAAAACGCCCAGCAAGACCGGCACTATCTGTAGGAGTCGCCGGGCAGTGTAGCGGTACATGCTCATATTTAGTGTACTGAAATTTCGTCTCGAGGTGGTGGGAGGTTAGTTCTTGAGCGAGGCGTTCGACCACTCGTTACACAGTGGTTGCGCCACGAACGCAGTCGGGTCGTAATCCTGCACCTTCTTGCTCCACGCGGTGGCGGACTGCTCGGAGTACACCGGAATGTGTGGGTACTCAGACTGAAACGCTTCCGCGGCCTGAATGTACAGTTCCCGACGCTCGTCCTTGCTCTGGAGTTTTCGCGCCTTCCGGATGTTCTCGTCCGCTTTCTTGAGCTTCTGGCTGTCCGGGTACGCTTCGTGGAGCATCCCGGCGGAGGCGTTGCCGACGTAGTTCTCCGGGAGACTGTCGTCGTTTCGCAGGTTGCGGAACAGGTAGTAGTAGAACCCGTCGGGGTCTTGGCCGCCAGACCAGCCGTAGAAGGTGATGTCGTACTCCCCGGAGTCGAGCTGCTCCAACCACTGACCGATGGTGACTTCGCGCACCTCGGCGTTGATACCCACCTGCTCCATCTCGTTCTGGAGCTTAATTGCCATGTTTTTGAACTTGCCAGAGGCGTGCGTGGACATCTTCACGTCGAAGCCGTCACCGTAGCCCGCCTCCTCCAGCAGTTGTTTCGCCTTGTCGTGGTCTCTATCGGGGTAGTACTTTTTCTTCCACTCCTGCCACGGGAAGTTCCACGCTTCGTTCACCTCTTTCGGCATGAATCCGTAGATTCGCTTGCCGAGTTTGCCCTTCGTCGCGCTCAGCATCTCGTCGTAACTGACGAGATACTGCATCGCCTCGCGCACCTTGCGGTTGCCGAACGGTTCGCGGAGTGAGTTGAAGACTAGACCGTTGTAGTCGAACTGCGAGATGCGTTTTATTTTCAGGTTGTTCTTCTTCTCGGCCTCGCTGAGCAGGTTTTTCGACACCGACGACTGATGGACGTTTCCGGTGGCGAGTTCGACGAACGCCGTCTGCGCTTCGGGAATGATTCGGTACTTTATTTGCTTCAGATTCGGCGATTTGAGGAAGTAGTCCCCGAACCGTTTGAGGGTGAGGTGAGAGCCGGATTTCCACTCCTTGATTTGGAACGGACCGCTTCCGACGGGCTTCTGGCCGAACTTCTTCTGGCCCTTTTCCTTCGCCACCTTCTTCGGGACGATGGCCGCGTTCATCCCCGCGAGCGTCAGTTCGAACAGCGCGTATGGATGTTTCAAGTTGAACGTGACTTCGTACTCGCCCGAGGCTTTCACGCTCTCGACGAACGAGAGATTCTCCTGATTCGTGGACTTGTTGTCCGGATTCAGCACCCAACTGAACGAGTAGGCCACGTCCTCGGCGGTCATCTCGTTCCCGTTGTGGAACTTGACGCCCTGTTTAAGCGGAATCTTATACGTCGTCTCGTCTTGCTTTTTCGGCTTCTCCTTGGCGAGATGCGGAACGATTTCGCTCCCGTCGGGTTTCACCGCGAGGAGCGTGTCGAACAGATAGTGCATCATCCCGTTGACCCACGCGAGTTCGTTCATGCGCGGGTCGAGGGTCGTCGCGTCCTCCGGTGTGGTGTGGACGAACGTGCCGCCTTTTGAGCCGCTGTCGGGGTTATCGCTCGTCGTTTGGCCGCCACAGCCGGCGAGTGCCGTCGCACCGCCGAGCGCGCTCATGGTCAGGAATCGTCGCCGGTCGAGGGAATGGTTGTGTTTATCTGTCATGATATCAGCTACCGCGGGCAACCTGCCCGGTTCGTGATACCTAATAGCAAAGAAGGGGGTAGCAAATAAGGCCGCCCTTTCATACTAGGGTTACCGTCTCACGACGCTAACCTCCGCGCTGTCATGTAAATTTGAGGATGATTCGTGTCCTGCAAGATATGCCGTGAGGGTGTGGACTCCCGTCTCAGGTCGCCACTCGTCGCCATCGATTCCGGAACGACGAATCTGGCCGTCCCACGTCCCCTCGAACTGGCGAATCCCCCGCCGACGAAACGCGACCCGGCGGGGCATCTCGGGCGGTTCGTATCCTCGCTCGTCCGCGTCCGGAATTCCATCTACGTCCCATCCCCAGAGGCGACTAGTCGGTAGCTTGACGTTCACGGGAAACGGCGCGCGGTTTCGAATCCGAAGGACGAATCGTGCCGGTTCGCCGACGACGATTTCTTTCGGCGCGCGGATTTCGACCAAGAGACAGCGAAGGGCGACGGCGTTCGGTACCAGTCCCGCGAACCAACTGCCGCCACCTTCTGTGCCGCCTGCCGGTTCTGGGGAGAGCACGTCCGCCGGTTTCATGGTCTGCTCACTGGCCGCGCGAGAGAAAGGTCTTTCTCACGACTCACAGGTCGTCCGGGATTTCGTCGCGCCCGAGCACGTCCTCGCACGTCTCGCGCGCACGGAGAAGGTCGTGACCGCCGTTGCCTCGCACCAGCACGACCGGCGGTTTCGGTTCGGCGTTGGTGTGACTCGCGCTTCCGAGCGAGTACGCGCCGATTCTGTCCACCGCGACGAGGTCGCCCGGTCCGAGTTCGGGGAGCGAGACGTTCTCGCTGATGACGTCGCCCGTGTAACAGAGCGGGCCAGCGACGTGATATTCGGTCGTCGGATCGCGGTCTTTCAGCGCGTACACCGGATACGGCCAGTAGGACGACACCGCGTTCGTCCCGCCGTCTAACACCGCGAAGTCGGCGTAGGGCGTCTCTTTGACGACGCCGACCGAACCGATGAAGGTTCCGGCGTTCCCGACGAGTCTGCGCCCCGGTTCGACGAACAAGCGCGGTTCCGGGAGCGAGAGGTCGCTACAGGTCTCTCGAACCGTCTCGGCCATGTGCGAGACGATTTTCTCGGTGGCAGGGACGTCCTCGTCGTAAGGTACCGGAAAGCCACCGCCGAGGTCGAGGATGTCTATTTCGACGCCCAACTCGTCTCGAATCTCCCCCGCGAATTCGAGCATCTCGCGGGCCGCGATGCCGTAGGGTTCGACGCCGCGAATCTGACTTCCGACGTGTAACTGCACGCCAGCGAGCGAGACGGCGTCGGATTCGACCGCCGTCTCCGCGACCGCCATCGCCCGCCCGCTCTCGATGTCCAATCCGAACTTGCTCTCGCGGGTAGCAGTGGCGACTTCGGGATGGGTCGGCACCTCCATCGCGGGGTTACCCCGAATCAACACGTCAGGGGTCGTATCGGTCGCGTTCGCCGCCACGACGACTTTCTCCAACTCTGCGGCGTTGTCCACGAGCAAGTGAGAGACGCCCCAATCGAGTGCGCGTTCGATGTCTTCCGGGGCGCGGTTCATCCCCGTCAACAGCACGTCCTGGGGGGAAAATCCGGCCCGCTTTGTGGCGGTCAGTTCGCATCTAGCGTAGGCTTCCGCCTTGCATCCGGCGTCTCTCAGCACCGAGAGGACGCCCAGATTGTAGTTCGCTTTCACCGCGAAATGCACCTCGGAGTCGGGATAGTGGTCGTCCAGTGCGGTTCGGAGGGCGTCGTAATTCGTTCGCAAGTCGTCCTCGAAGAAGGCGTACAGCGGCGACCCGAACTCGGAGACGAGGTCGTCTGCGTGCGTGCGCAGTCGCTCTCGCCGGGCGTCGATGTCCATGCAACGACATCCCGCAGTGAACGAATAATGGTTGGCCCTCCCATGCTAGGGACTTTTGCGGTGAGAGCGACACCCTCAGCACGATGTCGCGCGCCAGTTCGCTCGCACCGCTCACCCGTCCCGCTGGAACTCGCTTCCGCGTCGTCGCCGGTCGCCGTCGCCTCGGTGACTCCTGCCGTCGTCGGAACCGTGTTGTATCTCGGCGTCTTCAGCACTGCGGCGGCGTGGTTCCTCTGATATCGCGGACTGGAAGAGTTGGACGCGGGCGTTGTCGCCGTCTTCTTCGCCCAGCCAGTCGTCGGCACGGTGCTGGCCGCGCGCTTGCTCTCGGAGTCGCTCGGTCTCGGATTCGTCGCGGGCGGTCTCGTGATGAGCGTCGGCGTCTGGGCCGTCAGTACTGCTGGCGAGTAGTGGATGGAGAAAGTCGAATCGTTCGCGGTCAGTCGTGCAGCGGGTCTTCGTCGCCCCGAATGCTGTCCACGATGGCGTCGCCGTCCGGACGCTCGACCAGCCAAAACAACTTGTAGGCGTCTACTTCCCGGACGAACTCGATGTCGGGCGCGTCGGTCAGCGAGTACCGCCGGAGCGTCCACTGAAACACCGACTCGCGCGCCTTCTCTTTCGACTGCTCCGCCGAGAGTTCCGAGGGGAGTACCAACACGTCCTCAATTGCTCGCGTCTCCACGTCCGGCACCGAATCCGCCCGAACTGCGAGTCTGCGCGAGGTCGCCTTGTCCGAAGGCGAGGATGGCGTACAGACCGACGAGCGCCGCGCCGATGTACGCGACGAACATGAACAACTGCGCGACCATCGCGGCCAGTCGGACGTTCTTCACCCGATCGATGCCCATGAATCGGACCATGATGTGGGGATTGCCGGGCACGCCCAGTCCGATGGCGGCGTAGCTGATGATACCGAAGACGGCGGCCCATCCGGTCATGCCCGCCGTGATGCTGGTAAACGACCCGCCGCCGACGTTCGCCAAATTGTTGAACGGCATCCCGTAGTTCGTGAACGATATGATGGGGAGGACGATGAA
>CAYNQM010000021.1:21336-31601 GCA_964399275.1 uncultured Haladaptatus sp.
CCCGTGAGCACCTTCAACAGCGTACCGGCGGCGACGATTTGCGCGCCGACGTAGCCGCCTTCGAACAGCATCAGGACGATTGCCGAGGTACCTTTGACCATCCCGGTGTCGTCCTGCAAGCGCGTTTCGAAGAAGGTCGGTAGCGTCACGGATTTCACGATTTCGGTGTACTTCCGCAGGCGTTTTGCCAGTCCAGCCCACGCGAGCAAGTCCGCCGGAATCATCCCGAGACCGTTCAGGAACGCCATGATTCCCGTCCCGTAGGCGTTCGCTGGCACGCCGAGGGTGAGCCAACCGCTCATCTCGGACGCGCGCTCGGAAAAGCCGGTGACGACCGGACCGATTTGCCGACCGCCGATGACGTAGTCGCCGACCGTATCCATCATCCGCGACGCCCAGAGGCCGATACCGATGAGGACGATGAGGTACGCGGCGAAGGTTCCGAGCACCCAGACGCCCGCAGCACCCGCGATTCCGTCAGGCATAGCTGTCCTCCTCGTACTCCTCGCGTAGCCGCTTCTCGCGTCTGCCTTCGAGGACGTAGTACGCGATCAACATCACGAAAAATACGACGTACGGGACGACTAATCCCAACCAGTCGAGTGTGCTCATCCCTGCCATACTGCTAATGAGTAGCAACCGCAGGAATAAGCGTTTCGGGGATTCACCCCACTAGAACGCGAAACTATTTGTAGGAAGACGGGCCGAGATTGGCGACATGCAAACGAAAACAGAGGTTCGGTGACGAATGCGACCGGAACCGCCAGCCATCGACTCCCGCGACGAACTGGCCGACTACGTCGCGGGCTACGCGGACGAAATCGACGGCGAACTCGGTGTCTTCCTCGGATTCCCTTACGGCCCGGACGAGTTCGACGTGGTGTACGCTCGGAACGCAACGCGCAAATTTCGGAGCGCGAGCGTCGTCAAACTCCCAATTCTCTACGCGCTGTACGACCAATTCGACGGACGACTTGCCGATCTCGAAGAATCGCGCCCGCTCGACCCGGAAAACAGGGTCGGCGGAAGCGGCATCCTTCACCTGCTCGACGCGACGCCGACCACCGAAGACCTCGCTCGTGCGATGATAGCGACCAGCGACAACGCCGGAACGAATCAACTCGTGGATTTACTCGGGATGTCCGCCGTGAACGACGCGGCCTCCCGACTCGGGATGGAACGGACGCGCCTCGCCCGCAAGATGATGACGACGCTCGAAGACACCGACTTCGAGGAGTCCGGCGTTCGCGTGCCGGAGGACGAACCGGCGAACGTCACGGCACCCCTCGACTGCGCTCGATTCTTCGCCGATTTCGCCTGCGAGGCGACGCTCTCGACGGAGGCTTATCGGAGAATGCGCGTGCCGCTCTCCGCCCAGAAAGACACGTCAATGATTCCCCGGTATCTCCCCTACGAAACCGAGATAGCGCACAAAACCGGTTGGCTCCCGACCGCGGCACTCGACACCGGATTGCTGCCGGTACCCGACCGAGACGAACCCCTCGCGTTCGCTGCCTTCGCAGATGAGGTTTCACACGGTGCAGACGCCGCTGACGCAATCGCGGAAATCGGCGACGCCGTCTCCGCGTGGCTCAGATAAGTCGGCGCGCGAGTTCGAAGTTCTCGTCCAAATCGGCGAGGTAATCGTCGTGCTCGCTATCGAGGCTGTTCACCACGACCGCCTCGTCGCCGCCGTAAGCGTGGACGTACTCGCTCCCGCCGAGACTGATGGCGACGTGGCCGGGGAAAAACAGGAGGTCGCCCGAACGCAGTTCGTCGCGGGACACCGTCTCGCCCATCGCGCGCTGTTGGTCGGCATCGCGCGGGAGGACGATTCCGTTCACTCGATAAGCCATCCACGCCAACCCCGAGCAGTCGATACCGTCGGTTGTCATCCCGCCCCAGTCGTACTCCGTTCCGAGGAACTGACGGGCGACTTCGACGACAGCCTCCCCGGTTGGATTTTCGGACGGTCGGCGAACTGCGTCGGAAATCGCGGCGCGTGCGCCCGTTCGAAAGACGACGTCCGACCCATCGATTCGGCATTCGGTTCCGGCAAAAATTCGGTCGTCTAATTCGTCAACGGTGGCTTCGCGGGCGACGACAGCGTTCGTCTCGTTCGTCTCGGGGGTCGCGAGTCTGCTCGTTTCGACCCAGCCGAGATAGCCATCCGGGGTTCGAACGCGCGTCCATTCTCCGTTGCGGTCGAAGGCACGGACGGATGCGCCGTAGAGGACTTGCGTCACCTGCTCGGCGTCCTCGTCCGGGTCGCCGTGCACGGGGACGATCGAGGACGTGACTGTTCGCTCGGTACTCTCGTCCGCGAGAATAGAGAGGTTGCTTTCGGGTCGGCGGTCGGTCGCGCGTTCGACTGCATCGCGGGCGCGACGTTCGAGTTCGGGCGTCGAGACATGGCCACGGAGTAGAAGTTCGTCGTTCGTCGATTCCGCCGTTACGTCGAACACCGCTACCCGCGAGTCGGGAGCATGTCTCGTCCGACAGCGTTGGAGTGCCAACTGCGCACGCTGAGGGTCGTCCATGCACCCCTGTGCTCGGGGTGTCGTGAAAACCCTACCGCCTATTCGAGGTGAACCGTCTCGGGGTCGAACGACTCGCCGGTCCAGCGCCACGACCCGACGAAGGGGTACGAACCGCTCAGCGAGACGATAACGTAGGCGTAGCCATCCCACGTCGCATCGGTAACGTCGGTTTCGCTCGGGCGGTCTGGCCCCGCAGGATGGGAGTGATAGAATCCGACGACCTCCTGTCCGCGGTCTTCTATCTCCTCCATCACGGCGAGTTGCTCCTCGGGGTCGATTGCGTAGTTCGTCTTCGGCGTCTCAGCGACGTTCCCCGCCTGAAACGTGTCTTCGACGCGCGTCGGGTTCTCGTCCGCTCCGGCGAGAATCCCGCAGATTTCGCGCGGGCGACCCCGTCGCGCCCGGCTCACGAGCGTGTCGTACACTTCGCGCGAGAGGACGAGCATACTTCGTCATTCGTGGTCGGAGGGCATAAACGAGGAGGCCAGTCAATCGAAACCCACTTGCAGGGGAAGCGGCAATCGACGGACGTGCGAGGGTTGCCAAGCCAGGCCAACGGCGGTGGGCTTAAGACCCGCTCGCGTAGGCGTCCATGGGTTCGAATCCCATCCCTCGCATGCGCTGACGAACGAAGTGAGGAAGTGCGAGACGGATGGAATTCGAATGAGAGGAGCCCTACACCCGGGAAACGAAATGACCCGGAACGTCTCCGCGTAGTTCGAATCCCGTCTCTCGCATTCCCCACAAAAACCCAACTGTTTAGTTGATTCTACACCCGACTCAGGGTTTCCACCGGACGACCACGACTTCCCTCTTGAGAGCATTTTAGTTCGTAATGAGGAGGTCGAGTGGACTTCCTAATTGATTTCTTCTACTGCTCTCAATCGTTGGCCGCTTCAGCTCTCATCTAAATTCCCACAATATTTGGTCAGTTCAGGCAGTTTTCATTTCCGTTCCAACGCTGTTCGAGAGCCGAATCCAACGTGTGTGACACACGGAAAATCACCGAAACGAGTCAATTATTCCCGAATTACTCTCTGCGGCGATACATCTAAAAAGCCTACTAATCATCGATAATTCTAGAAAATAACTAAACATCTATCAAAATACTCCCTGTCCTCTACGAAAATCGTAATAATGATCATGCGATACTGAAAAGAACACCGTGACACTCCATGGTTCAACTTCGCGCTCCACCTTCGTCAATTCGCGTGCTGGTTCTTCTGCTCGTTGCCGGACTTCTTCTCGCTGGTGGTTTCCATCCCGCGTTAGCGACCGCGGGCGAACGACGAGTCGCGCCCAAAACAATCACGCCTGGAGCCATCGCCAACACGACGCTGGCCACGACGACCAATGCAACGACCACGAACGGAACAGCGACGACCAACGAGACAGCGACCACGACGACTCCGACAACGACCACAACGACTGAAACCACGACAACGACTGAAACCACGACAACGACTGAAACCACGACAACGACTGAAACCACGACAACGACGACCACCGAGATATCGACCACTGAGACCACGACGACGCAGACTTCGACGACGCAAACCCCAACCACAACGCAAACGACGACTGCTCCGACAACGACGCCCGAATCGAAAACGACGACGAATACGACGGCGACGGAAACAACGAACTCGCCAACGACGACGGAGACCACCACGGCGACTACGACGATTGGCAAGCTGGGCGCGACGCAGACGACGCGAACCACGAAACGAACGACGCGGACGACGGTGCCGAACGGTTCCAGCACGGAGGCGGGCGGAAACACGGGCGCAAGCGGCCCGCCGCTCGGTGGCGACGGAACGCCGACCAACGAGTGGACTATCGGCGACCTCGTGGCGCTCTTGGCCGTCTGTTTCGGCGGTCTGCTTCTCGTCGTTCCGTGGATGTTCTCGCGGGCATATGCGTGGGCAGAGTGACCAATCGACGTGCGTCGAGTGTTGGATAATAGTCACTACCGGTGCGGCGTGCGGTTCGGAGCGCCCTCGTTTACTTGCTCCAATCGACGTTTTATTTGGGCCTTCTCACACACCAAACTACGGGACGGATTGGAGTCCAGAATCAACAGTTCGAAATCCGAACGAATTGTTTCGAAAATCGTCATCCGATTTTTGATTCCCCGTAAACTTTCCAAAAGAATGTCAGGCAAGTGACGATGGGTTTTTGAACGTCGGTTCCAGAGTGCTAGGAAGTGTATGAATGAGGACGGGTCTCCCGACGAGCGAGACGTCCACCGCGTCAAACACGACCTTTCCGGGCCACAGTCGCTCAGTACGACGGTGACGGTGGCGGTCGCGGACGTGGCTGGCGTCGAGCCTGCTGACATCCCTGAACAGTTGTACGACGTGGTTGACCCGGAAGCACTCGACAAACTGTTTCACCCGCGCGACGACGGCACGCCGCGACGAGGTGGCCGACTTTCGTTTTCACTCTACGGCCACCACGTCACCATTCGGGGCGACGGAACAATCACGGTACAGCCCGGTCTCGCTCGCATCAAGCAACTCGGCGGCAATCTCCTCGTCGTCGGTTCGGTTCCAGACACCGTCATCGATGCCGCGAGCACGCCCCTCCTCGGCGATGCGACCCGCAACCGGACGCGCGTCTTTGCCCTCCACGACAGAAACATTTCCACTGCCCGAGGTCGGCTTTCGATGGCTGGCTCCGTCGGCGAGGACGCACACATCATCGACTACCACACGGACGCGAGGTCTGTGGCCACGAGCGATGCGGTACGGGTCGGGCCGACGGTCGAGCGCGTCGATGGCTCTCTCGACGACTTCCGCGACGAAATCGTCGAAACGATTCGACGGTTGGATGAGGAACGCGACTTCGACCCGGCAGAGCTTCGGTTCTGCTTCGACACGCTTCGTCCATTGGCCGAAGCGCACGACAAGGCGATGGTCGATGCCTTCCTCGGTCCCATCTGCGAAACCATCAAGGACTGCTTCGGGATGGGCCACTACGTCCTTCCCGTCGAACGCGACTCGCCGCCGATTCACGCTATCGCCGCCAAATTCGACGCGATAATCGAACTTCGAGCGGGGGACTCCGGGCCGGAACAGCGATGGCATCTCCACGAAACGAGCTACGTCACCGAATGGTTCGACCTTTGAGGGGAGCACCACCATGAGCACAGTCCCAGTCTCCGACGTTGCGGGCGGAACGGTCGAGCCACAGTTCCGTCCACGAACCGACCCACCCGGTCTCACGGTTATCGACCCGCTAGAGCGGTCTCAGTTCTCACTCGAAACGTCTCGCCCCGTCGAACCGCGACGCATTCCGGCGTCCGGATTCGAAGCCCCTATCGATGTCGTAACCAGCATCACGACCGCGTGGCTCGAACTGCCCATCGTGGCCGCGGCCTACGTTCGTAGCACCGACAACGAACTATTGTTAGCAGTTGACCACGAGACGAATGCGACGCTCCCCGCCGACGACTACTACATCGAACTTACGACCCCCATCAAGACGTATCTGCACGTTCGTTCCGCCGTCGAAATAGACACCTCGAACGAACGACTCACCATCTCGTTCGGCGGCGAGACGACGGTCGAAGTCGGGTCGCGATCGCACCACACGCGACCCGGCGGAACCGTAACTGTCACCGACGACCCGCGCGATGCGATGGCCGCGGTTTCGACGTTCGGGTCGGCGCTCAAGACGACCAGCCCCGAGCGGTCGTTCCCGACGCTTCGCGGTCATCCCCCGGCGGTCGAGTTCGGCGACGAACTCCACGTTCCGGACGAACTCCAACCCCCCGAGACGGGCGTCGCGATAGAACTACCGCCGGAGTACGACTTTCTCTTTCCCGCCGCACCGCTGTCGTACTATCTCGGCGCGAGGGTGGTGCCGGGAGAACGGCCGCGAATCGTCACCGATAACAGAACTTTCTCCCTCGACCCGCCGGGGCGAAGTTTCGAACACGAAATAGAACGCGTGTTGAAACAGACGTTCTTCCTCGACTGCGTCACCCGGACGACCGGGCTGTACCGACTCGACCTGCACGAACGCCAGCAGGTTGAGTCGGTCGTCGATTTCGACTTTGCGACGCTCTATGACCGTCCGCTCACCGAGCAGGTCGAAACGTATCTCGACGTTCCGTTCGAGTCGCTGGCCGAGTTCCTTCCGACGTGGCGGCTTGCGGTTCACGTCACAAACGACGCGGAGAACGTGAGTCATCTTCCGTACGTCCTCAGGGACATCCCACTCGTTCGCACGACGAGCACGGTTCGGGAGACGAACGAGACGGTGACGACGGCCGGGAACATCCGGGAGTTCGCGCGCGCAGTGGAACCGGAGACGAACCAACCAGTCGGCCGAACGCCGGACGAGAAGTACGTCACTCAACCGGAGAGCGATACGCTCGAATCCGCGTGGCTCGGCGAGGGCGTCCCCATCGGCGGCAACAAACTGCTCCGTGCAGGGTTCGAGAATCGGCTGAACCGCGAGCAGTCCACGGACGACATCAGGATTACCATTGTCTGCAACGATTCGAAGATGCAGGCGGAGTGTGAGGACACCCTGTACGGCGACCGGGAAACGCTTCCGTTCGACGTGAGTTGCTATCGGGACTGTTCGACGGACGAACTCCGCCACCACCTCCGCGAGCAGACTGACTTCTTCCACTACATCGGCCACGTCGAGGACAATGCGCTCGTCTGTCACGACGGCGTGGTTGACCCCGTCAACGTCGAAGACGTGGGCGTGGACATGTTTCTCCTCAACGCCTGTCGGTCGTACGTCCCCGGCACGCGCCTCATCGAGGCGGGAAGCATCGGCGGCATCGTCACGCACAGCGAAATCGGGAACGCCGGTGCGACGGTCGTCGGCCAGACGATTGCCCGACTGCTCAACGCCGGGTTTTCGCTTCGCGTCGCGCTCTCCATCGCTCGCAGTCAGCGCCTCGTCGGCAACCAGTACATCGTCGTTGGCGACGGTGGCGTCGAAATAGCGCAGGCGGAAAGCGGTAATCCGTGCCTTCTGTTCGTCGAGTCGCTCGACGACGGCGAATACGCGCTTCGGTCGCGGGTGTATCCGGCAGACGGGCGCTCGACGGGGTCGGTCGTCATGCCCTTCATCGACGGCGTCCAGACCTACTTCCTCGCTGGTGGTGACCTCCCGACGTTCACCGTGGAGGAGGCGGAACTGCAGCGATATTTCTCCTTGGAGCGACTACCTGTCGTCTACGACGGCGAACTCCTCTGGTCGTCCGAAATCGACATGGCGCGGGACTTCTCGTAACGCCCTTTTGTCTGCCGGGCATAGCCGACGACGATGACGCAGACGAACGTCGAACGAGCGTTCGACTTACACGACGGGTTCGAGCGAGACGGGTCGGAAACGTTCGTCGCCACGACGACGCCGTTTGAAGGCGTCGCTCGATTGGACGACGGAACCGTCGCGCTGACGGTCAGGGCACCGATGCTGTCCGCGGTGGTCGAAGAAGAGGTGGCCGACGTGGTCGAAGACGGCTGGTTCGAGACGCTGGAATTGCGACTGGAAGACGCACACACCGTCACTTCCACGGACGACGCTACGCCACCGACTATCGAACGCGAGGACGACGAAGTCGTGGTTTCGGTCGAACTCTCGGGACTCCCCGACAAGAGCGCGGACGACGCCATGGCTGTCGTGGATTACGTCGAAGGAACATGGGTACAGGGTATCATTCCGGGCTACGAATACGGGGAACCCGCGGCGGGATTAGTCTCGCGAGCGCGCCAGAACTACGAAGACTAGTCCATCGCGATGTAGGTCTGCGTGTCCTCGACCCCCTGAATCCCCTGAATCCCGTCGGCGGAGATGGTTTTCACTTCGGCGGGGTTCTCGACCTGTACTTTCACGATGAGGTCTACGTCCCCGGCGACGATATGGGCGTCCTGCACGCCGTCGATGTCGAGAATTGCGTTTTTCAACCGGTCAGCTTCTCCCGTGTTCGCTTTGACCATGATGTACGCGGCGACCATCTTAGATACCTCCTGCTTCCGCGGTTGCTCTGCTGTCGTCTCCGACGAGAATCTGTCGCACGTCCTCTAACACGGCGAAGTCGGCGAGGACGGCGATTCTGTCCCCGAGTTCGAGCGAATCGTCAGAAAGTGGGATGCCCATCGTCTCGCCCTCCTTTCCGAACGCGAGGATGCGCGAGTTGGCGGGGAGTTCCAGTTCGCTGATGGAGTAGCCACGCATCGGCGACTCCTCCGTAATCGTGAGTTCGACCACCTGTAGATTCTGTGCGATGTCGGCGATTGCGCGGATGTTCCCGCCGAGGAGGGCGTTTTTCGCGCCGATTGCGCCGAGACGTTCGGGGTAAATGACTTCGTCCACGTCGCTTGCGAACTTTCGGTAGATGTCCTCTCGGTAGTCCTCGTCGATGCGGAGGACGGTTCGGCAGTCGTGGTGTTTGCCGACCATGCAGGCCGCGAAGTTGACGTTCAAGTCGCCGGTTAGCCCACCCACTGCGTCCGCCGAACCGAGGTCTGCTTGTTCGAGTACCGATTCGCGCGACCCGTCGCCCTCAATGACTTCGAAGCCGTCGGTACGCGCACGTTTCGCTTTGTTGGAGTCGTACTCCACGAGCACCACCTCGTGTCCTTCTTCGCGGAGGACGCGGGCGGTTCGCAGGCCGACACGACCTGCACCAATGATAACGAATCGCATGGCACATGCTACGACGGTGGGGGTAAATAACCTTTCTCCGTTGCTAATTGCCGCTAATTTCGAGCGAATCAGCCGGTAGTGGGAGCAATATCCACATAAATAGTGTTCGTGTTGGATGTTTGTCGGAATGGATTGTTTCGCGTCACGAATGCGGACATGTCTGGACGGACGGCAAGACCAGTCCGATACTCGGATACTACGGGCAGGATACCGCCGAGCACGGCGGTTGTGACATCTGGGAGAGCGTTACCGGTCGTTCGTACACCACGACAACCTGCACCGACGACGCATTGGTGCTCTCCCGAGGGCACGACAATCAGCCGCACTAATCGCGCAGTCGTTGCCGAATTTTATCGGGGGAAAGCTTTTCTCGCGTGGTAAAGTATCCCACACCATGGTTCACGCATTTATCATGGTTAACACCGCCGCAGGAAAGTCACAGGGGTTGCTCGAATCGGTTCGTGGACTGGAGAACGTCGAAGAAGCACACATCGTCGCGGGGGAGTACGACATCGTCGTCGAAGTGGACACGGAGGAAGTGTATCACGTCCTCCAGACCGCTTCGTCGGACATTCAGGGTCTCGACGGCGTCGTGGACACGAAAACGTACATCGCAATCGACTGATTGCGTTTCTTCTCGGAACCCTCGACACTGGTCGAATCCGTCAGTGGTCGATTTCGTACACGTCGTTCGTTTCGAGGAACGAGTCCAGCCACTCTTTCTGGTCGCGCAGTCGAGGCGGCACGTCGGCGTACACGCGGTCGAACACGTCGTGCGGGTCGGGGTCTTCGACCGATTCGGCAATCTCCACGGCCTCCTCCAGCGTTTCGTCCGCCTCGTCGTGAACCTCCTCCACGAACTCGTCGTCGATGACGCCCTGCTCGCGGAGCCACGTCTCGTAGCGTTCGAGGGGGTCTGCCTTCCGCCACTCCGGCAGGTCGCGCTCTTGGTCTTCGTACTTGCTCGGGTCGTCGCTGGTGGTGTGGGCACCCTGCCGATAAGTCAGACTCTCGACCAACACGGGTTCGCCTTGGCGGGCGGACTCCAGC
>CAYNQM010000022.1:0-7140 GCA_964399275.1 uncultured Haladaptatus sp.
CACTTCGTCGTGCCGGACACGGTCGAAGACTACCCCGACGACGGCTACGTCCCGCAGGGATTCGACGACCTGCCGAACGACCTCACGCAGGACGACATCCCGGTCTCGCCGAAGTACTTCGAAGGCTTCCGCTCGCTCGGCAGCGAAGTCAGCACGAAAAAGAGCGAGCAAGAGCCAGCGTGGCTCCAAGACCTCGACAACACGACCGAGCGTGCAGGCCGCGCCCAGGACAAAGAAGACCTGATGGAGCGTCTGCGCGACCTCGGCTACATGTAGCGTAGGCGATAGTGGGAATAGAGGAATAATTTTTCACTAATCACTGTCCATTCCGAAAACTGTTTCACCCGTTGTGGGGTATTTGTCGTATGCGCTCCTGTACGAACGTTGGTCGCCGGTCGTTCCTCCGGGCTACTGGCCTAAGTGGCGTTGCTCTCACTAGTTCTGCTTCATTCGTCTCTCGTACCACTGCCCAGAATTCGTCATCTGGAAAGCTCGTGTTCGTCTACGACGACGGCCCCTCCGAGGACTACACCAAAACTTTCCCTGTACATCAGGACGAAGGTGTTCCGGGTTGTGTCGCCGCTGTTTCCAGCCGGATCGGGGAGGACGGCTCGCTCACCGCGGAACAGCTCCGGGAAATCGATTCCGCAGGTTGGGAAATTATGTCCCACACTGTGAAGCACCGAGCGGTCGGGAGTTTGGAGGTCACGAAAGACATCGAGCAGGGTGCGACGAAAATCTACGTCTACTCCAACCGCCACGGCGAGATACCGGGCGACCGCGTCCGCATTTTCGATTCTACGAAACACGAGATAGTCACCGTCACCGGGAACGGCTCCGACGAGACGGGGGAGTTCATTACGCTCAAAGACCCAACAACGGAGTCGTTTCGTTCAGAAGACACGGCGGTACGATATACCGACGAGATACTGCGCACGGCTCTCGGTGACTCGAAATCACAACTCCAATCGTACGGCGTGAACGTTTCAAATTTCGTCCTTCCCTATGGTATCAACGGAAAACGAGCCCGAGAGCTGATCCCGGAGTATTACACCGCCGTTGCGAACGCGGAGTGGGACGACGGTATGAACGCCGTTTCCGGTCTCGACCCCTACCATCTTCATCGGGCGTACCTCGAATCCGGCGCGATGACCGAGGCAGAACTGGGAACGTATCTCGACAACGTCGCCAACAACGACGTGCTTGGCATACTCGCCAGCCACAGCCAATATGAGGAGTTCACCGCCGACCGCCTGCGGACGGCGATTCGAATGGCTAAGCAACGGAACCTCGAAATCGTCACGCTTCGTCAAGCACTCGCCGATTTGGGCGTCGTCGAACCGACGACAACGACGACTACGACCACCTCGCAAACTCCCGCGACGACGCAAACGACTACCGCTTCCAGCACGCCAACCGAAACGAACTCGTCGGAAACGACGACCACGAGCGGACAACCCGGATTCGGCGTCGCCACGACACTGACCGGACTCGGCGCGCTCCTTTGGAGACGAAATCGATAACCTCTTCCGCTATCTTTGCGACACCGAAAATCGGTCGAATGCGCTCTCTTATTGATTCCCTCTCTGTACCACGTTCGTAACCGTCGATCCCTCACCTCCGATATGGATGTTATTTTTCTTGTTATCGACGATCCACACGTTGTTAGTCGGTTCGTCAATAGACACGCTACTCGACCCTGTCAGGTAGCAGTTTTTGATCCAAAGCGAATCGTTTTCTTGATTAGATGCCATGTTGGCAGTTGCGAAGCACGCGTTTCCGGAAGTTTTTATCGTACAGTCGTGTAATTTGAAATCTTCTACACCCTCCGCACCAGCCAAGACGATACAGTTTCCACCGTGGTCTACGATATCCATACTCCAATCGACGCGGGAGATTCGACTGTTCTCCGCGTTAATATCGACCGCTTTAGCGCCCGACCCCGAATCCGAACGAATTTCGCCTTGGAATCGGAGACCGTCGATGGTCTTTCCGGACTCGGCCGCACGAACTCTCACTTGAGGCGTGTTCGGTGTATCGATGGTCGCGTCGATGGTTACGTTCTCGATGTCTTCACCTGTCGATTTTGTTCTGACGTGAATCGGCGCGATGCTCAGCCGACTGTCGGGGTCTTCGATGTGAATCCCTTCGAGATGCACGTCGCTGTGAACCACCCGGATTCCCTGACCGTCGCTCACGTCTTCGGCGGGTTCGATGTGCACGTCTTTCGCAGTGAACTCGCAGTTACAGAGGAGCGCGGTACGGCGCGTTTTTATGTGGACGCCCTCGACGTGGAATTCGGCGCTCGGCGACCCTGAGATTCCGTGCCCGGTTTGGGAATTGCTCCCCGTATCCGGGACGAGCGTCCCGCCGAACACGGACACGTTCCCGGCGATGTCCGGCCCGTGGACGCTGATTCCGTGGAGCGAGAAGTTGTGAATGACTGGATCGACGATGGTGACTCCGTACGAACCCCACGCGAGGTCGATACCGCGGCGACAATCGTAGATGCGCGGCGAGTACACGCCCGCTTCGGTGGAGCGATAGATTTGGACACATTCCCCTTCGCCAGCGCCTCGTTGCGTCGGGTTTCGAACCTCGACGTTTCGCCAGATTGGTTTCCAGCAGTCTTCAGCCCGCGTGGGCATTTTTACGTAGTCGGTGACGGTGACATCCTCGTACACCGGGTCTTCGCACCATTTGAACTCGAACACGCCGAACGTTCCGCCGAACGTGGTCAGTCCCTCGACTTTCGGCGAGTCGAGCAGATCGACCTTCGCAACCTGCCCGCCGTTCGCCGAATCTTCGAACTGATAGTACGTCGCGGACGCGAGCTCGAGGCTATCAACCGAACCGCTTCCGTCCGTGTCGAGTTTGTCCTGCACGATGGAGAAGTGAATCTGCGTGTTCACCTTCTGAGTGTAGTTATTGTTTCGGATCATGACCCGGTCGCCCACGCTGAAGATAGAGGGATCATCCACCGGAATCACTCGTGACCCCGGTTCAACGACCGAGGTGAGGTTGGCTTTGTTGGTTTGGCCGCCTCCTGTGAACTGAATCTGCGCCCCGCTGGTGGTGTCGGTTAGTTCGAGCCGTGCGTCGCCGGTTCCTTTGAGCGTGAGCGATTTCGTTATCGTGTACTCGTTGTTGAGCGTGTAGGTACCGTCCCGAAAGAGAATAGTGTCTCCGTCGTTCGCGTTACTGATTGCTTCGTTGAACGCCTCATCGGCGGAAATATTGGAGACATTCATGCGCGATTTAACGTCCCAAACCGTCTTGTCGCCGTAGAACACCTGCCACTCCGACCCGTCGTAGTAGGATACCTCGCCCGTGCCGGTGTCGAAGAAGAAATCTCGGTTGGTCGGGGTTCCCGGGAGGGTTTTCCCGGCGTAGTAGGTGTCTTTCGCTGTCACGTCAGTTGCAGCCCGTACTGACCCGGAACCAGCACTGAGTCCTCCGAACGCGAGTCCGAGACCCGTTACCGTGGCTGCTTCGAGATACGAACGACGCGATACGCCGTCGTCCGATTTGCTATTCGGTTCATCCGTGATATGCTCTTTAGACATACAGGTTAAATATTGAGTACAAATTAATAAAAATTTTTAGTCAACCAATTTCATATACTATAATATACTAAAAATATATTTATTGAATGTGTAATCTATAACTAATAATTCGTGGTGTTGGGGTGGATACTCCTAACAGTACTTTTCCACAAGGTGCTTCGTCTCTCAGCGCGACCGCTGCGATAGCCGATTTTTCTCCCAAGGACTGACGACCATCCATTTCGAATAAATATCACCATCGGGCTCGTCTGTATTATCGACGCGAATTTTATACCCGCCGTCGAAACGGTACATCTAAAATGGATGCCGACGACCCGCTGGCCAAAACCGACCCGGCGAACTACTACGACGACCTCGGCGAGGGTGAGTGGGAACGCCTCGAAGAATCGTTCAAGAACTCGCTGGAGTTCGAGAACACGACCGACTATCTCGACCAGTATTTGCCGGAGTCGGGGCACATCTTGGATGCTGGCGGGGCCGCCGGGAGATATGCTATCTGGCTTGCCGAGCAGGGATACGACGTGACCCTGCTCGACCTCTCGGCGGAACAGGTCGCCATCGCCAAGTCGCGGGTTGCAGAACGCGACCTCGAAGAACGCGTTTCAGTCCAGCAGGGCGACATCCGCGACCTCCCATTTGCCGACGACCAGTTCGACGCCACGCTCTGTCTCGGCGGGCCACTCTCGCACGTCATTGCTGACGCTGAACGTAGTACGGCAGTCCGCGAACTCCATCGCGTGACTGAGTCGGGCGCACCCGTCTTCGTCTCCGTGATGGGATTCGTCTCGGTCGTCCAGAATCTCATCAAGAGCGCGCCCCATTTCGAGGCCGGAGTCCAACAACTTCCCGAGTTCATCGAGACGGGGACGTACTCGCCCGAACTCGCGGAAAAGTACGAGGGTGACAACCCGGTCTTCGTGGAGTGTCACTTCTTCCGTGCCGAGGAACTCCGCGACTTGCTGAAAAATCACGCTTTGGCCGTCGAAGCCGTCGTTGGACTCGAAGGGCCAGCCTCGAACTTCGAAACTTCGCTGGAAGAAATCGACGAGGACGCACAGAAAAACGTCGCGGCGGTCGTTCGAGAACTACGCGAAGACCCGACCATCGCCGACCTGTCGAACCACATCCTCGCGGTTGGGCGAGTCGAGTGAATCGCTCGTTTCTGCCTATCGCGTCGCACGATACTCGCCGTGTTTCACGCCGAGCAAGAGTGCTATCAGACCGAACACCAGCATCGAGGGGGCCACCATCATCAGCACTGTACTCGTCGCCATAACGTCCATTCCGATGAGACCTGCCGTCCCGACTGCGACGATTGCCAGCAGTGCCGCGGCGGTCACAGGGAAGTTAAACTCCATACCCGACAGTTAGCCGAGCGAAAGAAAAGGGTTACTCCGATTTTGGCCGCATGAGATTCGCCAGCGTCACCAAGAATCCCAGAATCCACCCCAACGGTACCGCGATGCCGAACCACATGCCGACGTAGGCGAATCCTTCGAGATCGAATCGTGCGCGAAGCATCTCGTTGATGCCTCGATAGTCGAGCACGTTGTCGAGCAACCACACCGCCAGCGTCTCGCTGTTCGGGAAGACGACCTGCGAGAGCGTCGGCGAGTACAGCGCCGCGACGACGGGCGGCAGGAACAGCGCCGTCATGCCGAAGGGGTAGGCGAACAGCACGGTCGTCATCCGACCGCCGTACTTGCTGGTGAGGTACGCCAGCACCGCGGCGACGGTTGCGACGCCCCCGGCGGCGGTGACGGCGTAGAATCCTTCGGTCGAAAAGCGGAATCTGGCCAGTGCCGCCAGTCCGCCCCAGACGACCACCGAGAGAAGGATGACACCGAGGACGCCGAGACTCGCCGCCGTTCGGTCGATACGACTCGTGTAGTAGCGCGTCGCAAAGCCGAACAGGACGAAGGGGTAGAGCAGGGCGACGATGAGCGTCCCGACCGCGCCCCACACGTGATAGGCTACCTTTCCGGACGTGCTCTGTGGTGTCCACTGGCCGAGCACCGAGTGGGATTGCTGTCGCTGTCGTGGAAAGAACAGCGCCATCCACCCGGTGTGTAACTGCTGTAAGTCGTATTGTATCGCGTCGAGGAGGCCTCCCTGACTCGTCCCGCGTGACATACTGGAATTTGATTCGGCCAGCCGATATGAACGTTCTCCTTACTGGTCGTCAAAATAGTCAAAGATACATCAAATAAGTAACTCCGACAGTCGAACGACTCACTCGCGTCGCCGTCCGGCGTGACCGGGATAGTCGCGCTCGAATCGGTCTTCTACCTCTTCTTGACTAAATTCGATAATGACAGGTCGTCCGTGCGGACATGCGTACGGATTGTCACAGTCGTCAAGCGCCGACAGCAGACTCACCACGTCGCCTTCTCGCAACGAGGTGTTCCCGGTAATCGAGGGGTAACACGCCAAATCAGAGATAAGCGCGTCGGCCACCGCCTCCGCCGAATTTCGGTCGCGTTCCTTCGGGTCGGTGGAGACGAACTCGCTCAACACGTCCCGCAGGAGGTCGGGCGCGAGCGTTTCGCTGAGGACGGCGGGCACCGTCGTCACCTCCACGGTTCGTTCGCCAGTCAGTGCGGCGTGGAACCCCAACCGCGCCAGCGCCTCGCTGTACTCGTCGAATATCGCGGCCTCCGCCGCCGTCAGTTCGAGTTCGACCGGCGACGCCAACACTTGCGTCGTCGTGTCGCCAGCGAACTGGGCACAGAGTCGTTCGTAGTTCACGCGCTCGTCGGCGGCGTGCTGGTCGATTAACACCAATCCGTCCGGCGTTTCGGCCGCGACGTAGGTGTCGTGCAGTTGGCCGAGGACGCGCATCTGCGGGAGTCGATCGAACTCCGACTCGGTCGTTTCTCCCGCCTGTTCGACCAGCGTTTCCGTCTCGGTCAGCGCTCGGAACTTGCGTTCCGGTTCGCGGGCCGGATCGGGGTTCTGCGTCGTTTCGGTCGCGGGTTGGGGTCGGTTCGAATCCGATTTCGTGGCAGTGTCTCCCTCCGCAGTTGTCTGCGGGTCTGCGGTCTGCTGATTTTCAGTCTGTTGTTCTGCGGCCTGGTGCTCTGCGGTCTGTTGGTCTGTGGCTCGCTTGTCTGTCGTCGATTGATTTGCCGTTTGCTGGTCTGCCTGCGGACGCTTCGGCGGCGAGTTCCGGCCCTTCGAACTCGCGGAGCGCGCGGAACCGTTCGCGACCGACTTCGAATCGTTCGCGTGCGTCTCCGAACTGCTGGTCGTCTGCTCGTTCGTCCCGGCAGGTCGAGAAGCAGGGGTCGCCGAGGAGTTCCCGTCGTCCGTCGAGTCACTCGAATCGTGCGAATCCGTCGCGGCGTCGAGTTCCGACTGTCTCCCCTCGGGTGCTACGTCGGTCTCGTCCGGTGCGGAGCGTCCTCGCGGTGCAGACGACCGAACGAGTCCCTCGTTAAGCAAGGCGTCTTCCACCGCCTCCCGAACTGCATCCCGGACTCGTCCCTCGTCGCCGAACCTGACCTCCATCTTTCGCGGGTGGACGTTCACGTCCACCGAATCGCCCGGCACGGAGAGGAACAGGACGGCGAAC
>CAYNQM010000022.1:7150-31501 GCA_964399275.1 uncultured Haladaptatus sp.
CGGCGGCTTCGACCTGCGTGCGAACCTGCTGCTGGTCAGCGAACCGAACTTCCATCTTGCGGGGGTGGACGTTCACGTCGACGTCGCCGGCCGGGACGTCGAGGAAGAGGACGGCGAAGGGGTAGCGGTCGGGTGCGAGTTGGTTGCCGTACGCCGAGAGCACGGCCTCCCGAACGACCGCGGAGCGCACGTACCGCCCGTTGACGTAGGTTGCGACGTACTCGCGCGTGCTCCGAGTCGTTTCGGGGTGGCTGACGTAGCCCGAGACGCCCACCGCTTCTGACCCATCGACCGCGATCATCGCAGTCGCGACTTCGCGCCCGTACACCGACAGAATCGCGGACTGGAGGTCGCCCTGTCCCGTAGTCGAGAACACTTCGCGTCCGTCGTGCTCCAGCGAGAACGCCACGTCCGGATTCGCCAGCGCGTACTGCGTGACGACGCGATTCACGTGCGAGAACTCGGTCGAATCGGTCTTCAGGTACTTCTCGCGCGCCGGGGTGTTGAAAAACAGGTCGGTGACTTCGACGGTCGTTCCCGCGGGGCGACCAGCCGGTTCGACCGCTTCGATGTCGCCCCCGGCGAGTCGGAGTTCGGTGCCCGCCTCGCCACCGCTCGCTTTCGTTCGGATGGTGAGTCGGGACACCGCGCCGATGGTGTAGAGTGCTTCGCCCCGAAACCCGAGGGTTGCCACACCGGACTCCAAATCGTCGATATCCCGAATCTTGCTCGTCGTGTGTTCCTCGACGGCAAGTTTCACGTCCGCCTCGCTCATTCCGATTCCGTCGTCTTCGATGACGATCTTCTCGGTTCCCCCGCTTTCGATGCACACCGAAATCCGCGAGGCGTCCGCGTCGAGGCTGTTTTCGACCAGTTCTTTCACCACGGAGGCCGGTCGCTCCACGACCTCCCCCGCCGCGATTCGCTGAACCGTCTTCTCGTCCAGCGCCTGAATGTTCGTCTCCCTGTCGTTCGTCTCCCCGTCGCTCATTTCTCGAATCCTTTCGTCGTGGTATCTTGAAGGTTTGTGTGTCTGCTTGCGTTTTCGGGTGAGGGGTTTCTTTGTGAGTATTTCTTAGCTTGGTGATGGCGATTGTTATCTTACTACTACGCTTTATAATCCAGATTTCTGCCACCTCCCTCGGTAGTGCCGACTCCCAACACCGCAACCGCGCCTCGACCCTCCCCAGCCTCCTCCTTCGTTCCGGACGAGCGAACCTCGTCCGGGTTCTCGTTCGCGCTGCTCACGAGAACACCACTCAGTCGTCCCTCGCGCGGGCGACCCTCCGCCGGAGGGTCGCCGTCGCGCGCCACTGCGACAGCCAATTAACCAACCGGGGAGTCCACACCAGTCATACACGAAAAGCGCGCTATTTCGCCTGTTCGATTTCCCTGGTGGACTGAAAGGGCGAGGGGTGCGAGGCGCGGCGCGCCTCGATTGCGAACGGTGAAACCGTAAGCAGGGTAAACGAAGCACGACCCCACAAGCACCGCAAGGCGGGTGCTCTGCGCCCGCCGAGGAGCGTAGTGTGGGGCGCGCGAGTTACGCGAACGGAATGAGTGTGACCACGGAAGTCGCATGCCCGCGGAGCGAAGCGAGCAGGAGCGTCTTCCGGTGGTTTAGCACACGAGGGCTCTCTGAGACACTGTGTCGTTCGAGTTACCGTACGGTGATTTTAGAGATACTGCTACCCCAATGTATCCGTTTTCTCCCGAGAGAGTAGTCACTAAAACCGCCCCTCCGACAAACTCGACACGTCGCTATCAACTACGCTATCGCGGCGTTTCGGTTCCCCACTTGTCGAGTGCAGTTCTCAGTTCGGGGTGGTCGGCGGCGTATTCCTCGATCGGCGTGCCCGCGACCGTGGCATCGACCGCTTGCCGGAGCGCCGCCGCGCCCGCTCTGGTTCCGTCGGGGTGGCCGTGAACGCCGCCGCCAGCCTGTATGGCGATGTTCTGGCCTTCGCGGTCGATGAGTTCGGGGACGAGTCCGGGGTGTAGACCGCCGGAGGCGACGGGGAGCACGTCGTTCATTCCGTAGAGGTCGGAGTAAAGCCACTCGTTGATTCCTATCGTGTCCTCGTTCGCGAGTTTGCCGAGGTCTGCGGTGCCGGTGTGGAGTTGGTCAACGCCGCAGATGCGGGCGATTTGGGCGAGGACGCGCATCGAGACGCCGTGGGTTTCGAGGCGGTCGAACGCGGCGTGCATCGCGCGGTGAGCGTGAATTGCGAGGCCGAGTTCTTCGCAGCGCTCTCGAACCGTCTGCACCGCTCCCCAACCGGTCGTGATCACGTCCACCATCACGTACTCACAGCCCTGCTCTGCCACCGCGTCGGCGCGTTCGAGCATGGTGTTCGTGTCGGCGGTGATGTTGATGAGGTAGCTCTTTTTCTCGCCCGTCTCGTCCTGGGCGTCGTCGCGGTAGGAGAGGCTCTCGGTCAGGCGGTCGTGGAAGGGGTTGAACGCTTGGTCGGTCAGGTTCTCGTCGTCCTTGAGGAGGTCGAGACCGCCCACCCACGCCTCGTATCCGATTTTCGCGTGCTGGTCGGTCGAGAGGCCGACTTTCGGTTTCGGCACCGTGGCAGTAATCGGTCGGTCGCCCGCGTCGAAAATCTCGTTTCGCACGTCGCTCCCGAACTGCGGCCCGGGGAAGGAGGTCGTGAGGGCTTCGGGCCACTCGCAGTCGAGTAGGCGAATCCTATCGACCGCCTTCATCCCCATGATATTGCCCGCGATGCAGGAGAGCACTTGCGCCATGTTGTCGTCCTCGAACAGTTCGTCGGGGTAGGCGACCTGAATCGTGTTGCCGTCGATGTCGCCGGACGATGTCCGACTGCCAGCCGAGCTTTGTTCGGCGATGCTGAACGTCGTGGCGCTCAGGTCGGTGATTCCGCCCTCGACCTGGAGCTCCGCCCATGTCCCGTTTGAACTCTCGCTGGCGACGCGCGAGGCGGCGTCCTCTATGTCCATGTCCGCGGCGGGTTCGATGTAGAAGGTGCAGATGAGTTCTGAGTCGGCGGGCGTGTAATCCAAGTTCAAGAAGTCTTCGTAGGTGATACCCGGCATAACCTAAACGTTCGACGTCATCGTTTAAAAAACCGACCGTCGATTTCGGGTAGAGCGATGGTTCCGAGTGTGAGTAAAGCGACTACCAAACGGTTCGTCCGGCGTCGTCTATTTGCCCGACCCACAGCAGGTGTGCGTAGGGAACGAACGCGAGGAATTCGCCGTCGGCGTCGAAGAGTCTGACGCCGACTTCCTCCATTTCGTAGTCGGCACACGGTATCTGCTCCCCGTCGGAAATCTGTGCCTTGTACGTCGTCATAGACACGGACACGACGTTCTCGCAGTAAAAACTATCCCCGGCAGAGTTTTGCTGGAGAACGTCGTGTCAGAGCTATGGCTCGAACGTACGGATTCGAGGGGGAGGAACCGTCCATTCACGAGTCTGCTCACGTCAGTCGGGAGACGACGCTGGTGGGGGACGTGCAAATCGACGCCGACGCGAGCATCTGGCCCGGCGCGGTTTGCAGGGGCGACGTCGCCCCGGTACGAGTCGGTCGGGAGTCGCACGTTGGGGACAACGCCGTCCTTCACGCTTCGATCATCGGCGACCGGGTGATGGTCGGCCACGGCGCGGTGCTGAACGACGCCGAAGTCGCCGACGGCGCGCTCGTCGGCTTCAACGCGACGATAAACAGCGACGTGCGAGTCGGCGAGCGAAGCATCGTCGCGGCGGGAACCGTGACGCCGGAGGCGTTCGAAATTCCGCCCGAGTCGTTCGTTCGCGGTGTTCCTGCGCAGGTGACGCCGCTCTCGGAGACGGCAATCGACCCCGAGGAGATTTTCGAGGCGTACTCGTCCGGCGCGTACACCGACCTCGTGGTGCGCCACAGCGAACTGTTCGACTGAGATCGCCGGGACAATCGAGGTGACTGCAGTCTGTCGTTTTTCTGTAAAGTCGCCCGATACCGATAAAACAACTTGCGAGCGCAACCCATGACGTGAACTAGCTGACAGTGCACTCACTAGGTGAGCAGACGAAACCAATGAACGAAATTATAGGAAATACGACACAACTGAACGGGGGCGCTTCGAGTGCGCGCACGTTCGGAAATCGAGAACTGGTGTTGGTGTCGAATCGGGAACCGTACACGCACGAGCGGGAGGACGGAGAGCTTCGGGTCGTCAGACCGACGGGGGGACTCACGTCGGCCCTCGATCCGATGATGGCGAGCATCGGCGGAACGTGGATTGCGTGGGGGAGCGGTGACGGGGACAGCGAGGTAACCGACGAGAACGACTGCGTTCGGGTGCCACCCGAGTCGCCCACTTACGATTTGAAGCGCGTCTTCCTCAGCGACGAGCAGGTGACGAACTACTACTACGGCTACAGCAACAAAGTTCTCTGGCCGCTGTGTCACTCGGACACCGCCAAGATGACGCCGAAACCGAAATTTTGGCGGCAGTATCGGGACACCAACCGGCAGTTCGCGGATGCGGTTTTGGAGCGAACCGATCCCGAAAATGCGGTCGTCTGGTTTCAGGACTACCACTTCGCGCTCGCACCGCGATTCGTCCGGGAGCAAGCCCCCGGCGCATTCTGCATGCAGTTCTGGCACATTCCGTGGCCGTCGTGGGACATGTTCCGGAGTTGCCCGCAGTACGACGAACTGCTGGACGGACTGCTGGCCAACGACCTGCTCGGCTTTCACACTGACCGCTACTGCGAGAACTTTCTCGACTGCGTCTCGCAGGCGCTCGACGCCGACGTCGATCGGGAGCGCGGTCACATCCACTACGACGGACGAACGATTCGCGTAGCGGCGTTCCCGCTCGGAATCGACGCCGAAGAGCGACGCACGCTCGCCGCCTCCGACGAGGCGGACGAGCAGTGGACGTCACTGCGCAACCGCTACGACCTTCCGGACGACGGACTGCTCGCCGTCGGCGTCGATAGACTCGACTACACCAAGGGCATCGAACAACGACTCGACGCCCTCGAATATCTCTGGGAGTGGTATCCTGAATACCGCGAAAAGCTGACGTTCGTCCAGAAGGGGAGCGAGAGTCGGGGGGAAATCGAGGAGTATCAGGAGCTTCAAGCGAACGTCGAGGAGAAGATCGCGAGCATCAACGAGCGATTCGGAACCGACGAGTGGACGCCAATCGTCTACACCACCGAACACCTTCCGCAGTCGGCACTGGCGGCACTCTATCGGGAGGGCGACGTCTGTCTCGTCAGTTCGCTTCGGGACGGGATGAACCTCGTGGCGAAGGAGTTCGTCGCCTCGCAGGTGGCCGACCCCGGCGTGTTGATTCTCAGCGAACTCGTCGGCGCACACGAGGAACTGGGTGACGAGGCGCTGACGGTTCACCCGAACGACACCGAGCGATTCGCGGCCACCATCCAGCAGGCGCTAGAGATGCCCGAATCCGAACGTTCGAGCCGAATGCGTCCGATGCGAGAACAGGTCGAAGCGAACGACATCGACCGATGGAAGCGCGACGTGCTTCGACACGCCGACGAGATTCTGAACGGCGAGACGACGGTGTAAACGTGACAAATCATAGTGCAAACCGAGTCGGCGGCGCAGAGGGAGCGGAAACTGTTTCACAGCTCCTTCCCGAAATGGGTGGTATGTTCGACAAATCGACGTGGATTCGCCTCCCACGAAACGTGGTCGTGGGCCACGGCGTCCTCGCGGACACCGTGGACGCCATTTCGGAACTACATCTTCACGGCGTTCCCCTCATCGTCACGAGTCCGACGCCCAACGAAGTCGCGGGAAAACGAGTCGAAGCGCAGTTCGAAGACGACGGCATCGAGGTCGAGACGGTCGTCATCGACGAAGCGAGTTTTTCGTCGGTTCAGCGCGTCATCGAAGTCGCCCGCGAGGTCGATGCGGGCTACCTCGTCGGCGTCGGCGGCGGAAAAGCCATCGACATCGCCAAGATGGCGAGCGACGAACTCGCGCGGGGATTCGTCTCGATTCCGACCGCGGCGAGCCACGACGGCATCGTCAGCGGTCGCGGGTCGGTTCCCGAAAAGGACACTCGCCACAGCGTCTCGGCGGAGCCACCGCTCGCGGTCGTCGCGGACACCGAAATCCTCGCGGACGCGCCGTGGCGACTCACCACGGCGGGTTGTGCCGACATCATCAGCAACTACACTGCGGTCAAGGATTGGCGACTCGCCAACCGCCTCCAGAACGTCGAATATTCGGGCTACTCCGCCGCACTCGCCGAGATGACCGCCGAGATGCTGGTGGACAACGCCGACTCCATCAAACCCGGCCTCGAAGAGTCGGCGTGGGTCGTCACGAAGGCACTCGTCTCTTCGGGCGTCGCCATGAGCATCGCCGGAACCTCGCGTCCCGCGAGCGGCGCGGAACATCTCTTTTCGCATCAACTCGACCGAACCGCGCCCGGCGTGGCCCTCCACGGCCATCAGGTCGGTGTCGGCTCCATCATCACCGAATATCTCCACGGCGGCAACTGGCAGGGAATCAAGGACGCGCTGGCGACTATCGGAGCACCGACGACGGCAGACGAACTCGACATCGAGGCCGAAACCGTCGTGGAGGCGCTGACCACCGCTCACGAGATACGCGACCGATACACTATTCTCGGCAACGGAATGAGCGAGGACGCGGCCATCGAGGCGGCCGCGACGACGGGAGTAATCTAAACGTCTCGACTTTCGATAGTAGTCATTGGAAGCGGTAATAGGTTTCGTGGCAATAAATTTAAAGACACGTCCGTGTCTCGGTTCTCGTGGTTGCACAGAAGTAATGAGTACTATCGTCGAGATTTCGATACCTGCCGACGAGTTTGCGCTCGGTCGTGCACTGGATGCACATTCACAACTGCAAATCGAACTCGAACGTATCATCCCGACGGGAACTGCGGTGTTCCCCTACTTTTGGGCGCGGGGTGATTCCATTCAGCGGTTCGAAACTGCGGTTCGTGACGATCCAGCGATACAAGACCTGACGAAACTCGATACCTTCTCCGATAGAACCTTGTTTCGTTCCGTGTGGAACGACGAGATGACGGGACTCGTGCAAGGAATCAAGGAAGCCAACGCGACCGTCATGGAAGCGAACAACTTGACCGACGACTGGTCGTTCCACCTCCGGTTTCCGGCTCAGGAGCAGATGTCCACGTTCCAGTCGTTCTGTCATCGGGAAGAGATTCCGGTGGAAGTCGAACGCGTCTACTCCTTCCAAGAGGTTCCGACTCGGCAGTTGACGAACCTCACGGGCGCACAGCAAGAGACGCTCGTCACAGCCTACGAGGAAGGATATTTCGAACGGCCACGCGAAATAACGCTCGAAGAACTGGCCGACGAACTGGACATCTCCCCACAGGCGGTCGGTGGTCGTCTTCGGCGTGGGTACTCGAACCTCATCGTCGAGTCGTTTCGCTCGCTAACTGACAGATATATCACAGCCATCTTACGAACACTATTTAAGCGTGTTTCGTGGGAAACATGTGTTCTCAACTATTTTGCGCCGCAACAGTATGCCGTGAACAGTAGTACGGAACCGCATTTGTCTCTCTCTCCTGCAGCGGTTGTCCGCCCCGGCACGTTCCAACTGTTCGGAAACCCACGAGATGGGGGCTGTTCTGCTCGACTTTTGGACGTTCTCCAATCTGTAGGTCTCTCTGCTCTGACCGACCAACGACTTACGAACCGGGCGACACCACTTCGACACCGAAGTGCGCCGACGCATCCCCGACTAAATGACCTGATACCGATGGATACACGAACTACTCAACGAGAGCACGCTTCGCATCATCCCGAACCGATGACAGTCGGGTGTCCGTCAGCATGCAGGGGCGTGATTGCATGACCGACCGCACCGTTCTTATTGCCGACGACGAGCGTCCCATAGCGGACTTGTACACTCGCTGGCTTGCCGACGACTACGACGTTCACACTGCCTACGACGGTGCCGAAGCATTGGACTACGTCGATGACGCGATTGACATTGCCCTCCTCGACAGGGATATGCCGCGCGCGAGTGGCGACGATGTTCTCCAGACCATCCGCGACCGCCACCTCGACTGCCGCGTCGGAATGGTGACGGCCGTCGAACCGGATTTCGACGTGCTCGAACTCGGCTACGACGACTACGTCGTCAAACCGATACACTCGCCGTCTCAGCTACACGACATCGTCGAAAAACTCGTTCAGCGAGCGACGTACTCATCGGACGTACAACGACTGCTTACGCTCTCTTCGAAGCGGGCGAGCCTCGAAGTCCGGATGGAACAAGAAGAACTCCAACAGCGCGAGGAGTATCAGGAACTCGTCACCGAGATACAGTCGTTGCAGTCGTCGCTATCGGACACGCTGGACGGGTTGGAGGATAACGACCTGCAGGGCGAATTGATGGAACCTCACGTCGCGTCCGAGTAGCGGATAGAAGTCACCGCTTTGGGATCGAAGATACCCCAACGCGATGGGGACGACGATTCGACTTATTCTCTCGTCCGATTCGTTTACTCGGGATTCCCGCCTCGTCACACTGTTTCGTGCGAATCTGTGTTTGGATCGATTTCAGGCACACTCCAGTCATTCGTATTCGATATATTGTTTGATATAAAATATCCCATCATTCCGATTCGAAACGACTACTGCGTGGTTATCCCAAATCGGCTCGTTCGAACGCGAGAAGGCCGAGAGCGAGCGGGACGACCAGCCAGAAGCCGAGGATGACCAACGTGAACCAGCCTTCCAAGTAGAACGGTGCCTCGCCCGCAACGATGGACTGATACATGTTCTGACTGCTCGGGTTCATCAGGAACTCGGCCAGAATCATGTACGCGTTCGCGGGGTTGAGTATCTGAAGCAGGAGGTACCACGCCGGGAATCCCCCCGTCGCATTCGGCATTCCTCCTTCGATCAGGTAGTAGGCACCCAGTGGAATGATGCTCCACACGAGTTGGAAGAGGAAGTACAGGCCGATCGCTCCGGCCATCGCCCGCGACCGGGTGGCGGTCATCGAGGAAAAGCCGACGGCGATACCGACGAACACCAGTCCGAAGAGGAGCGTAACGACCCCGTTCACGAAGAAGTCACCGATCGAGAACGTGCCGTGCTGGACGAACAGCACGACTGCGGACACGAGGTATGCGACGACGGTTGCGACTGCGACGACGGCAGTTCGGCCGATGAGTTTGCCGAGCACCACGTCCTGGCGACTGTGCGGAAGGCCGAGCAGGAGTTTGATGCTCCCTGACTCGCGTTCGCCCGCGATGGCGAGGTACGCGACGACCAGCGCCGCGAGCGGAATGATAAGCGTTGCGGGAACGCTGAGATAACTGATCGCATCGCTGGCGGTGTATCCGTCGTTCATCCGTCCTTGCAGGAACATGACGCCAGCAGTGGCCAGCACGAAGAGTGTCGTGATGGCCCACAACATCTTCGACCGCGCGGCGTCTTCGAAGTCCTTGCGTGCGACGACGGCGAAACTCATGCTTCCACCTCCTGATTGACTCGTTGGTTCACAGTACCGTCCGTGTAGGCTGTAAAGAGGTCTTCCAGCGAGGATTTCTTCGTCGTAATGTCGTCGACGGTCGCGCCCGCCTCCTCGACGTGGTTGATGACTTTGGCTTTCGCGCTCGATTCGGTGTACGTCACGATGATTCGGTTTCCATCGACTGCAACGTCCGTCACGCCGTCTATCGCCGTCAACGTCATGTCGGGTACGGTATCGACGGTCAGTTCCATTGTTTCGCCAGTGTCAGTTGCCTCTCGCAGTCCCTCGATGGTATCGACGGTGACGAGTTCGCCCTGATTCATAATGGCGACGCGGTCGCAGACCGCTTCGACCTGTTCCAGAATGTGACTGGAGAAGAACACTGCCGTCCCGCGGTCTGCCTCTGCTCGAATAATTTCGCGCATCTCGCGGACACCGTGGGGGTCGAGTCCGGACGAGGGTTCGTCCAGAATCAGCAGGTCTGGGTCGCCCGCGAGTGCCATTCCGAGGGCGACTCGCTGGCGCATCCCTTTCGAGTAGTCGCCTGCGGGGCGGTCTGCGTCCTCCGCCGAGAGACCGACTCGTTCGAGAATGTCATCCACGTCTTCGCCCGTCTCTTTCGAGTCGATGGCGAACTGGATGTGTTTGCGCCCGGAGAGTCGTCCGTAGAGGTCGAACGCGTCCGGGAGGATTCCGATTTGTTCGTGGATGCGCTGGGTTTCTTCCTGCGCGTCCCAGTCGAGAACCGTCGCCGACCCCTTGGTCGGGCGGACGTAGTCCATCAGCATGTTGATGGTCGTGGATTTTCCCGACCCGTTTGGACCGAGGAAGCCGAAAATTTCGCCCTCTTTGACGGTCAGGTCGAGGTTGGAAACCGCGACGACCTCACCGAATTGCTTCGAGAGACCTTTCGTTTGGATGGCGGCCATAGCTACCGCTTGATTCTTCGGCCATTTAAACATTCACCAAAATAATAAATTGGGATATTGGTCTCGTTCGACGGGTTAGCCGAGGTCGGCCCGTTCGAACGACAGGTAGCCGACGACGAGCGGAACGACCATCCATACTGCGAGGATGACGAGCATGAACGACTCTTCCAAGTAGAACGGAATGCTCGTGTCGGGGTTGATGTATCGCGGGAAGTAGATGGGTCGTTCCGTGAAGACGAGGCCCGCCGCTCGCTGGAAGGCGTACGGCGGACTGGCGAGGAAGACGAACTCGTAAATTTCCGGGCCGAGAGTCATCCCGAGTTTGTCCTCGGCGACGTACCGGAGCATTCTGGACGGCGAAATCTGCGGAACCGTCCAGAGGACGTTGAACACGAAGAACACGCCAACTGAACTGGCCATCGCCCGCGAGCGCGAGGCGCAAGTCGCCGACAGACCGACCGCGATGCCGATGTACGTGATGGTAAAGAACAGCATCAGCAGGATGAATTTGACGAACATGGCGGCGTCGATGCTGTCGAGTAGGACGGAACCGAGCGCGCCAGCGACGCCGAAAGCGAGCAAGAGACCCACGCTGACGACAGTCGAGCGTCCGGCGAACTTCCCGACGACGAGATCGAGACGGGTGTTCGGTAGGCCGAGCAGATATTTGATGCTTCCCGACTCGCGCTCGCCAGCGATGGAGAGATAGGCGACGATGAGCGCGCTGAGCGGGATGATGAAGATTCCGACCAGTGAAACCAGTCGGAGCACGTCCGCCATCGCGCTCTGGGGGGCGTCGCCCGCGAAGTAGACGATGAGCACCAGCAAGAGGACGTACAGGGAGGCGAGTCCCAGCAGTCCTTTCGAGCGTCGGGAGTCGATGAAGTCCTTCTTCGCGACCGAGAGCCAACTCATGCCGACACCTCCGCGGATTGCTTCGTTTCATCAACCGTTTCGCTTCCCGTCGTGTAGGAGTTGAATAACTCTTCGAGCGATGCTTCCTCGGATTGGATGTCGGTGATGTTCGTCATTGCATCGATGCGTTTGACCACGCGGGCTTTCATTCCGGGGTCGGTGAACGAGACTCGGAGTGTCGATTCTTCGACCGAGACGCCGGAGACGCCCTCGATACTCGTCAGGTCGAGGTCGCTCGGCACGCGCTCGACGCTCAGGAGCAACTGCGAACTCGCGCCGGATAGTTCGCGGAGGCCTTCGACCGTGTTCTCGGCGACGAGTTCGCCCTGGTTCATGATGCCGACGCGGTGACAGACTGCCTCGACCTCCGAGAGGATGTGGCTCGAAAAGAACACCGCAGTGCCTCGTTCGGCCTCGTCGCGGATGAGCTCGCGCATCTCGGCGATGCCGTGGGGGTCGAGACCGGAGGAGGGTTCGTCCAGAATCAGCAGGTCTGGGTCGCCGACCAGCGACGACGCCAGCGCGAGCCGCTGGGCCATCCCCTTCGAGTAGCCGCCGACTTTTCGGTCGGCGTCCTCCTGCGAGAGTCCGACTTTGTCGATGAGCGCCGCTGCGTCGTTGTTCGCGTTTTTCGCGTCGATAGCGAATTCGAGGTGCTCGCGCCCGGTGAGTCGATTGTAGAGGTCGTACCCCTCCGGGAGGATTCCGATGCGGTCACGAATCGCTCGCGACTCCGTCTGTGCGTCGTGTCCGAGGACGGTCGCACTGCCCTCGGTCGGACGCATGAAGTCGAGAAGCATGTTGATTGTCGTTGACTTTCCTGCACCGTTTGGGCCGAGAAAGCCGAATATCTCGCCCTCCTCGACGGTAAAACTCACGTCGTTAACCGCGACGACGTCGCCGAATCGCTTGGTGAGGGACTCAGTTTTAATGGCGGCCATGGCGGCAGTTCGGAGTCCGGATACATGTGCTTTCTGCTCATTGACACGTCGTACCAATGGGAACTGAACCGATTGCGACGATGGTACCGACCTTGCTCGACATCCGAGAAATACTTTTGCCGATTCGTGTCGATGTTTGCGCATGACCGACCGCGCCATCCGCCCTGCCGAACCCGACGACGTGAAGGGTATCCAGCGAATCGCCCGCGTGTCGTGGCACGCTGCCTACGACGACATCATCGGGGCAGACACCGTCACCGAGACCATCGACGAGTGGTACGACGTGCAAGACCTCCGCCAGCATACGGTTCAGGACGACCACGAGTTCTACGTCGCCGACGCGGACGGAATTCTCGGATTCGCCCACGTCGCTCCCCACGGAAATGGCGTCTTTCAACTCCTGCGAATTTACGCCCACCCGGACGAGTGGGGTTCCGGTCTCGGCACCCGCCTGCTCAACCGCGTCGAGGAGCGACTTCGGGAGCGTGACGGCGAGCGACTGCGACTGCACGTCCTCGCCGACAACGAAATCGGCGTCTCGTTCTACGAATCGCGCGGCTTCGACCGCGTGGACGAGCAGGACGCCTCGGGGTTCGGCGTTCGGGAATACGTCTACGAGAAAGACCTCTGAATCGAGGTGTGGAACGGGGAGTGTGTTTTCTCGCTCGTCCGAAAGAAGAGGTGGCTGGAGAGGACGAGGCGCGGTGCGGGATTTGGAGTCGGGAGTAGCTAACGTCACCGTAACAAACCTCTAACGAGTCTGTTAGCAACAATAGCTAGCACGACTCCAGAAAACACTCTCGAACCCCGACTCAAACGTACTTGTCCAAGAATTCGGCGACTTTCGTGTACGCCTCGATTCGATTGTCCAGTTTCGAGAAGCCGTGGCCTTCGTCGGGGAAAATCAGCTTCTCGACGGGGACGCCCTGTGCCTCGACCTCTTCGACGATTTGCTCGGCTTCGCCGACGGGCACCCGCGGGTCGTTTTCGCCGTGGAGGACGAGCAGTGGGGCTTCGATGCGCTGAACGTTGTTGATGGGGCTGATGGACGCCAAAAATTCGCGGTCGTCTGCGAGCGACCCGTACTCTGCCTCCCGCAGTTCGCGCCGCCAGTCGCCCGTGTTTTCGAGGAACGTGACGAAGTTGGCGATGCCGACCACGTCCACCCCGGCGGCCCAGAGGTCGGGGTACTCCGTCATCGCCGAGAGCACCATGAAACCGCCGTAGGAACCGCCCATGGCGACGATTCGGTCTGGGTCGATTGCTGGCTGGTCGTGCAACCACTCGACGCCAGCCTCGATGTCGGCCACCGAATCCATTCGCTTTTCCACGTCGTCCAGATGCGTGTACTCCTTGCCGTAGCCCGACGACCCGCGGACGTTCGGTTCGAAGAAGGCGTAGCCGCGATTCAGGAAGTACTGCTTGGTCGCGCCGAACGACGGTCTGCGTTGGGACTCTGGCCCGCCGTGAATGTCCACGATGACGGGTGTCTCGCCCGCTGTTGCGTCCTCGGGGACGGAGAAGAAGGCCGGAATCTCCCTGCCGTCGAAACTCTCGAAGTGGACGAGTTCCGGTGGGACGAACGTCTCCCGCGGGATGCCAGCGGTCGAGGCGTCCGTCCAGCGTTCGGCGTCGCCCGTCTCGGTTTCGACTACGTAGACGTTCGTGTTCGTCGTGCTTCCGGTGACGGTGATGGCGAATCGCTCGGCGTCGGGGGTGAAACTAACGCCGCCCGCGAGGCCGTCGGGGAGGTCGGGCGTCGGAAACTCTCGGATAGTCGTTTTGTCGGTCAACTCGCCGACGGTGAGTTCGGTGTATCCATCGACGTTTCGCGAGTAGACGAGGCGATTCGACGCTTGGTCGAGTGCGACGCCATCGACGTTCCAGTTGCCACCGTCCTCGACGACCTCGATGTCGCCCGAATCGAGGTCGAGGCGGGCGAGATACATCGTGTCCTGCCCCTCGTCCGTGACGAAGTAGAGCGCGTTCCCGTTCGGGCCCCATTCGACGCTCTGATAGCGCACGTTTCCATCGTGTGGTGTCACGTGTTCGAGTTCGCCCGAGTCGATATCGAGGACGTGCAGGTCTTGGTCGAACGAGGAGTGGGCCTCGATTACCGCAAGTCGGTCGTCCTCGGGACTCCATCCGCCGAGCGAGAGCCAGCCGTCGCCTTCGTACACCAGTTCGGCGTCGTCGCCCGTCGCATCGCGGTCTTGGACGTACACGTCGAAGACCGCGTCCTCCCGTCGGTTGGAGGCGAACGCGAACTGCGACCCGTCCGAGTTCCACCCGCCCCAGCGATGTTTCGCGTCGAGCATGTCCGTGAGCGGCGTGATGGTTTCTCCGTCGCCGTCGAGTCGGAAGAACTGCTCGCGCTCGTTTCCGCCCTTGTCCATGCCGAAGAGGAGTTCGTCCCGTTCCGGCGACCACGACGCAAACGAAATTTGCTCGTCGTAGAAGGTGAGTTGGGCGGGCCACCCTTGTGGTTCGTCCAGTCGCCACACCTGCGAGACGCCCGTGGTGTCTAGCAAAAAACTCAGTCGCTCGCCGTCCGGGTCGAAGGAGGCTCCGTATGCGCTTCGAACGTTCAGATACCGCTCGAAATCGTACGTGCTCATTGTCGAATGATTTTCTTGCTGGTGTGAAATCAGTTTGGTATGCGGTAGCGCTGGTCTCATCATCCGCTCCCAAAATAGTCTGATTAATTACCTCTCATGCTATTTAAAGAACGGAGATGCAAAGCCACAGACTTTGTAGAGTCCATACCGTAATTTGATACAGGTCGAGTGATATACTATGGAGGCGACATCTACAGAAACGAACACTGATGGCGATTTGATATATCAGCTTTCGTTCGAGGAGGGGCAGACCGATGGCATCGTCGTTGCGGTGAGCGAAGCAGTCTCCAACGTAACCAACACGCCGATGGAAGAGATACCGCCGCTTCAGGAGACCGTCGATTGCGACGCACTCGAAGCGCTTTTTGGCTCGTTCTCTCTGGAGGATTCGTCCGGACTCGGTCAGGTGCAGTTCCCGTTCCACGACTGTACGGTTCGCATCGACACGACAGGGACGGTGCAGGTGTACAACGACAAACGAACGCCGTCTCCGGATGGGTCGGGGTGTTGACTTCGTGACTGGTGACGTGGAACTCCTCTCGTTGGACGATTTCGAAGAGCAACTCGACGAACTGGTCGAAGTGAGTGCACGGAACGGTATCGGATTCGACCGTTCGTGGACGTTCCGCCGCCCGAACGACGACGTTCCGGACGTGATGATCGAAATCACGCAGTTACAAAAGCGACCAAAAGATTCGTAACCTCGGTAACGACGGCATTCGCTTCCTGTAGTCGTCGTTACTGCGTGGTATTCGACGCATACTGCGACCCATCGTCCGACACCGGTCGATACGGACGGCATCGTTACCAACGGACGAGCCATTTTCTCGCCGGTTCGAGTGGTGGTGGCCGATTGGGTCGCCACCGTCGTACAGAGGGGGGCGTAATCGTCGTGTCCTCGCCGCGACGGCGTAATTCGCGGTTTGTCGGTTCACGGATCGTTCACACCGAGCGGACATCGCCGGATACGGACTGAACAGAGTCGCTGATTTATGCGGATAGTTGGTGTCCGGATAGTACCGGGTGGGGGAGGAATGAATACGACGCAAGCTAGAGAGCGCACAGATAGACGGTCGCACGCGTTTTCAGAACAGGAGGTGTACGACGCGGTCAAGAATCTTCGTCGGCGGTACGTGCTCTACTATCTCAATCAGGAGCGACGGCCGGTCGAACTCGGCCAACTCGCCGAGCAGATAGCGGCATGGGAGAACAACATCACCATGGAGTCGGTGTCGCCCGAACAGCGCAAATCCGTGTACAGCGCGCTGTACCAGACACATCTCCCGAAGTTGGAGAACATCGGCATCGTCACCTACGACCACGAGTCGAAACGAGTCTCGTTCACCGACGGTGCGGAGAATTTCGAACTGTATCTCGCAACCGACTCGCAGACGACGATTCCGTGGCATAAACTGTACGTCGCCCTCTCGAGCGTCGGTGCACTGCTCGTGGTTCTCGGGTGGCTCGGTCTCGTCCCGTTTTCTGGATTCCAACTCGCGGTGTTCGTGGTCGGCCTGTTCGGAATGACAGCGCTCGTACATTTCTACGATCGACACTGTTGGCAGAGACGGTTTCAGGGTGCGACGCCCGATCTCGCGCTGGAATTCGACGACGACCGCTGGTTCCAATGAAAGAAGACTTTTACTTTCTCGTTTCGTGCCAGCAGGTATGCGCGTCGCGTTCGTCGCCGAGGTGACGGCCCAACACGAAGAAACGGGGGGGACACGCCGACTTCGTCGAACTGCGGAGCAACTCGCCAACCGCGGCCACGAAGTCACGGTTCTCTGCGCCCAATGGTGGGACGGTGAACACGAATCGTTCGAGCAGGCGGACGTGACCTACCGCGCAGTGACGACTGAACCACCCGGAGACGAGCCATTGCGGCGCTTCGCGCTCTCGCTTCCCGGTGCGCTCAGACGCACGAAACCGGACGTGATTCACGCCGTCGCGGTTCCGAAGCACGTTCTCGCGGCGAAGACGGCGAGCAAACTCGCCCACTCCCCCCTCGTCGTGGACTGGTACGAAGCACCGCCCGCCGGGGCGGGAGCGACCTCGAAGTCGCTCCGGATGGCCGCGCGCGCTCCGGACGAAGTCATCACGCCCTCGGAGACGGTCAAAACTCGCGTTCGGGAACTCGGCGCGAGCGACGACGACGTGCGCGTGATTCCGAACAGCATCGACATGGACGCCATCCGCGAGGCGCAAGTGGTCGATGGGGCCGACATCGTCTACTCGCGCCGACTGGACGAGGACGCCAATTTAGAGAGCCTCCTGCTCGCGCTGGCCGAACTTCGGGACAAGGGATGGCACGCCGTCGTCGTCGGCGACGGCCCGGCCCGCGAGCAGTACGAACGACAGACGCGCGACCTCCGAATCGACGACCGCGTCGAGTTCACGGGTGCTCAACCCGCTGAAAAGCGGATTCCCGTGTTCCGCGGGGCGCACGTTTACGTCCAGACTGCCCGGAAAGAGGCGTTTCCGACCGACCTCCTGCGCGCGTTGGCCTGCGGTTGTGCCGGGGTCGTGGAGTATCACGTCGAATCGAGCGCCCACGAACTGGTCGAACGAGAGGAGCGAACGTTCCGAACCACGAGCGAGCAGGAACTCACCAACGCGCTTCGAGAGGCCGCCGAACTCCCGCAGATGACGGAAAACGAATCGTTCGAGCAGTACGACCATCGACCTGTGTTGGAGCAGTATCTCGATTGTTACCGTGATGTGCAGGATTCGTTCGGATTTTTCTGACGGCTATTTTCCCGTTTTCAGACGCTTCAGTGACTGAGAGTAGCAGTCAGTCTATCTTTATATAGTTACCGCGCGTATAAATTGTATGGTTGCTATTGAGCTAAACAGAATCAACAAACAGTTCGGAGATGTAACTGCGCTCCGCAACGTCAACCTGACCGTGGAGGAAGGCGAAATTTTCGGCTTCCTCGGGCCGAACGGCGCGGGGAAATCCACGACCATCGACATCCTGCTCGACTTCGTGCGACCGACCGACGGCAGTGCGACCGTCTTGGGCTTCGACGCCCAGCGCGAAAGCCACGAAGTCCACAAGCGCGTCGGCGTCCTGCCGGACGGCTACCACCTCTACGACCGACTGACGGGCCGACAGCACGTCGAGTTCGCCATTCGCTCGAAGAATGCGGACGACGACCCGGACGAACTTCTCGCACGCGTCGGCATCGCCGACGCCGCCGACCGGAAGGCTGGCGGCTACTCGAAGGGGATGAAACAACGCCTCGTTCTCGCGATGGCGCTCGTCGGCGACCCAGACCTGCTGATTCTGGACGAACCCTCGACGGGACTCGACCCAAAGGGTGCCCGCGAGATGCGCAACATCATCATCGAGGAACGCGCTCGCGGCGCGACCGTGTTCTTCTCCAGTCACATCTTAGAACAGGTCGAAGCGGTCTGCGACCGCGTCGGCATCCTGATGGGCGGTGAACTGGTCGCCGTCGATACCATCGAGGGTCTGCGAAGCGCGGTCAGCACCGAGCAGACGCTGTCGATTATCACCGACACCCCGGTTGAAGAGTCCATGCTGGACGCCGTGCGCGCAGTCGATGGCGTTTCGCACGCCACCGCGGCCGACACGGCAGTCGCCGTGACGCTGGAAGCCAGTTCGAAGGCGGCGGTGCTGAACGCGCTCGAAGCGCAGGGTATCGGCGTCGAGGACTTCAGCACGGAAGAAACCTCGCTGGAAGAGCTGTTCATGGCCTACACGGGCGATAGCTCGACCGCCAGAACGGAGGTGTCAGCATGAGCTGGGCCGTCGTCGCGCGCAAGGACTTCCAAGACGCGCGTCTCTCGAAGACGCTCTGGGGGCTCTCGGTGCTGTTCGTCCTCTTCGCGGCGGGGATGGCGTACCTCTACGCCGAACTCCCCGGACTGGGCGGCGAGACGGGCGACCTCTCGGCGCTCGGCCTGATATTCTTCCTGTCCGCACCCGCCACGCTGTTCGTCTCCATCACGGCGGTCGTCGTCGCGGCGAAGTCCCTCGCTGGCGAGCGCGAGAGCGGCAGTATGAAACTCCTGCTCTCGTACCCCCACTCGCGCCGCGACGTGGTGCTCGGGAAAGTCGCTGGTCGCGCCGCTGTGCTGGCGCTCCCCATCGTCGTCGGCTTCGCGGTCGCCGCAATCGTCGTGCTCGCGAAGTACGCTACCTTCACGCCGGTCGATTACGTGCTGTTCGTCCTGCTGACGGTGCTGTATGCGTTCGCCTACATCAGCCTCGTCGTCGGTCTGTCGGCGACGACCGGTTCCGGAACGCGCGCCACGGCGATGGCAATCGGGCTGTTCGTCGTGCTCGAACTGCTCTGGGACGTGGTGCCTCTCGGCGTGCTCTACCTGTTGGAAGGCCGTCTCGTCCCCCTTCAGGAGTACCCGAACTGGGCGTTGTTCCTCTCGGGACTCACCCCGAGCGCGGCGTACTCGACCGCCATGGGCGCGGTTCTGCCGGAATCGCCGAACGCCGTCCTCGGACTCGGGTCGAGTGGCGACGTGCCGTTCTACCTCGCCGACTGGTTCGGACTCGTCCTGCTGGTTGCGTGGGCGGTCGTTCCGGTGAGTCTCGGCTACCTCCGATTCCGCCGGGCAGACCTCTAATCGAGAGCGTTCAATCCAATGCAGAATCGCGGTTGACGGCATCGCTGGCCGAACACGTGGCAGGCCCTCGCGGATATCGGCAACGAAAACCAGCAGTTACTCGTTTTGATTCGTTCCGGGCGAGTCCGCGGCTTCGACCGTCCGAACCGCGGCGACGTTCGCTTCAACGTCGTGAACGCGGACGATGTCCGCTCCGCGTTCGGCGGCGATAGCGGTTCCGGCGACCGTCGCGGGGCCGCGTTCGCCTGCTTCGCTCCCGACGTGTGCGAACATCGACTTGTGGGAGTGGCCGATAAGGACGGGACAGTCGAGGGCGTGAAACTCGCCGGTTCGACCGAGCAGTTCGAAACTCTCGCTCGCGCGCTTGCCGAAACCGAGTCCGGGGTCAACGATGATTTGGCTCCGGTCGAGTCCAGCCTTCTCCGCGAGCAGGACGCGCTCTTCCAGTTCCGCGATGACGTCCTCGACCACGTCGTCGTACTCGACCTCGTGCTCGGGCACGACGGGTGCGTCGATGCTGTGCATCACCACGAGTGGGGCGTCGTGCTCGGCGGCGGCGAACCGCATTTCCGGGTCGGCGAGGCCGGACACGTCGTTGACGATATCCGCACCTGCGTCGAGCGCGGCGCGGGCGACTTCTGCCTTTCGCGTGTCTACCGAAATCATCGCGTCCACGTCGCGGATTGCCTCGATGACGGGAACGACGCGCTCGATTTCCTCCTCGTTCGAGATTTCGTCCGCGCCGGGACGCGTGCTCTCGCCGCCGATATCGATGATGTCCGCGCCCGATTCGACCATTTCGTTCGCGCGCTCGATGGCGTCTTCGTGGGCTTCGTACTCGCCGCCGTCGTGGAAACTGTCCGGCGTGACGTTGAGGATGCCCATGATTGCGGTGCCGTCTTCCCACGGATACTCGCCGTCGGGTTTCGAATCCCGGATGTCGAGGGTTTCCCGGAGTTCGTCGGCGAACACCGACAGGTCGGATTCGTCCTCCAATCGTTCGGCGAGGCGTTCGAACTGCGTGACGGTTCCCATCAGCAGAACGTCCACGTTTTCGTCGTCGTGGTTTCGCAGTTTCGACTGGGCGCACTCGCCGCCGAGACGGAGCATCTCCTCTCTGATTGCCTGTCCCTGCCGGGGCTGAACCCGCGTCTTCAGGACGCGATGAACCGCACTGCCGCGCGTTCGCCAGACGCCGGATTCCGGGACGTGCGTTTCTTCCAACGCTTCGCGCGCTTCCTCTAGATTTCCGATTCGCTTCGGAATCTCGGCCCGCGTCCAGCGCGCTCGCGCCTCCGCCACCGCGAACAGCGACCCAGTGACGAGGACGAAGTCGTCGTCTCCCGCCTCGTCGAGGGCGTCCTCCAGCGCGCTCTCGACCGACCCGACTCGCGCCACCTCGTTGGTACCGCGGGTTTCGAACGCCCGAGCGATGACTTCCTCGTCCTCTGCTCGGGCGACGTTCGGATGGCAGGCGACGGCGCGGTCGGGCACCGGAAGTGCGTCGGCCATCGCCTGCACGTCTTTGTCGTGCATCGCGCCGAACACGAGGTGGAAGTCGTCGTAGTCGAACTCCGAGATGGTTTCGGCGAGTGCGTCGCAGGCACCGGGGTTGTGCGCCCCGTCGAGTACGACGAGCGGGTCGGTGCCCATCACTTCGAACCGGCCGGGCCAGTACCCCTTTCGCAGTCCCCGGGCGAGTTCGGTTTCGGTCACGTCGGCGACCTGTCGGGCCAGCACTGCCGCGATGCCCGCGTTCTGGGCCTGATACTCGCCGAGCAGTGGAATCGAGGTTTGGACGCGCCAGTCCGGCCCGGACAGCGAGATTCCCGCCTCGGTGTGGTTCGTCCGGCCTTCGTAGGTGGCCTGCACGTCCGGAGTGTCGCTCGTCTCGTCATCGTCGCCTTGCGCGCCTACCACGACTACGTCGCCCGCTTGCTCTCGAATCGCGTCGAGGGCGTCCCCGGTCGTCCCCGTCACCAGCGGTGCGTCGGCGGGCGCGACGTGGGCCTTGTCGCGGGCGATTTCCGCTATCGTCTCGCCGATGATACCCGTGTGTTCGAGCGTCACGCTCGTCACCGCCGAGGCGACGGGGTCTACCACGCTCGTCGCGTCGTAGCGTCCGCCGATGCCGACTTCGAGGACGGCGACGTCCACGTCTTGGCGACCGAAGTACCACAGCGCCATCGCGGTCATCCCCTCGAAGAACGTCGGGGAGTTGCCATCGACCGCTCGGTCGGTGACGTACTCGTAGGCTTCCTCCACGAATTCGACCGTCGCGGACTTCGTGATTTTTCGGCCATCGACCGTGATGCGCTCGCGCACGTCGTCGAAATGCGGCGACGTGTAGAGACCGACCGTCAATCCCGATTCGCGGAGCACTTGCTCGGTCATTCGGGCCGTGCTCCCTTTTCCGTTCGACCCGGCTACTTGTACGAACTGCACGCCGTCGTGCGGGTCGCCGAGGTGTGCGAGGAGGTCTGCGGTAGAGTCCGTGCCCGGTTTTGGGCGTAATCGCCGCAGGTCGAAAAGAAAGTTCGCCGCCTCGTGGTAGTCCATGTCTATGACGACAGAAGCAGTCCGCTTTAGATTGTCGGAGTTGGAAGCGTCGTGTTCCTCAGTATTCGTATTCGCGCTCTGTTCGCCTGCGCTCCCGCCGAACTTCCTCGTCGCTCACGTCCTCGTCCACCAGTCGCTTCATCCGGCGTTCGAACTCGGCTTCGCCGATTTTGCCCGCCACGTACTGCTCTTTCACCTCGTCCATGCGGTCTTCGGTCGTCGGTTCGACGCGCTCCGAGAGGTTGACCGAACTGGTCAGCGGATGCAGTCGTTCCACCCGCCGAACGAGTCCGGCGAGTCGGTCGTTTCGTGGTATCGACGCCTGTCGGGCGATAGCGACGAGCAACCCGACGAACAGCAGTCCCGCAACGAGAGCGTCCAGCAGGAACACCACGATGTAAACGGCGGCGGAGTCGAGGAAAATCCAGAGCAGGGACGTGTTGGCGTACTCCGGATTGCCGAGCGCCGAGAGTGCGGCTAGCAGTCCGAGTGCCGCGATACCGACGAGCGCGACCAGCGAGAGGGCGAGCCCTGCGAGCAGGGCTTTGACTTTGGTGTCTCCGAGTACTCCCATTGCCGGGCGTTAGACGCGAATCTACTTCAATTCCGCAGTCGTCGCTTTCCGTCGTCACCTCTCCATGCGTCGCTCCACCGCCGTCACCGCCGCAGTGATTCGGCCGCGACGACTTTGCCCGTGCGAGTCGAGAAGGCTGTGATGCCTCACGAACAGTGCAACGGAGCAGATATTTACTTCGAGGAACGGGGGAAGGGAACGCCAATCGTCTTCTTACCGGGGGTGACGACCGGGATTCGGTTTTTCACGCCGCAGTTGGCCGACCTCTCGGCCGACTTCCGCGTCCTCGCGCTCGACTACCGTGGCCACGGTCGGTCGGAGAAGACAGAGACGGGCCACACCGTCCCGCAGTATGCCCGCGACCTGCGGGCGTTTCTCGACCAGCGCGAACTGGACGACGTGGTTCTCGTCGGCTGGTCGATGGGCGCGCTCGTCGCGTGGGAGTTCATCAGCCAGTTCGGAACCGACGCGATTCGCGGCCTCGTGGTCGTGGACATGTCGGCGTCACCGTTCCAGTGGGACGATTACGAGCACGGTAACACCAATCTCGAACGACTCACCGAGACCCTCGAACTGGTGCAGACCGACCACCTCGGCCTCGTGGAGGGACTCATCCAGCAGACGTTCAAGACGCCGCCATCGGAGGAGACGCGGCGACTTGTTTTCGACGAAGTGTCGCGCTCGCCCCCGGCGGTCAAGAGCGCGATTCTGTTCGACTACTCGACGCGCGACTACCGCAACGTGCTCCCCGACATCGACGTGCCGACGCTCGTCTGCGCTGGCGCGGATGAGAAATGGCGAACCGTCGCCGCCGTGGAGGATGTCGCAGACCGCATTCCGAACACCGAGTTCGAACTGTTCGAAGAGAGTGGTCACGTCCTCCCTCTCGAAGAGCCAGACCATTTCAATCGGGCAATCGCCGAGTTCGTGGCGGGGTTGTAGCAGACGGGTAAACGCGAGTCTGGTAGAGTGGGCGGCTCACTTCCGTTCGCCGTCCGCACTATTCGCTACTCTTTCACTGCCGTCCAGTCATGATGGAAGAAGCACGATACGGTCGTCCTTCGAACGCCGCGACTCGCTGGCTTTAGACACTCCTTCGTTACCACTCAGTCATGCCGGAAGCACCGACTCCCCGTGAACACCATCGCCATGTCGTGTTCGTTGGCAGCCTCGATTACGTCGTCGTCGTTGACCGAACCACCCGGCTGAATCACGGCCTCGATTCCGGCCTCGGCGGCCTCTTCGATGGCGTCCGGGAACGGGAAGAAGGCATCGCTGGCCATCACCGCGCCGTCGGCGTCCTTGCCCTCCGCATCGCGCTCGGCCTTCATCTTCGCGATTTCGACCGCATCCACGCGACTGACCTGTCCCGCGCCGACGCCGACTGTCTCGGTGCCAGTGGCGAACAGGATGGCGTTGGACTTGACGTGTTTGATGGTCTGCCACGCGAAGAGCATGGAATCGAGTTGGTCGTCCGTTGGTTCGCGCTCCGTGACGATTTCTAAGTCGTCACGGGTCGGGGCTTGCGTATCGCGCTCCTGTACGAGTCGGCCACCGACGAGGTCTTTTTCGGTGTGGGTTTCGGTGATGCCGCCGAGATTTACCACGTCCAGCACTCGCAGATTCTTCTTCTCGCAGAGCGTTTCCAGCGCGTCGTCGGTGTACCCCGGCGCGACGACGACTTCCTTGAACGAGTCTACGACTTGCTCCGCGGTC
>CAYNQM010000023.1:0-31470 GCA_964399275.1 uncultured Haladaptatus sp.
CCGGTCGAAGAGGTCGATTTTATCGAGGAGGAGATGAACCAGTGGCTCGCGGGCATCATCGACCGCAACTGGGAAACCGTGGTGCGTCAGTCGCGCTCACCCGGATTCGACATCGACGAAGCCCTCTCGGAGATGCTGACGGGATTCGGCGCGACCGAGCACGAAGTGGCAGCAAGCCTCCGCGAGTTGGACTACCCCGACGACCCCCAGCAGTGGACCGAAGAGCATCGAGAAGCCCTCGCCCGCGACATTCGCGCCCGAACCAAGCCAATCATCCTCGTGGCGAACAAGGCCGACGTGGCCCCCGAGGAGAACATCGAGCGACTGCGCGAGACGGGTAAAATCGTCATCCCCGCGACTGCGGAGGGCGAACTCGCGCTCCGGCAGGGCGCGAACGCTGGCGTCGTGGACTACGACCCCGGCGACGACGATTTCGAAGTCGTCGGCGACATCAGCGACCAACAGCAGGCCGGACTGGAGCAAATCCGAACCGTCATGCAGGAGTGGGGCGGAACCGGCGTCCAGCAAGCCCTCAACTCGGCGGTCTACGACCTGCTCGACCAAATCACGGCCTACCCGGTGCAGAACGAATCCAAGTGGACTGACGCGCAGGGGAACGTCCTCCCGGACGCCTTCCTGCTCCCTCGTGGTTCGACCCCGCCGGATCTCGCCTACGCGGTGCACAGCGACATCGGCGACGGCTACCTCCACGCGGTGAACGCAAAAACCAACCGCGACATCAGCGACTCCTACGAACTGGAGGAAGGGGACGTGATAAAAATCGTCAGCACCGCGAAGTAGGCGTCTTCATCTCCCGTCGACATTCACGAGTCGCGCGAAACTCTCGAAGACGCGCTGTCCGTTCACGTCCGCGAACGACAGGTCGGTTTCCTCCCACCCGAAGTCCGCGGACACTCTGGGCAACAGCGCGCCCGTAAATTCGGGGTGGAACTGCGTCGTCCACAGCGGCGCATCCCGGTGTCGGGTGGCGAAGTAGTCGTTGTGCTCTGCCGAGGCGATGGGTTCCATCCCCTCGCCGAGTTCGGTGACGTGGTCGCCGTGAACCGCCGGAACGACCGGCGACACGCCGTCGAAAATCGGGTCGTCCGCGAGGTTGGCACGGACGAGTTCGTTCGTCAGACCGCGGTGTTCGACCGCCCCGCCGAGCGCATGGTTGACGATTTGGTGGCCAAAGCAGACGCCGAGGGTCGGCATCTCGCGTTCGACCAGTTCGCGCACCAGTTCCATCTCCGCTTCCATCCACGAGTACTCCTCGCGCTCGTACACCCCGGCCGTGCTTCCGGCGACGACGACACCGTCCACGCCCGAAAGCGACGGCTGGCCGCCCTCGTTCGCGTAGTCGTAGACCCTGTGTTCCGGGAGGTACGTCGCCATCTCGTGGACAAAGTAGCGAAACGTGGGGTCAACCTCGTTTTCCAGTACGAGCAACATCGACTGTGTATCGGGTCGAATCCGATAAAAGATTACTCCTGCAAATATTCGAGGAGCAGTTCATTCACTTGGGTCGGCTCGTCGTTTTGCACCCAGTGAGTCGCGTCGGACAGTCGCTCGATTCGAAGGTCGGGCACCCACCGGTGCATCCCCTCTATCAGTTCGGGTTCGAGTGCGATGTCCTGTTCGCCCCAAATCAACAGCGTCGGAACGTGAACGGCCAAGTCGCGCGATGGCCGACCGAGCAACGTTTCGAGTTCTTCTTTCGCGTTCTCCCGAAAGACCGCCCGGTAGTAGTTGAGCGTCGCCGTCAGCGCACCGGGCTGAGCGATGGCCTCGACGTAGCGCTGAACGTCCTCCTCGCTGAACGTCGTCTCCGTCGCGCTGAACCGCAGCAGTTTCTCGACGACTGCGTAGTTGTTGGCCGAGAGAGCGTATTCGGGAAGCCGCGGCAGTTGGAAGAAAAACAGGTACCACGACCGCACCAACTGCGAGGAAGCGGGAAGCACCTCCAGAAACCGGCCGGGATGGGGCGCGTTCAGTACGACGAGTTTTTCGACGCGTTCCGGATGGCGGATGGCGGTTTGCCACGCGACGAGGCCGCCCCAATCGTGGCCGACGACATGGGTAGTCTCCGCGCCGAAGTGGTCGATGAGGCCGAGCACGTCGCCGACCAGTTCGTCCGACTCGTACCGTTCGATGCCGTGTGGTTTCTCGGACGCGTCGTAGCCGCGCATGTCCGGCGCGACGACGTGGAACCCGGCGTCGGCGAGCGCGGGAATCTGCTCGCGCCACGAGTACCAGAACTCCGGAAATCCGTGGAGGAGAACGACGAGCGGGCCGTTCCCCGCTTCGACGTAGTGAAGGCGAACGTCGTTGACGACCGCTTCGTCGTGGATCAGTTCGGGCATGGTTACACCGACGGCGTTTTCGTGGTTAAGCGTTGACGTGTGTTCGTGTCAATCGTCGTGTCGATAGAGGCGATCCAGCCCAGTCAGTTGTATCTCGACGGGGCGAAACTCCGGTCGGTCATCGACTGGTTCGACTTTGGGTCGCCGAACTACGACCCGCTCCCGGTTCGAAAAATCGGCGGCGACTGGACGCTCACAGACGGTCACACTCGCGCGTTCGCCGCATATCTGTCCGGCGCGGACGAACTTCGGGTCGTCCGGGACGCCGACGACATTTCGATGCCAGTCTACGAACAGTGCGTCTCGTGGTGCGAGAAAGAAGGCGTGACCGAGATTGCAGACCTCGCAGGGCGCGTCGTCACGCACTCGACGTTCGAAGAGGAGTGGATAGAACGGTGCCAAGCGCTCGATTGGTAGTCACTTCGACACGCGCTCGATGTAGTCGTCCATGTCTCGGGCGAGCGACATCGAACCGAGACGAATCCAGAAGTAGTCGTAGACGACGCCCTCGTCTTCGCCGTCGCCGGTGACGGTGTGTTGCCACTCGTCGCGGCCGTGGTCAGTAACGAGATGGAAGAAATGACGCCGGTAGGCTTTCGGTTTCTCGTAGTGTTGCCATACGTCGGTCGTCAGCGAGCGTACCGACTCGAACTCGGTCAAGCCACTCTCCTCTCGCACTTCTCGGACGACCGCTTCGCGCGGCGCTTCCCCCTCTTCGATTCCGCCTTTCGGAACTTGCACGCCACCCGCGGGGTCGGGGTGCTCGAACACGAGCAGTTCGCGAGACGCCGTTGCGTCGCGGGTGACGTACGCGTAGGCTTTCTCTTCTGTAAACGTTGATTCGGTCACAAGTATCGTTAACTGATGGAGGGAGAGGGTGTAAGTGTCTCGGTCACGGTTATTTTTCGGTCAGCGTTTCCGTTTCCCACGTTTCGTCCGGAATTTCCGCCTCGACTTCGATTTCGAGCAGGGCGTCCTCCGCCACCAAGGACGCGACTCCCACCATCGTGCTCGCGGGGTAGTGTGGCAACTCGAAGAATTCGGCGCGGATCTCGTGCATTCGCGCTCGGTTTTTCGTGGTCAGCGCGTCGTCACGGACGAAAAATCGCAACAGCGTCACGTCGTCCATCGACCCGCCGAGGTCGTCGCACATCACTTCTCGGACGTACTCCAGCAGGGTTCGCGTCTGCGCTTCCAGATTTCCCTCCGGCCAGAGCGCACCCGAGAGGACGACTTTTCTGAACCCCTCGCGGTGGGTGACGACGCCGAGCGAGGAGGCGGTCGTGTCGAGTTCGTCGGAGTTGATGTCGCCGTAATCGGGTGCGAGAACCGTCTTTTTCATGTTCTCTCGACGTGTCATTCGACGAAATAGCTTAGGGAGCAAGAACGACGCAGTCGGTCAGGAAAGCGGACGGAACCAAACCGCGGCGAGCAAGAGCGCGAGGAAGACATAGGAGCCACGAATCAGGAGCATCGTGGCGAGTTCCGGGCCGGTTCGGTGCGCCAGTCCCGCGACGACCGCGAACGCCAGTGCCGCGAGGAGCGTGCTCGGGGGAAACACCTGCGTCGCGGCCAGTCCGAAGACGGCGAAGAGGGAAGTCGCCATGAGCGCGAATGCGGTCTTTCGAGCGCGTTTTCGTCCGAGAACGACGGCGACAGTGCGCTTGGAGATGGAGCGGTCGTACTCGTAATCCTGCGCGTCGTCGATGACTTTCACGCCCGAAAGGAGGACGAAGAAGACGCCGGCGAACGCGAGGGCAATCGGCGCGAGCGTCTCGGTCTGCGTGTAGTAGCCGCCGAGAATTGCGAGGGCGATGCCGAGCGGATAGCCGCTCGTCGCGGAAATCGGGTGCATGTCGAGTTGTGGCGCGTGGAAGTAGCCAATAAACCACCCCGGAAGCGTGATGAGGACTGCACCCAGTCCGACCACCGACCAGAGACCGACGAGACAGAGAAAAAACGCCGTGGTCGAGCCAGCGAGCAGGAGTTTACACCCGCGTACAGTGAGCGGGTGGTCGTCGTCTTCGCCACGGACGTAGAAATCGACGTAGCCATCCTTGACGTGGGCCGTGTAGACGCTGGCGAAGATGGCGGTCATGTGGAGCGCGCCCGCCAATAGCGAAAACTCCCCGGCGAGCATGCTACCGAACCACGACGCCGAGATGGGAGGGAGCATGAACACCGGGTGAATTTGCGAGACGACGGCGCGCAGGGCAGCGGCTGCGCCGGAACCGCGGCGCGAAATGGGCATGTCATCCAATCACGGGGGCAGAGATGATAAAATCTCAGGCCAGTAGCGATACTGTGGCCGCCCGCGAGCAAAATACGAATCGATTGTCGATGTCGATTATCGAACCGTGTTCGTCGCGTCGCCCATTATTTCGAGCGCCTCTTTGATTTCCTCGACGTTCGTCGCGTAGGAGATGCGAGCGTAGCCAGCGCCATTCTCGCCGAACGCTTCGCCGGGGACGACGATGACGCCCCGCGAGAGCACTTCGTCCACCCAACCCTCGGGTACTTTCGGCATGGCGTAGAACGCGCCCGAAGGCGTCGGCGTTTCGAGACCGATGTCCGAGAGACCGTCGAGGAGCACGTCACGGCGTTCCTCGAACGCGGACACCATCTCGTCTACCGGGTCGTGCGGGCCGGAGAGCGCACCTTTCGCGGCGAACTGCGCCGGGGCACTCGCACAGGCTTGGACGTACTGGTGAACGCGGAGCATGCGCTCGATTCGGCGCTCGCTTCCGACGACCCAACCGAGTCGCCACCCGGTCATCGAATACGTCTTCGAGCAAGCGTTGACGACGACGACGTTGTCCGACTCGGCGAACTCCATCGGCGAGTAGTGTTCGCCGTCGAAGACGATGTGTTCGTACACCTCGTCGGTGATGCAGAGCACGTCGTGTTCGTCCGCGATGCGGGCGAACTCGCGGATGTCCTCCTCGCTGGAGACTGCGCCGGTCGGGTTGCCGGGACTGTTGACGACGAAGGCGGCGGTGTCCTCGGTAATCGCCTCCTCGACAGTTTCGGGGTCGATGGTCAAGTCGTCCCGGACTGGAACGGGTTTCGGCGTTCCTCCTGCAATGTGAGTGAGGGCCTCGTAGGCGACGAATCCGGGGTCGGGATAAATGACCTCCTCGCCCGCGTTCACGTGGGCCTCCATGACGAGGTGGAGGGCCTCGCTCCCGCCCGCCGTGGCGATGACGTTCTCCGGTGGAACGTCGAGACCGTTGTCTCGCTCGTGTTTCGCGCTGATCGCCTCCCGGAGTTCCGGGATGCCCTTGTTCGACGTGTAGGCGTCCGTCTCGCCCGATTCGATGGCGTCAAGGGCGGCCTGTCGTGCGTGCGCTGGCGTTGGAAAGTCGGGTTGGCCGATGCCGAGGTTGATTGCGTCCTCGCCCGCGGCCTCGAACACTTCCCGAATACCACTTATCGATACGTGCTCGACCCTGTCCGAAAAGCCGGTCATACGCCCGGAACCACGGAGCGTGGGGCGATAATTCTTCTCCTCTCGACGCGACACTCCCGCCTACTCGACCTGCGCCCGAAGCGATTCGACGTGATCGTCGAGCACGGAGAGGGCCGCATCGGCGTCCATGTAGCCGTTCTCGTACTCCGAATACACCTTGTCTACGTCGCGGAAAAACTGCTGTAGGTCTACGTCTTCGGTGTCGCTCATGAGTGACAGCAGGCGGTTCGGGTGGAAAAGCGTTCCGTCGAATCTGTTCAAACGAAAAGGAAGATAGAATTTCCATGTCTGAAAATATAAATTTTAGAACAAAAATATTAATAACAAGTAGGGTAAGCTTGAATTGCGATGACGGAAAAATTCAACCGAAGATCAATATTAAAATCAATTGGAACAGCAGCAACCGCCGGAACGGTAACGGCGGCGATGAGCGGGTCGGCGAGCGCGTTTGTCATGGACGAGCGCGTGGAAGCGACCGTGAACTTGAACACGCGCGAGCAACCCGGAACCGAATCGCCGGTCGTCGCCACGCTCAATCCGGGCGAAGTCGGCGAAATCATGAACGGACCGACGACCGAAGACGGCTACACCTGGTGGGGCGTCCACTGGCTCGACCGAAACGTGTGGGGCTGGTCGGTCGAGCGGTACCTTCAGTCCACGAGCGGTGGCGGGTCGGACTTCGACTGGCCGATTACGGGCTACATCACGTCGCCGTACTCGTCACCGTCGCGTCCAAACCATCTCGCGGTGGACATCGGCGCTAACGGAAACATCGGCGAACCGATTTACGCAGCTCACAGCGGTACCGTTTCCGTTCGAGCCTACGAGGCCGGTGGCTGTGGGAACTACCTCAAGATCAACCACGGCAACGGCTACCAGACGATGTACTGCCACCTGAACAGCTTCCAAGTCTCGGAAGGCCAGAGCGTCTCGCGCGGCCAGCACATCGGTGGCATGGGCACCACCGGCAACTCGACCGGCCCGCACCTTCACTTCACCGTCGAGCGAAACGGGAATCACTTGTCGATTCCGGGTTCGGACGGTCAGAACGTCACTGCGGGAGCCAAAATTCCGAAAGACTACTCCGGAATCTGATTCCGGAATCGTCGCAGTGGGCACGGTATTTTTTCTCCGGTCGCCGAAGTCGGCTAGCCACGCAACCGCCGGTATTGAGAATTTACGCAACCGCCGGAAATCGACCAACTACGCAATCAGGAATCAGCCAGTGACACGACCACCGGGAGTCGGCCGACGACACAACCGCCAGAATCGACAAGCCACATAACCACCGAGCCTAACCCAACACAGCCACCGGAGAGTTGGCACACTCTCCGGAAAATCTCCGATTTTCCGGGCCGAGGAACCCTCGAATAAGTGCCGGAAGCAGACGCTTCGCGTCTGTTGGAGGCACAACTGAGGGGGTGACGAAGTGCTTTTGATGAATCTTTTACAGGGGGACGGGTTGGATCAGCGCGAATCGCGCTGGTCCGACCTCTCAACCGTCGTAAAAGGTTCTATTGGAACATCCTGAGTGGCTTCGCCTGCGAACTCTCCTCCTCTTCGGCCTGTTGCATGCGCTGGGCGAGTTGCTCTTTCTGTTCGCGAATGTCTTCCGCGCGCTCCACGAGGTCGTCGGTGTCCACTTCAATGTCGGCAATCGGGGCGATGCCGTCCTTGATGAGGATGCGTGCCGCCTCGGGGTCGGGGAACTGCGGGTCGGACTGGACGACGAGACCGAGCGCGTCGAGTTCTAGCTTTGCGGCGCGGTTGAGAAGCGCGCCGGTCGGGCCGCTGATTGCACCCGTCTCGTTTGGCGAGTTGATGTTGTGGTCGTCGAGAGCCGGGGCGGCCTCGCCCGTGGCGACGCCGTACAGTTCTGGGACCTCGCCAGTCTGTTTCTGGTGGGGGAGACCGCTCAGGTAGAGCGGGGTGGCGTCGTGGGATTCGACCCACGAGGAGACGCATTTTGCGAACTGTGGTGAGTTCCCCGCCGAAACCGGAACGTCGCTCTTGAGCGCGACCAGATTTCGCTCTTCGTCGGCGTACAGTCGAACCGGTGGAAGGAGATTGCGGTCGCCACCTTCGTACACCGCAATTTCCGGGATGCCGTCGCAGTCGATGCCCGCGTAGTAGGTCATTCCGAACTCTTCGACCAGATGGTCGGTGGCGATTTTTCCAACCAGTCCGAGTCCGGGCAGTCCTTCGACCAGCGTCGGTGCGGAGAGTTCGATGTCCTCGTCGACGACCGTGATGTTGCTCATAGGTCACCGTTCGGGAGGCTTCATCTTAAAAAGGAGGGAGCGTTTAGATATCGAACTCGTCGGGGCGCTCCGAAACCCACAAACGCCTCTCGTGCACACTGACGAGTAATGGACACACTGGAGCGCTACGAACCCATCCTCGACGACTTCGAGGCGTTTCGTGCGGCCTGCGAGCGCCCGCTTCCGTCGGTGGTTCGGGTAAATAGCATCAAAGCGACCCCCGAGCGCGTCATCGAAGCGTTCGACGCCGAGGGCGTCGCGTGGGAGTCGCGCGACTGGAACGAGAACGTACTGAAAATCGACGGCAAGCCCGGCAACACGTGGCCCTCGTTCCACGGTTGGACGCACGGGCAAGAGGAAGTCTCCTCGATTCCGGCGTTCGTCCTCGACCCGAACCCGGGTCAGCGCGTGCTCGACTCCTGTGCCGCGCCGGGAAGCAAGACGACGCAACTCGCCGCGCTGATGGACGACGACGGATTCATCGCCGCCAACGACAGCAATCTCGGTCGTCTCTCTGCACTCCGGTTCAACACCGAACGACTTGGCGTCACCTGCGCCGCGGTAACGAATCAGGACGCGCGCAACTTCTCGCTCAAACCGTTCGGTCTCTCGGCGTTCGACGCCGCGCTCGTGGACGTTCCCTGCTCCTGCGAGGGAACGATTCGAAAGAATCCGACCGCGCTGGACGACTGGAGTCTCGACCACATCGAGGGCGTCGCAGGCGTTCAGAAAGGCATCCTTCGCCGGGCGGTGCAGGCCACCCGGGAGGGCGGCGAAGTCGTCTACTCCACCTGCACCTTCGCGCCCGAGGAGAACGAAGCAGTCCTCGACTACGTCCTTGCGCGCGAGGAGTGCGAATTGGTCGAGTACGACATCGGCCTCCAGTCCGACCCCGGCATCACGGAATGGCAGGGTGACGACTACGACGAGAGCGTTCGCAAGGCGAAACGGTTCTACCCGCACCACAACGACACGGGCGGGTTCTTCTGCGCGAAACTGGAGGTTGGCGCATGAGCGACGAATCGAGCACCGACGCACAGCACGACGGCCAGCGATTCGACCGCCTCCCCGCCACCGCCGACGAGCGCGAACTGGACGGACGCGCGACCAGACGAGAAATCCTCGATTGGTGGGAGGAGCGATTCGGCATCGAACCCGCGACGTTCGAGGGCTACTCCTTCTGGGAGAAAGGCAAGGGAAAAGTCTGGATTCTGCGCGGCGACCTCGACACCCCGGTTCGCATCGAGGCGCTCGGCATGACGTTTCTCCGAACGCGCCAGCGACATTGGAAACCGACGACGAACGCAGTCCAGCGATTCGGTCGGCAGGCGACGAAGAACGTCATCGAACTGGACGACGAGCAGGCAAAGCGGTTCGTGCGCGGCGACGACCAAGAACTCGACTGGGGCGGCGACTGGGGCTACCTCGTCGTGAGTCACGGCATCGCGGGCGGGCCGGAACCACTCGGCGTGGGGTTGTATCTCCACGACGAACTGCAATCGCTGGTTCCGAAAGGAAGACAGCGCGACCTCTGACGAACGTCACCGCTACCGCCTGTTGACGGTCCCGCCACTCAGTCCGTCCCACGCGACCGAGTACCCGAGTTCCGAGAGCACTGCACTGCCGTCCTCGATTCCGGCATCTGCGAACACGCTCTCGACTTCGGAGTACGCCATTCCCTCCTCGACTTTCTCGGCCAGTTCCGCGAGCGTTGCGGGGCGAATCAGGGTTCGCCCGACGCGCTCGTGGTCGGGAAACTCCTTCCCCTCTACCGCGTCCTCGCTGACGCCGTGCGTGGCGGCGAGGTCGGCCAGCGAGACGACGTTTGCTTCGGGGCGGAGTTCGTCCGGAAGCGATTCGGCGCTCTCGGCGACCAGTTCGTTCTCGTAGCGCCGGAGGGCGTCGCGCACGTCCTTGACGCGAATCCGGCCCGAGTAGGGGATCGCGCGGTGGTCGCGTGCCGTGATGTCCTCGCCGACGCCGAGCGATTCGTCCACCGCGACGAGCAGTTCGTCTTCCACGGTGTCGAGTTGTGAGAGTTTCTTTTCGACGTACTCGGGCGTCCAGAATCCCATGATTTCGAAGAAGACGCGGAAGTCGGCGTGCTGATAGTCGAACGCGAAGTCCGGAATCATCACCTTCGCGCCCGCCTCCAGCGGTTCCGGTTCGCGCACGAGGTGCCAATCCAAATCGAGCGCGTCGAATCTGGTGGCGAACTCGCGTTCGACCTCGCTGTCGAAGGACACGTCTGCGACCGGTTCGGTTCCCGGCGGGCGTAGGGGGTCGGCATCCGAGAGGACGAGGTCGCGCTCCGTGCCGTAGTCGTCGATGGTCGCGGTCAACTGCCAGTCGTCGGCTTTGACCACGGTTCGCAGGAGACGGGCGAACCGGGTTCCGTACCGGCGCGTAGACCGGAAGAGTGCGTCGGGGCCGGTGACGACGACTTCGCGCCCGCGGTCTGTTTTGCGGATTTCGTACATTAGGCGCAGTCGTTTGACGGCCGTGACGAGCGCCTTCGGGTCGGAGCTTCGAATTCGGAGTTCGGTCGCGTCGAACAGCGCGGTTTGTGCGAGCGAGAGATTGTACTGGGCGACGAGTTCCTCGGGATTCCAGCGCGCGTCGAGAACCGTGAGAATCTGGCGCTCGTCCAAGTCGGCGTACAGCGACTCTGCAACGTCGTCCGGCGTCGCGTCGAGGCGGTCGCCTGCTCGCTGGAGTGCGGTTTCGCGGTCGGCGTCGCACGCAACGCCGACCGCCTCGGACTCCTCGAACGCGACACGCCGGGCGCGCTCCGGGGGAACGGGAGCCTTCGGTTCGAACGTCGCTTCGCGTTCGAGCAGTTTGGCGAACCCGCGAACTAGTTTGAAGTCGGGAGCGTCGGTTTCGAGGTCGGTGAGAGCGTCGTCGAGTTTCGACCGCGGTTCGCCGACGTGACCCTGATACGTTCCGAGCACGCGCGCAGAGAGGGGTCGATGTTCTCGACCGGCGAACTGCGGGTGATAGCCTCCTCCGGCGCGAGACACCCGGAGCAGGTCTTTCGTGAGCACAATTCGACGTACACAAGGCGAGTACAAAAGCCGTCGGAATGAGAAGATTCATTCCGAACCATCCAGTGGGTGGGGAGTATGCGCAGACGAAAAGCCCTCCAGCAGTTTGGCCTCCTCGCGACTGCCGCTTCGACCGGTGGCTGTGCTGCCATTCTCGGCGGCGGTAATCAGACGAACGACGACGGCGACCGAAAACGCTCCGGAAGCTTAGAAAGCAAAGATATCAGCTTCGAGAAAGGCGACAACAACAATCTCGTCGTGATCGTCTCGGTGAAGAATAATGGCGACAGCAAGTCGTCCGCGACGCTCAAAGTGTCCGTCGTTATCGACGACGCGACCCACGAGTTGAAACCGAAAGTGACGGTACCCGGCGGCAAGACGAAGGACGTTCGAGTTCCGTTCGAAGTGGCGTACTCGAAGTACACGGACGGTTCGCAGACCAGCATCGATATCAATCTGCTGTGACTACAGCACCATCCCCGCGATGAGCGCGACGACCAGTATCTTTTTGACGACGATGACCGCGATGACGGCCTGCTTCGTGGACAGCGACCGCACCCACGAGACGGCTCGGCGGAGGTAGCCGGGCGAACGGGCGAGTTCCCGTGCGAGCAGTTCGAGTTCTGTCCGGAACGTTTCGGTGGCCGAACCTTCGCCCTCGGTGTAAGCGAGGTGGGCCACCGGAACCCAGCCACGGCTGGTGTACCGAACCGACAGGGAGAGGCCTTCGAGGTGGCCGACCTGCGCGAACTCGAATCCGTGCTCGTCCGCGAGAATTTCGAGTTTGCGCACGTCTCGGTCGTCGTCCAGGTCGTAGACGAGTCGCGTCGAGTCGGTCGTCCACTCGAACGCGAGCGTGAGGACGATCTGCGTCGGGTTGACGTGCACGTGCCGGACGGTCGCCGTTTCGATGTTTCCGGTTCGCTCCTTCTGCTTGGCGCTCAACAACTCGTATTCCGCGGTCGTGGGGTCGTCTGATGCGTGGGCCATCGTGTCCTCCGTATGGAAAGGGGGTTCCCCGGAATCCATGTCAGAGGGAAGAGGGGTTCCCCCATGCGAATGGATGTGACACCACATATTGAGTACTTTCCAGATAGTATAGATACTATTAAAACAATTCATACTATTCGGAGAACAGACCGCCGACAACGACGGCAGGACACGCAGAATCGCTATCGGCGGCGGTTCGCAACTCGTACCTCGGCGGTCTCCTCGGTGACGACTTCGTAGAGTATCGCCCGACCGCCGTCGTCCTTTTCTCGAAGGATTCGTCCGAGGCGTTGGGTAAACTCGCGTTCGCTCCCACTTCCCGAGAGGACGACTGCTACGTTCGCGTCCGGAACGTCCACGCCTTCGTCCAGCACGTTCGAGGTGATGACGCGCGAGTACTCCCCGCGACGGAATCGGTCGAGAACGTCCCTGCGTTCCGAGGTGGGTGTCTGATGGGTGACGGCAGGAATGAGAAACCGTTCGGAAAGTCGATAGACGAGATCGTTGTGCGCGGTGAAGACGATGACGCGGTCGTCGCGGTGGTTGCCCAAAATCTCCCCGAGGAGCGTCACTTTCCCTTCGCAGTTCATCATGATGTCGCGAGCGCGTTGCTTGGCGAGCAGTGCTTTGCGGGCCTTCGGGTCACTGCCGGAGCGTTTAACGAGTTCCTGATAGTCGCTCCCGCTTCGCATCTGGATGTTGGACTGAGCGAGATAGTCGGTGAAGACGCCCTGTGCAGCCTCGTAGCGCTCGCGCTCGTCGGACGTCAGTTCGACGGTCATGCGTTTCACGTCGTAGGGAGCGAGGTAGTCGCCCGCGAGGTCGTCCACGTCAATGTCGAACATCTTCTGCCCGACGAGTTCGGTAACGACCTCGTGTGCACCGTCGGGGCGCTCGAACGTCGCGGTCAGTCCCATCCGTGCCGGGGCCGCAAGCAGACGAGCGATTTCGCGGTAGCCCTCGCCGCCGAGGTGGTGGACTTCGTCGAAAATCACGAGTCCGAATCGGTCGCCGATGTCGTCGGCCCGGAGGTACGCCGAGTCGTAGGTCGAAACCGTGAGCCCTTCCACACGCTGTTCGCCGCCGCCGAGTTGCCCGATTGGAACGCTGAACTCGGTTTCGAGGATTCGTCGCCACTGTTCGAGCAGGTCGATGGTCGGGACGACGACGAGCGTCGGCGTCTGGCATCGCTCGATGGCTTTCACGCCGATGACGGTTTTCCCGCTTCCCGTCGGCAGTTCGAGGACGCCCCGGCGGTCTGCGTCCTCCCACGAATCGATGGCCGCTTCCTGATACTCGCGGAGTTCGTAGGCCGAATAGAGCGGCGGCAGTTCCGGCAGGTCGAGGACGGAATCCGCCACCGGAATCTCGCGTTCATCGAGATACTCGCGGAGGGCGGCGTAGCGGAAGGCGGGCGCGCGGCGGCTCTTCGAACGCGGGTCGGATTCGGTGTGCGGGAGGTCGCGGTCGGTTTCGACTCGGAGGGTGCCGCCCTCGAACGAGAGTGTCACGTCGGCCACACCAAAACTGGGGAGTCCGCGGTCTAAAAGGTGCCGAGGCTGGCTTGTAAGCTTCTGTCGGTCGGGCCCGGTTCGAGTTCGTAGCCCACGAGGTCGCGCATGTCGGTGGCGTAGGCGGTTCCGGCGCGTTCGAGGACGAGGACGCGACCCTGCGTGCCGACGACGGTGCCGCTGGCGAGCGTTTCGTGGACGGGCGCAGACGCCAGTTCGAAGCCGTAGTCGAACGCGAACGTCTCTACGGGGTCGAACTCCGAGAGGGCGTCCTGCCACGCTGATTCGTCCACGGTTCGGTTGAGGTCTCGAATTTTGGTCGGGACGCGAACGCGGTCGGTGAACGTCTCCGCAATTTCGGCTTCCAACTGGCGAGCGATTCGCCCGTCTTTCACGGTCTGAAGATGGGCGGCGCGGTCTGCACCCTGTTCTCGCAGACGTGTATCGAGTCGCCAGTCGCGGGTAACGCCGACTTTGAACGTAGCTGGCGCGAACGCCGCGAGGTAGATGGCGTGTTCTTCGTGGCAGTCCATCTCGTCTTTGAGACAGGTGCCGGTACAGCGAGCGCAAATCCACGTACTGGTGTGGGCCTCGCAGTAGGGTGTTCCGGGCCGAGAACAGGAGATGTGAGCGTCGCCGTCGAACGTTCCGGCGCAGTGTCGCTCGCCGAGGGTGTATTCGAGTTCGACACCCTGAACCAGTTCCTCACGCACGAGCGAATCGCCGTCGCTGACCACCAAGCAGGGAGTACCATCTCCGGAGGAACCGGTTTCGTAGCCGACGATTTGCACGACGCGGACTACGTTTCGGCCGGATAAAAGGAGTGTCGTTCGGCGATTTCTGGTGTTGCTAAAATATTGATTTGTTATCGACAGCGATTGAAATTGAGAGCTGTTGCAAAATATGAAAGTGATCAAAACATTTTAATAATTCGTGTGTTGTAGTGTCATATCGTGGCGGATAGTGACGCAGGGGATTCCGGGCGCGACATCGTCGAGGTTAATGTCGGGTTCGAAAATGACGAGGGGCGAGAGTTGACGCTGGACGCTGCTGTCGATGTCGTCCGCGAACTCCAATCGCTTGACATTCTCACGGTTCGAATTCCGAGCGAGAAGTGGGACGAACTAGCCGACCATTCGGAGATTCGCTACGTCGAAGCAAACGGGCAGGCAGGCGCACTCGACGGCTAATCTCCCTCAATATTTATTTCTTAGATTGAAACCTTATAATAGATATTCTAACAATTAGAATATTGCTGTAGTATCACTGTCACAATATAGAATAGATAAATTTTTAAACTATGGTATGTTCTCACAAATTGCATGGTAAGGAAAGCCAATGGCGTTTCGCGGCGGAATGTTCTCAAACTGACGGGCGGTTCGCTGGCGGCGGCTAGTGCAAGTGGCCTCGCATCAGCGGCACCGACCGACAAAGTCGAAGTCAACGTCGGAGTCAGCAGTGCACGTGGTCGTGCGATGGCCCGTGACAGCGCGGACGAGGTCGTTCGCGAGTTCAACTCCATCGACGTGCTGACGATTCGCGTACCGAAGCGAGCGGCGACCGCGCTCGAAAAGAATCCGAACGTTCGCTACGTCGAAGCGAACGGTACGATGGAAGCCCTCGCGGAGACCGAACCGTGGGGCATCGACCGCGTCGATGCGGAAGTCGCCCACGCGAACGGCGACCTTGGCGCTGGTGCTGACATCGCTATCGTTGACACTGGTATCGACGACGACCACCCAGACCTGCAAGACCACCTCGGTGCCGGGGAAGCCTTTGCCTCCTGTGGAAATGGCGGCCTCACCGGAAGCTGTCTGTTCTACGGAAACAGCAACTCCTGCAACCAGTCGTGGTCGGACGACAACAACCACGGCACGCACTGCGCCGGAATCGCGGCGGGCGACGACAACACAGAGGGCGTCGTCGGCGTCGCACCCAACGCGACGCTTCACGCGGTCAAAGTGCTCGACTGTCAGGGTAGCGGTTCGTTCTCCGACATCGCGGCCGGTGTCGAGTACGTTGCCGACCAAGGCTGGGACGTGGCCAGCATGAGCCTCGGCGGCTCGTCCGGCTCCTCGGCACTCCGCGACGCGATTCAGTACGCCTACGACAACGGCGTCTCGATTGTCGCCGCGGCAGGGAACAGCGGCCAGTGTACCGACTGTGTCGGCTACCCCGCCGCATACCCCGAGACCATCGCAGTTGCGTCCTCGAATAGCAACGACGAGCAGTCCTCGTTCTCCAGCCAAGGTCCGGAAGTGGACATCATCGCACCCGGTACCGACATCTACTCGTCGGTGCCGAGTGGCTACGACACGTTCTCCGGCACGTCGATGGCGACGCCGCACGTCGCTGGTGCCGTCGGACAACTCATAGCCGCAGGTTATTCGGCCCGCGACGCGGAGAACCAGCTCCTGAGCACGGCGAAGGACATCGGCCTCCCGGCGAACGAGCAAGGACAGGGTCTTCTCGACGTGGCCGCCGCGCTGGGCTACGATTCCAGCGACAACTAGTCGTTCGGCACTTTTTACACGCTCCATCGCGCCGATGGAACTTTTTCTCGAAGAAACGGAGAGACACCGTTATATTAGGAATACCTGTTGTTTAATTAAATAATAGGAATATAGTAATAATTAAAAGGTGGCGCACTCACTAAGGAACTGATGCAGAAACAATCACGACGTACGATACTGAAAGCAACGGGCGCATCAATCGTTACCGTGGGTGCAAGCGGCCTCTCTGCCGGGCAATCCAGACTCCGCGAGGTAAACGTCGGGTTCGAGAACGACGCGGCGCGAAGCCTTGCGCTCGAATCCGCAACCGACGTGGTACGGGAGTTCGACGCTATCGACGCGGTGACGATCCGCGTCCCCGAACAGGCGATTTCTGCGCTGGAGAAAAGTCCCGGCGTCAGCTACGTCGAGGAGAACGGACGAATGCGCGCCAACGCCGAAACCCTGCCGTGGGGAGTTGACCGCATCGACGCCGATGTTGCGAGTGCGAACGGCTACACCGGCGCGGGTGCGGACGTGGCGGTCGTCGATACCGGAATCGACGCGGATCATCCTGACCTACAAGCGAATCTCGGTACCGGAAAGACGTATCACGGCAGTTCGTGGTCGGACGAAAACGGCCACGGTACCCACGTCGCGGGGACGATTGCGGCGGTCAACAACGATTCCGGCGTCGGGAGCGTCGCATCGGGTGCGACCTTGCACGCCGTGAAAGCACTGGACAGTTCCGGAATGGGGACGTACTCCGACATCGCGGCAGGAATCGAGTGGGCAGCGAATCAGGGGCACGACGTCATCAACCTGAGCCTCGGCGGCAGTAAATCCTCGACGGTCGAGAGCGCGGTCGAGTACGCTTACAATCAGGGTTCCCTCCTCGTCGGTTCCGCAGGTGGCTCCGGTCCGTGCGGTGGCGACTGTGTGGGCTACCCCGCCGCGGAACCGGAGGTCATCGCCGTCGGTGCTACGAACGAAAACGACGAACTGGCGAGTTTCTCCAGTACCGGGTCGAGCGTCGAACTCGTCGGGCCGGGAGCGAACGTCTACTCGACGTACTACGACGACACGTACCAGACGCTCTCGGGAACGTCCATGGCGGCTGCGCACGTCTCGGGTGCGGGCGCACAGACGGTCGCCGCAGGCTACTCGAACACGGGCGCACGCCAGCGACTCCGCGACACCGCAGAAGACCTCGGACTAGCGAACGACGAGCAGGGTTACGGATTGGTGGATGTAGCCGCCGCGCTCGGCCTGAACTCCTCCGACGACTGACCGACCCGTAGTGTGGCTTCGCCGATATTTATTTTTCTAAATTACAGTCTATAAATTAATATTTTTGCAAGGAAAAATTTAATACAAACTAACCCATTGTTACAGTTGCGATGCTACGCAACAAAGATGGCGTTTCCCGACGTAATGTGCTCAAGGCGACCAGCGGAGCGGCGGCAGGTCTCGCAGTAACTGGTTTTGCTAACGCGAAACCTGACGACCTCGTACGAGTCAATCTCGGCTATAGCGGAAAGGGGGGCCGAAAGGCAGCTCTAAGCGCCGCTTCCGACGTTCGCCACGACTTCGACTTCGACGCGGTCTCTATCGAAGTTCCCAAGAAAGCGGCTACGGCACTCGAACGACGTTCCGACATTCGCTACGTCGAAGAAGACGGCCAGATGTACGCGCTCGCGGATTCCGTCCCGTGGGGCGTCGATCGTGTGGACGCAGAACAGGCGCACGCAGACGGCTACACTGGCTCCGGTGCGGACATCGCTATCCTCGACACGGGTATCGACTCCGACCATACCGACCTCGACAACGTCGGCTCCAGTCGCGGATTCGGCTACAGCACGTGGGAAGATGGCAACGGCCACGGTACCCACTGTGCCGGTATCGCGGCGGCAGAAAACGACGGACAGGGCATCAAAGGCGTCGCTCCCGACGCGACACTCCACGCAGGAAAAGTGCTGAGCGACAGCGGTGGTGGCTCGTTCTCGGACATCGCGGCCGGTGTCGAGTGGACGGCCAACCAAGGCTTCGACGTGGCCAGCATGAGCCTCGGTGCTTCGTCCGGCTCCTACGCGCTTCAGGACGCCTGTAACTACGCCGACGCCAACGGCGTCTTCGTCGTCGCCGCGGCGGGTAACAGCGGTCCGTGTTCGAACTGTGTCGGCTACCCGGCCGCCTACTCCAGCGTGATGGCTGTCAGTTCGACCAACTCCAGCGACGGTCTCTCGTACTTCTCCAGCACCGGGCCGGAGATCGAAATTGCCGCCCCCGGTTCGAGCATCTACTCGACGTACAACGACGGCGGTTACAACACGCTCTCGGGAACGTCGATGGCCTGCCCACACGTTGCCGGTGCCGCCGGCGTTCTGATGGCTGCAGGATACTCCAACTCGGGCGCTCGCAGTCAGCTCAAGGCTACGGCGGAGAACATCGGCCTGTCGAGCAACCAATCCGGTTCGGGTCTCCTCGACGTTGCGGCGGCAGTCGGCTCGCCGACCGACGACAACTAAACAGAGTAACGCGGTTCCCATCTCGACCAGCTCGTAGTTCTTTTTTGTCGAATGTGTCCGGAGAGTCGATACTCTCGGAAACGTCGGTTGCACAGCCGCACGTCGCGGGTGCCATCCTGATGGGGACGCATGGACTGTCGAACCAGAGCGCACGAATCCAACTGAACAGCACCGCCGAGAATCTTGGCTACCCGACGCCACAGCAAGGAAACGGTGGACGTGGCCGAGGCGATCGGCTGTGGGCTGGTCATGCGGAGAAGAACGCGCGCTCGCAACGACCGGGTATGTGATTTTTTCGTCAGTTCGCTCCGGGAGATATTTTAACAAATATTTTTTAGATAAATTTATTATTATCTATATCAATTATATCCTGTGACTGATTCACAGAAACGCATCTCACGACGAACGGTACTGAAAACGACGGGAACTGCGCTCTCCGTTCCCGCGGTGAGCAGTTACGCCGGGGCGACACCGGATGACTTCGTCGAGGTAAACGTCGGCTACGAGGGTGCCGACACGCGAAAGGCAGTCCTCGATTCGGCAAACGACGTCGTCCGCGAATTCGGATTCGACGCGCTCACGATTCGCGTACCGAAGCGAGCAATCGAGGCATTCGCACGGAATCCGAACGTGCGCTACGTCGAGGAGAACGGCCAGATGCACGCGCTCGGTCAGCAGACGACGTGGAACATCGACCGCGTAGATGCCGACACGTCGTACTACTGTGGCCACCGCGGCTCCGGTGCGGACATCGCTATCCTCGACACGGGCATCGACGACGACCATCCCGACCTCCAGGCGAACGTCGGAACGGGACGCGGATTCGTCACCTGCGGAACCGACTGTAGCTACGGCGGAAACAACAACGCCTGCAACGAATCGTGGTCGGACGACAACGACCACGGCACGCACTGCGCCGGAATCGCGGCGGCCGAACACAACACGCAAGGCGTCTTCGGCGTCGCGTCGGAAGCGACCCTACACGCAGGAAAAGTGCTCGGTTGCTCGGGCGCTGGTTCGTTCTCGGACATCGCGGCCGGTGTCGAATGGACGGCAGACCAGGGCTTCGACGTGGCCAGCATGAGCCTCGGCGGTTCGTCCGACTCCGCCACGCTTCGCGACGCGATTCAGTACGCCGACGCCAACGGCGTCTTCCTCGTCGCCGCCGCCGGGTCGTGTTCGACGTGTACCGCCTATCCCGCTAGCTACCCCGAAGTCGTCTCGGTCGGTGCGACGGACAAGAACGACGCCGCCATGTCCAACAGCAGTACGTCGGCGGACATTTACGCGCCGGGACTGGACATCTACTCGACCGTCCCCGCCGGATACACGACGTACTCCGGTACATCGATGGCAACGCCGCACGTCGCGGGTGCCGCCGGTGTCCTGATGTCTGCGGGCTACAGCAAACAGAACGTGCTGTCCCGTCTGTGCAACACCGCGCAGTCCGTTACCGGGGCCTCCTCGGGATGCGGACTCATCGACGTTGCGGCGGCAGTCGGTTGCTGAACAGGGCAACCTTTTCGAATCACCCCGTCGAAGGGTGAACCAATGACGCTCGAAAGCGACGTGACGGCGACGCCGCGCGACGGAACCGTCGAGTTTGAACTGACGGTTCGAAATCCCGGTTCCGACCCGGTAGACGTGACCTTTCGAAGTGGCCTCAAGGCGGACTTCGCAGTGCTCGAAGACGACGACGAAATCTGGCGGTCGAGCGAGGGCCGGATGTTCACGCAGGCGCTCCAATCGGAGACGTTCGATTCCGGAGAGACGAAGACGTTCGCCGAGGGATGGGCCGACCCCACGCCGGGCTACTACACCGTCGTCGCAACGCTCAAAATCATGGATGAAGACGTAGAAGCGCGAACCGACTTCTCGGTGTAGCTCTTACTCCAGTTTCTCGTACAACTGCTCTGCGGCCCGTCTGACCCCCTCGTCACTGCTCTGGGCGGGTTGCCAGCCGAGTGCGGACAGTTTCTCGATGGAGAGGCGCATCTTCGGCACGTCGCCAGTCCATCCTCGGTCGCCGCCGGTGTACTCGTAATCGGGATCAAGACCCATCACGTCGGCCACGATGTCGGCGATAGTGTTGACCGAGGTGGTCGTCTTCGTCCCGAGGTTGTAGGTGTGCATATCACCATCGGACGCCGTCCGACGTGCCGCCGAGTTCCTCTCGGCGACGTCGTCCGCGTTCTCCACGACGTAGCGAATCGCCTCGGAACACTCCGTGACGTGCATGTACGACTTCTCTTGGAGTCCGTTGCCGAGAATCGTGAGCAGGTCTGGATTTTCGTCCAACTTCTCCACGAAGTCGGGGACGACGCCAGCACCGAATCGCGGGCCGACGATGTTGGCGAATCGGAAGTTCCAGACGGTAAAATCGTAGGAGTGGGCGAACGTCGAGAGCAGGGCTTCCTCGGAGAGCTTTGCCGACCCGTAGATGCTGATGGGTTCGAGGGGGGCGTAATCCTCCGGCGTCGGTCGCGGGGCCTCGCCGTAGACGGTCGAGGAAGAAGTGTAGACGAGATTCGTCACGCCGACCTCGTCCATTCGTTCGAGGATGTTGTAGGTCATCTCGCCGTTCTCTTCGAACTGCGGGCGCGGGTCGTCGGTATTGACGTACTTATCCGCCGCCGCAAAGTGGAAGACGACGTCCAAATCGCTCGTGATGACCTCCGCGACGGCGTCTTCGTCGGTCAGGTCGGCCTGCACGAACTCGGCGTCGTCGGGGACAGTAGAACGAATTCCGTTCGAGAGATCGTCCGCAACTACCACATCGTTTGCCGCGACGAGGTCTTCGACCATCTGCGAACCGACGAGTCCGGCACCGCCGGTTACGAGCACTCGCTTACCGGAAAGTTGCATGCACCAAACTGTGCCGGTGGTCGGCAAGTGTGTTCCGGTCTTTCGGAGGCGGGGTGAATTTCACGAACGCAACCGAAATATAAATCAGAGACGGAATTTTTAATCCATCATTTCAACCGACGCCAATAACGCTTATTTCTTTAACTGAAAGTATGCTCTACTATGCCACCAGAGTCTTACGGAATCATCAGTTTGTTTCCGGCACTACTCGCAATCGTACTGACGCTGGCGACGCGGCAGGCGTTGTTGTCGCTGTTCGCCGGAATCTGGATCGGTGCAACCATTCTCGTCGGGTGGAATCCAGTGGCCGGTGCGGCCCGCGGGTTGCAGTTCGTTACGGCGAATCTCACCGAAGCTTTCAACATCAAACTGCTGTTGTTCACGTTCCTCATCGGCGCGATGTTGGGGATGATATTCCTCTCAGGCGGAATGCGCTCGGTGGCGGATGCAATCGTCAGGCGGGTCGGGACGAGTCGGCAGGCCCAACTCGGCACATCTATTCTGGGCATGCTCATCTTCTTCGACTCCTACGCGAGCACGATGATTTCAGGGTCGGTGATGCGCCCCGTCACCGACCGATTCGACGTGAGTCGCGAGAAACTAGCGTACATTCTCGACTCCACGACCGCCCCGACCGCCAGCATCGCCGTGGTTTCGACGTGGCTGGGCTACGAGGTGGGACTCATCCAACAGCAGTTCAACAATCTGGGTATCCAGAAAAGCGCCTTCGTCGTGTTCATCCAGTCCATCCCGTTTCGTTTCTACAGTCTGTTCGCGCTCGCGTTGGTGTTCGTCATCGTCCTCACCGACTGGGACTTCGGCCCGATGCAGGCCGCCGAGCGCCGCGCTCGCCAGCACGGGAAGGTGCTCCGCGACGACGCGAACCCGCTGATGGAGACGCAAACGAGCGACATCGAGACGCCCGACCACGTCGATCCGCGCTGGTGGTACTTCGTCTCGCCAATCGTCGTGCTCGTCGTCGTCACCATTTTCAGCCTCTGGTTCACCGGAGGTGGCGTCGAGAAAACGACCGCGGCGCTCGCCAGTGCTGGCGGACCTTTCCAGTCAATATCCGCACTCTTCAGTTCGTTCAGCGATGCCCTGAAGGAAGCCGGTACGGCCGACGCCATCCTCTGGGCGGCGATGGCGGGTTGTGCGACGATTCTGGCCATCCTCGTCGGACACGCTCGAATCGAACTCGACAAAGTCAGCGACTCCATCTTCGAGGGATTCAAGATGGTAATGTTCCCCGTCGCCATCCTCTCGCTGGCGTGGAGCATCGGGTCTGTCAGCGAAGCGCTGGGCGTCGGCCCCTACGTCGTCAGCGTCTCGAAAGGAATCATCACTCCCGAACTGCTCCCCGCGGTCGTGTTCCTGAGCGCCGCCATCATCAGCTTCTGTATCGGTACCTCGTGGGGAACGATGGGAATTCTGTTTCCGGTCGCAGTGCCGCTAGCGCACACGCTCGGGTCGCCGCTGACGATGGCCATCGGAGCCATCCTGACTGGGTCTCTGTTTGGCGACCACTGCTCGCCCATCAGCGACACGACCGTCATGTCGAGTATGTTCGCCGCCAGCGACCACGTCGATCACGTCAACACCCAGATTCCCTACGCGGTGTTGGCGGCCGGAATCGCGACGCTGGCGTTCCTCGTCAGCGGCTACACCGCTCTCCCGGCCGGCCTCACGCTCACGGTCGGACTCGTCCTGCTCGTCGGCGCGACCTACGTCCTCTCGGAGTTCGTCGGCGTCACTAGCGAAGTCGGCGTCGCGCAAGTGTTCGAGTGAAACGCCGAACGACGAGCGAACGACGAACGAGATTCGAAACCCCCTAACTCGTTCCGCGCATTTTTCCGGCCATGCAAAACGAATCCGAGGTCGTCGTCGTCCGACTCGGTCACCGCCCCGGACGCGACGAGCGCATGACTACCCACGTCGGCCTGACGGCGCGGGCACTGGGTGCAGACCGCGTGGTTCTCCCGGACAACGCGGGAAAATCGCGCGACACCATCGCCGACATCACCGACCGATTCGGCGGGCCGTTCGAGGTCGAACTGTCCGGTAGCCAGAAGGCACTCATCCGAAACTGGGAGGGGAACGTCGTCCACCTGACGATGTACGGCGAGCGAGTGCAGGACGTGGAAGACGGAATTCGTGAGGTTCACCGGGACGACCCCCTGCTCGTGGTCGTGGGTGCCGAGAAGGTTTCCTTCGACGTGTACGAGGCCGCCGACTGGAACGTCGGCGTGACGAATCAGCCTCACTCGGAAGTCGCAGGATTGGCCGTCTTTCTGGATAGACTGTTCGAGGGCCGGGAACTCGACAGGGAGTGGGAGAATGCTGAACAGCGTGTCGTTCCGAAAGAAACCGGGAAAAAGGTCGAGTCGCTCCGTGAGGAGTGAGCGAAAATCGGGATTGGAGGTTTTTCTATAGGTTGCATTTTCAGGAGGAAGCTCGTCAGTCGGTGCTTATCCAGGAAATCTCTCACTAGCTGATGCTGGTTCTAATACCGCACACCGCACCGCAACCGCCCACACGCCTCCCCAACCGACTCCCTCCACTCGCTTCACTCGTTCCGGGCGTCCCTCGCGCGACTCCGGCGTGGCGTGTCCGACGCGAAGTCCTCGACGCCACGCCAGCGCGCGCCGGTGTGGTGTGTGAAGATTCACGCCATCGAAATTCATGCTGTGGTGCGCGGGATCGAACGAGGAGGGAAGACGAAGTGCGGTGGCGGTATTTGGAGTCGGGAATAGCTAACGACATAGAAACAAGCAACACGAATACAGCAATACGAACAGAAAGAAATCGCACCAGAGTGCGCTCGACCCCACCGAAAACCATCGTTTTCCGCCCAAAAGCATTCTATCCACGCAAGTCCAAAATCACGCACACCGACTGCCTCCCGATGGTTTTAAACAGATGAACGACCCGATATAACATATCAATGGCTTTCGAGGACCTGCTAAGCGACCCGGTGATTCAGAAGTACCTCCACGAACTGGTCGGGCCGAAAGGCATGCCGGTTGCCGCCGCGCCGCCGGACGGCGAGGTCACCGACGAGGAACTCGCGGAGGAACTCGACCTCGAACTCAACGACGTTCGCAGAGCGCTGTTCATCCTCTACGAGAACGACCTCGCGACGTATCGCCGACTCCGAGACGAGGATTCGGGGTGGCTCACCTACCTGTGGACCTTCGAGTACGACAAGATTCCCGAGAATCTGGAAGAAGAGATGTACCGCCTGCTTGAGGCGCTGGAACAGCGCCAAGAGTACGAACGCAACCACGAGTTCTATCTCTGTGAAATCTGCTCACTGCGATTCGAATTCGGCGAAGCGATGGACTTCGGCTTCGAATGTCCCGAATGTGGCTCGCCGCTGGAATCCATGGAGAACTCGATGCTGGTCGAATCGATGGAAGAGCGCATCGCGGAACTCGAAGGCGAACTCAACGTCGAGGAACTAGGAGCATAATGGTCGTCCTCGCAACCAAGGTGTACGTGCAGGGTGACGCGAAACGACGAGCACTGGATGGACTCGAATCGTTGGTCGGGAACGCCCTCGACGAGTTGGACGTGGAGTACGACATCGGCGTCCGCCACGACGATTTCGTCTCGGTGACGGTCGGAGGAGACGACGAAGTCGTCGCCCGGAACATCCTCGCCGACGAATGGGGCGAAGTGACCCCGAACCTGCGCGACGGCGAAACCTACGTCGGAACGCTCGAATCGTGGGACGACGAGGGATTCGTCTTAGACGCCGGGCAGGACGTTCGGATTCCGGCGTCAGAACTCGGTCTCGGTCCCGGAAAACCAGAACAGGTGGTCGAACGATTCGGCTTGGTTCAACATCTCCCGATGCGATTCGTGTACGGTGGGGACGACGAACCGTCTCGACTCGCCGATGAGGAGCGCGACCGCCTGTTCGACTGGACGCGGGGTAACGGTCGGGTGAACGTCAACAGCGCGACCCGCGGCGAAGTTCGCGCGACGGTCAACCGCGCCGGGCACGCCCAAGACATCATCACGGTCGAGCGCCTCGGGGTGTTAGAACAGAGCATCGTCTGCACCGAAAACACCGACCCGCCGGGACTGTTGTCCAGCATCGGTGGCTACATCCCGGCAGAAATTCGTTGCGTAATTCCATGAATCGACGGTTCGTTCTCGCGTTCGGTCTGCTCGTCGTTCTCGCCGTCAGCGCTGGCTGTGCGTCCCTGTTCGGCCCGGGCGACATAAGCGACAAGCGACTCGGAAAGAACGCGACGTACGACTGGAACACCGAGCAGAACGTAACGTACAACGTCTCCAGCGACTCCTATAAGGCAGTCTACGACCTCAACGGGAAAGCAACGCTCGACATCCACCAAGAGGAGGCGTTCGGCGAGAACGCGCCCGTCGAGATTTCGGCGGTGCAGTTCAAATACCCCAACGAAACCGTCGTCGGCCACGAGAAAATCGACGTGGAAAAGACGCAGTCAAAGACCATCATCACGCCGCCGAAGGGCAAAGGGAAACTGGCGTACACCGCTCCGCGGCAGGGAAAGACGTTCTTCGTCCCGACGCATCTGAACAAACAGACCTACGAGGTTATCATTCCGCGCGGGATGCGCGTCGATATGTTCCTGCTGAGCGACGTGCGACCCGGTGACTACACCACCGAGATGCAGGACGGGCGCGTCCACGTCATCTGGGACGAACCGGTGAAAGGAGATAGCATCTCGGTTCGGTACTATCTCGGCCGCGACAAGTACATCTTCGGCGGTGTCGTCGGTATCGCCCTGCTGATCGGACTCATCGGTCTCGCGTACTTCCGACTCCAGATTCGCCAACTCGAACAAGAGCGCGAGGAGATGGGCCTGAATAGGGACATTTCAGACGACGACTTCGGCGGCGGCCCACCGCCGGGGATGCGGTAAGGCAGACGGCAGGCGATAGGGCTTTTCCTCGTGGCGACGCATCGTTCGGTATGCGAGTTGCGCTGATTTCCGTCGGGGACGAGATTCTCTCCGGCGACACGGTCAACACGAACGCGGCGTGGTTGGGCGAGCGACTGACCGAGCGCGGCGTTTTGGTCGAGCGCGTGTTCGTGGTTCCCGACCGCGTGGCCGACATCGCCCGCGTCGTCAACGAGTCGCTGGCCGAGTACGACGCCGTCCTCGTTACCGGCGGTCTCGGCCCGACCCACGACGACTTGACGATGGAAGGCGTCGCCGCCGCCGTCGGCGTGCCCGTCGAAGAACACCCGGCGGCGGTGCAGTGGATAGAAGATCACACCGACTATTCGCACGCCGACCTCGTCTCGGGGACGACCCACCTGCCGAAAGGGTCGCGGATGCTCCCGAACGAGGTGGGCGTCGCCCCCGGCGCGAAAATCGAGGGTGTCTACGTCCTGCCGGGCGTGCCCCAAGAAATGAAAGCGATGTTCGAGCGCGTGGCTGACGAGTTCGACGGTGACCCGTATTTCAGGGCGGTCGTTCCGGCGAACGAACCGGAGAGCGCGCTCATCGACCGATTCGACGAACTCAGGGAGCGATTCGACGTAAAAGTCGGGAGCTATCCGGGCGACCACGTTCGCGTCAAAATCGAGGGGTCGGACGAAGAAACCGTCCAACGCGCCGCCGAGTGGTTGCGCGAACGCGTCGAAGAGGTCTGACGCCTGACGCTAGCGGTAGAAGTACGCCAACCATGCCGCGACCGAGACGAGGCCGATGACGAGAACGGCGATACTTACGGCTTCCGTGGGAAACGACTCCGCGAGCGGGACGAGGTTTGTGAGTAAGCTCATGGACGGCGGTTGTCGGCGGGAACGCTTAACTTTTGACAACCGACTTCGAGACACCCGGCATCTCGCCTCCGGCGACGAGCGCTCTAACTGTCACGTGGGAAACTGTCCCGTGGAGGCCAGTATACTTATCGAGATGCTCATTGCACTCGGTTGCGGTGGGGAACGATGTTTTACCACGACAACGGCAAGCTACAGCACGAAGTGAGGGTAGAAGAACCGAACCCGGAGTTTGCGAAGATGCTACAGCAGGCAATCGGCGGCGTAGAGGGCGAGATGCGGGTCGCCATGCAGTACCTGTTTCAGGCGTGGGCGCTTCCGCAGAAACACGACGAATACCGACACGCACTGCTGGAGACCGCGACCGAGGAACTCGGCCACATCGAGATGCTGGCGACGGCGGTCGCGAAGAATCTGGAGGGTACGCCGGTCGAACTCCGCGAGCAGATGGGACAGGACAGCTCGGTGTCGGCGGCGATGCACGGCATGCAACCTCGGCAGATACTCTCGTCGGGTCTGCACGCGATGCCGGTCGATAGCAACGGCGTTCCGTTCGACGGAAACTACATCGTCGCCAGCGGAAACCTCGCGGCGGACATGTACGCCAACGTCATGGCTGAATCGACCGGTCGCCTGCTGGCGACGAGGCTGTGGGAGATGACCGACGACGAGGGGATGAAGGACATGCTCTCGTACCTCATCGCGCGGGACACCATGCATCAGAACCAGTGGCTCGCCCTGTTGCAGGATTTGGGCGACCCCGACGATATGTTCGACCACCTGCCGATTCCGGACAGTTTCCCGGACGAGATGGAGAATCAGGAGTTCAACTACTCGTTCATGTCCACCGACATCGAAGAACCAGACGACCCCCGGCGGCCGTGGACGCAGGGTGAATCGACGGACGGCGAAGGCTCATTCTCGTTCATCCACGAGCAGAGCCTCGGGGAGACGGAGGCGAACCTCCAACCGCCGAACGAGAAAGCGCACAACGAAGTGAAAGAGAGCGAGGACGACTAGTTCGCCACTGCCCACACGCCTTTTATCCGGGGCTGCGAATCCCCAACCATGCGAGTCGGCGTCGTCGTCAATCCCATCGCTGGCATGGGTGGGCGAGTCGGGTTGAAGGGAACGGACGGAAAAGTCGCGGAGGCGCGAGAGCGGGGAGCAGAGCCGCGCGCACCAAAGAGAGCGGTGACTGCCCTGTCCGCGCTCCGCGAGCGCGCGCCCGACGCCGAGATTCTAACCTACGCTGGCGAGATGGGGGCCGACGAAGCACGAGACGCGGGATTCGACCCGGAAGTCGTCGGCGAACCGTCCGGCGACGAGACGAGCGCGGCGGACACCCGCGATGCGGTTCGTCAATTGGTCGAGCAACGAACCGTCGTGATTCTCTTCGTCGGCGGCGACGGAACCGCGGTGGACGTGGCCGAGACGCTCGCCGAGGTGGGGTCGGATATTCCGATGCTCGGCGTCCCCGCCGGGGTGAAAATCTACTCATCCGTGTTCGCAGTCACGCCGGAAGCGGCAGGCCGCGTGTCGGCCGGGTTCGACCGCATCGAAGAACGCGAAGTGAACGATATCGACGAGGAAGCGTACCGCGAGGGCGAAGTGCGGGCCGAATTGAAAGCCGTCGCCCGCGTCCCGGTCGCCGACTCGCTCCAGTCGAGCAAACAGATTGGCGGCGGAACCGTCGAAAGTCTCGCGGCAGGAGTGGCCGACGACGTGGAAGACGGCGTCACCTACGTGCTCGGACCCGGAAGCACCGTCGGCGCGATTAAGGCGGAACTCGGCTTCGACGGGTCGCCCCTCGGCGTGGACGTGTGGCGAGACGGCGAGGTACTAGCCCGCGACGCGAGCGAGGACGAAATTCTGACCCATCTCGGCGAGCGAAACGTAGTCGTCGTCTCGCCAATCGGGGGCCAAGGGTTCGTCTTCGGGCGCGGGAACGACCAGATTTCGCCTGCCGTGCTTCGCCAGTCCGACATAGAAGTCGTCGCCTCGAAGACGAAACTCGACGGTATCGGCGTCCTCCACGTCGATACCGGGGACGAAGATGTGGACGACTCGCTCCGTGGCTGGCGGAAAGTTCGCGTCGGACGATTTGAACGTCGTCTACTAAAGGTGGAATGAACAGTTTCGAATCCGACGTTAGACAATTATTGGCATATGGTGAGAGTTAAGGTCACAGAGAGAAATGAAAGGGTATGGAAACGCGGAAGGTACAGCGATTAGGTCCATCGACGCTGGCGATGACGCTCCCCGCGGAGTGGGCGCAGGAACACGGAGTCGAGAAGGGAGACGAAGTATCCCTCCGAATCAGCGGGAAGGGGTCGCTTACGGTGCTTCCGGAGTCAGCGCACGACGACGAATCCGAGGCGACCATCCACACCGAGAAACTCGACGCCGGGGCAGTCGAGCGCGCTATCGTCGCCCAATACGTCCTCGGACGGCGGGTCATTCACGTCGAGAGCGACGAAACGCTGGAGAGCAGTCACATCAACGCGGTGTACAACGCAGAGACGCAGTTGATGGGACTCGGCGTCATCGAAGAGACGCCCGATAGCATCGCCATCCGGTGTTCGGTTGACCCCGAGGACTTCGACTTGGACAATCTGCTAGAGCGACTGGAAAACACGGGAAGCACCATGCGCGGCGAAGCGGTGAAGGCGTTGGCGCACGGTAACCCCGATCTCGCACAGCGGGCGCTCAACCGGGAGCGACAGGCGAACAAGATTTTCGTCCTCCTCCTGCGCCTCATCTTCACGGCCCATGAGAACCCGACGCTGGCCCGCGCGATCGGCCTCGACAGCGGCTTCCCGCTCATCGGCTATCGCTCGATTGCGAAAAATCTCGAACTGACCGCCGACAACGCCGAGGACATCGCGGACATAGTCCTCGAAGCCAACGGCCACACGCTCGACGTGGACAACGGCACGATGCGCCGGATTCGGGAGTTCACCGACCACGTGGACGAGATGACTGCGTTGGCGGTTCGCGCCGCCGTCGAGCGCGACTACGCCATGACTCTCGAAGTTCGACAGATGTTCCACGAACTCGGCGATAGGGAGTCGGACATCCTCTCGGACTTGCCCGAGATGCCGAACGACAACCTCCTCCAGATTCGCGACGTGCTCGTCAGTCTCCAGCAGACCGCCCAGTACGCCATGCGAAACGCCGAAATCGCGGCGAACCTCGCGCTCAACGAGGAGAGCGAACACACGACGATTAACTGAACTCTCGATGGGATTTTTCAGGATAGCTGACTGCAGTTTCTAGACACAGGTCATCCTCTCACGCACTGTCTCTGCATTTTGTCGAATCAGGCTGTTAGCAACTCCTCGGCACACGTCCTCACGAGTTGTTTCTGTGGCGACTGGCAGGGAGCAACTGTTAGGTGTAGGTCACGCCCGACTCACTCGATTTACTTGCAGACGCTTCGCGTCTGTCGTGACTATCGTCCGATTTTTGACTACATTACCGTCAAAAACGCACGTCGAAAATTTCCAAAAAGCGAACGAGAGACCGACTGTGTTTGACGGATCAGGCGAACGTCTTCGAAACCTCGTCGTCCTCGTCTTCTTCCTCGATTTTGTCCTTCGCGTCGAGGAAGTCCTGCATTCGGATTTCGGTGCGGTCGTCACGGATGGCGAACATCCCTGCCTCCGTACAGACTGCCTTGATGTCGGCACCGCTGGCGTCGCCAGTTTCGGTGGCGAGTCGTGCGTAGTCCACGTCGTCGGCGACGTTCATGTCGCGGGTGTGGATGCGGAAGATTTGCTCTCTGCCCTCGTCGTTCGGGTTCGGAACGTCGATGAGACGGTCGAAGCGACCGGGGCGGAGAATGGCTCGGTCGAGCATGTCGAAGCGGTTGGTGGCCGCGATGATGCGGATTTCGCCGCGGTCTTCGAAACCGTCCATTTCGGACAGGAGTTGCATCATCGTCCGCTGAACTTCGGCGTCACCCGACGTCTTCGAGTCGGTTCGCTTGCTGGCGATGGCGTCGATTTCGTCGATAAAGATGACTGCCGGTTCGTGTTCGCGGGCGACTTGGAACAGGTCACGCACGAGTTTTGCACCTTCACCGATGAACTTGTGCACCAGTTCCGACCCGGCCATCTTGATGAACGTCGCGTCGGTCTGGTTGGCGACCGCTTTTGCCAGC
>CAYNQM010000024.1:0-30634 GCA_964399275.1 uncultured Haladaptatus sp.
CCTGCGCCAGCGCGCGCCACGTGGAAAGCCCAAGGTGAGCGAGTTTTCACAAACCACCCCGGCGCGCGGTAGCGAACCTCGTCCGAAGTGAGGGAGGCGGTTGGGGAGGGCGAGGTGCGGTTGCGGTGTTATGAGTCGGTAGAACCTAGCGCTAGCTGGACGAGTCAGTTCCCCCATTCGGGGCAGTATTGAAACTGGTACCGTTCAGAAACGATTCTCCGAAACGGACTTTCGAGCCAGCGGACACGACCCACGAACGACGCGAAAGGAGATACACGCAAACGAACACCTTTTGAGGGAGGATACCCGAGTGCCACGCATGGCAACTGAACAGGCAACGGAGCAACGGGCGGCCCATCTACGGAGTATCACCGTTACGGCGCTCGCTTCGCTGGCCGGAATTGCCGCCGGATTCGTCTCCGCCATGATGGTCGGGACGGCTCCGGAGGCGGCGAAAGACCAGTTAGGGCTAGCCATCATGGTCGGATTCGTGGTGGTTCAGCTACCACTGCTCCAACTCGTTGGCTACGAACTCGATGGAGTCAAAGACCACCTCTACGTGGCGTTTATGACGTTCTCACTGTGGTTCATCACGTGGGGCATTCTGCTCACGAATAACGTGAAGGTGTAACAATGGCGGAAGACAGCATCGCCGTCGTGGATTTGGAGCGATGCTCGCCCGACAGGTGTAACTACGAGTGTAAGAACTACTGTCCGCCAAACCGCACCGGGAAGGAGTGCATAACGCTTCGCGGCGAGGACACGGAGGAGGGCCAACCCGACCAGATTCACATCAGCGAGGAAATCTGCCTCGGCGAGACCTGCGGTATCTGCGTCGAGAAGTGCCCCTTCGACGCCATCGAAATCATCAACCTACCCCAAGAGCTACAGGACTCTCCGGCCCACCGCTACGGCGAGAACGCCTTCTCACTCTACGGACTGCCGGTTCCCCAAGAGGGCCAAGTGACGGGTATCCTCGGCCCGAACGGGAGCGGGAAGACGACCGCGGTGAAGATTCTCGCGGGCGAACTCGCGCCCAACCTCGGGGAGTTCGAAGACCCGCCGGGGTGGGACGCCGTCCTCGACCGCTATCGCGGGACGGAGCTACAGGACTACCTCGGAGAGGTGCGCGACGGCGACGTGACGGTTGCGCGAAAACCGCAGTACGTCGATAAGATTCCCAACCGATTCGACGGCAGTACGGCCGACCTGCTCTCCCGAACCGACGAGCGCGGCGTCTTGGGCGACCTGCTGGAACGTCTCGAAATCGAGCACGTGATGGAGCAGGACATCGACAGCCTCTCCGGCGGGGAACTCCAGCGCGTGGCGTTGGTGGCCGCACTCGCCCGCGATGCGGACTTCTACTTCCTCGACGAAATCACGCCGTACCTCGACATCAGCCAGCGCGTCAAAGTCGCGCGCCTGATTCAGGAGATGGCGAACGAGGACGGTCGGTCGATGCTCGTGGTCGAACACGACCTCGCCATCCTCGACTTGGTGGCCGACAACCTCCACGTCGCCTACGGCGAACCCGGTGCCTACGGTGTCATAACGACGCCGAAGTCGGTGCGCAACGGCATCAACGAATATCTCGCTGGCTACCTCAACAACGAGAACATGCGGATTCGTCCGAACGCAATCGAGTTCGACGAGCACGCGCCGCGCGAGGCGACGACGGCCGACCCGATTGCGGAGTACCCCGACCTCAGAAAATCCTACGGCGAGGGCGAGTTCTCGCTCGACGTGGAAGGCGGAACGATTTACGAGAACGAAGTGCTCGGCATCGTCGGCCCGAACGGTATCGGGAAATCGACGCTCGCCCAGTTGTTCACGGGCGCACTCGAACCCGACGAGGGTGACCTCGACTTCCGACTCGACATCTCGTACAAGCCGCAGTACATCGAAATCGACCAGCCGATGCGCGTCGACACGTTCCTCTCCTCTATCACCGACGACTTCGGCTCTTCCTACTGGAACACCGAAGTCGCCCAACCGCTTCAGTTGAAGCGTATCATGGAGCAACAGCTCACCGACCTCTCCGGCGGCGAGCGCCAGCGGGTCGCCATCGCGGCCTGTCTGTCGAAGGACGCCGACCTCTACCTGCTGGACGAACCCTCGGCGTACCTCGACGTGGAACAGCGCGTCCGAGCGACCCGAGCAATCCGGCGCTACGCCGAGATGCAGGACGCCACGGTACTGGTCATCGACCACGACATCTACATGATTGACCTCGTCTCCGACCGCCTCACGGTGTTCGACGGGGAACCCGCCCAGCACGGTCACGCGGGTCGCCCGAAGGGAATGCGCGAGGGAATGAACGACTTTCTCGCCAATCTCAACATCACGTTCCGCCGGGACGAGAACGTGGGTCGTCCGCGCATCAACAAGCCCGACAGCCAACTCGACCGCCAGCAGAAGAGCGAAGGCGAGTACTACTATAGTTAAACCACATCGCGTTTTTTTCGATGGTTGCGTTAGCCAGCCTCCCAAGTGGATACACAAATCCGAGGAGGCTTATCAGCACGCCAGCGTAGATGAGTAACTCAAAACCGCTCGACAACACTCCTCTCGTCGAGAGTTGGAGACAGAAAAGCAGCAGTTTCAGACAGAAATATAAGGGATCCTATATTTTCACACTCGACTCTTCTATTTCGCTGACAAGGTCTCCATCGATACTGTCTATCGACATCGCCCCATATTGGTGGATGACTCGATTGGCGGAGCACCCTCCCGACGATACGTCGTCGGTCAAGTGACCCATCGAACGCCGTCGATCGCTTCGAGTTCAGCACCAATTCGTGAGTGTAAGCACTGATAATCGAGTGCTCGATACTGTCTTTATTATATAGTAAATAATTCATGTATCAGAAAACCAACTTTTTATACATCTCTCTATGAGATCTATTATCTATATTTTTAGTTGACAAAACCCGCGCTATTTCTAATTTGAATTACTCATATTTCACGTCTGTATCTTTGGCAAATATGTCAAGAAAACCGATGCCGTCCGGTGGTTTCACAATAATGCAGCTATCACACTTCGGTGTGAGTGAACCCACCCACAAATCCGACTTAAATCGAATGCTGAATTCTATGATGAAAATATTGTCCTGTCAGACTATAATTATGGAAAGGGTCATGAATGGAAACTGACGATAGAGCGGAAACAAACGTCACGTCATCGACGAGTCGTCGTCGGTTCCTGAACAGTCTCGCTGGAACTACGGGCGTCATCGCGACATCGACAACGCTGTTTGAGCGAGCGAGTGCCGCCGAAGCGTACTCCCACGACTACGATACGGTCGTCAATCTGAAGGAGGTCGGTGCGGATCCGACCGGCGACCAGCCGGTCAACCGTCACATCGAAAAGTACGCCGGCGACAATACGCTGCTGTACTTTCCGCCCGGCCGTTACCTCATGGATCGGCAGTTTCGATCGACTGGCTTCACGAATTTTGGACTGGTCGGTAACGACGCGACGCTCGTCCCGGCGAACTTCTACAACTTCGACGGTGAAGGGAAGTTCAACTATCGGCTGTTTCGGCTCGGCACACGCTACGACCCGGGAACAAATCTCGAATTTCGGAACTTCACCGTGGATCAGACGGCTGAAGATACCGGTATCCGCGTTCTCGATACGAGCGTCACCGATGGATTAGTCGTCAAGAACATCGACATTCGAGGGCAACACGATAGCGGCACGTGGGGCCCGGGTCGGTTCGTCATCGACGACCCGAACGGTGAGGGGCTGGTCGAACGATTTCACGCGCCAGATGGGGGTGCGTGGTCGATGCATACACCGACACAACGACTTTGGAAAGGGCCGACCGGTATCATCTCTAACACCTACAATAGGGGGACAATAACGTTCCGGGACTGTCGGCTCGGTAGCTTTCCCGACAGTGGGCTCTACGCGGCGAATGGCACGGGCCAGATCGTCGTCGAGGGCGGTGTCTACAAGAATAGCAACACTGCAAGTATTCGGATCGGTGGACGTGACAGTATCATCAAAAACGCCACCGCCGTCGTGGACAAGCGCAGTGGTCGTGGCAATCAGCACGCTATCAGACTGGAAAACAGTAACTACGTCCGGTTGTTGGACTCCGACGTGCGAGTCACCGAACCCAATGGTTCGGCCATCCGAACCTTCGACGTGAATCTGGTGTTCATCGACTCGACGACCGTCACGACTCGTGGCTATCGCGTCGTTCACGGGCTTGAAACGGATGAGACGACGAAATCAGTGCGGGTCAAAAATTCGAAGTTCGACCACGATGTCCCGGGTGGCTACTCCATTTGGATTCGAAACGGCGAAGACCCGTCGTACGTCGAAAACACCTCGCTCGTCGGCGACGGTGCTCACCGAATCGGTCGGTCTGCGATTCGGTGCGATGGGAACGACTGCCAGTTCCGTGACGTCAATATCCACCAAACCGGTTCTCCCCGTCGGCGTGGGATAGAAATCAAGGGACGAAACTGCCTACTAGTCGGTGGGCAGTACGTCGTTGGCGAGTTTCCGGTCGTCAACGAGGCGAACAACACGTGGATAGAGGACATCTACGCCGACTCGACCGACGGCAACGAAGCCGTCAAACTCTATCCGAGCGGGGACAACGTGTACATCAAAGAGAGCCGAGTCGTCGATGGAGTTCTGAACCTGGGAAGTAAGGGTCTCCGAACCAAGGACAACACCTACCAGTAACCGATTCGACCTTTTTTGAACCGACGGCGACACAATTACCCGACCGCCTCATCGCGAACATTTAGCCTGCCGGAAGAGACGCTTGCGAGGAGATATTCGACCGATACGTCGTGGCGGGCGGGAACGTCATCGATACGGCGAACAACTACACCGACTGGACTCCGCGAGTGCTATCGAACTCGGCTTCTCTCACGATTTCTTCGACCAGTCCGTTCAAGAACTCATCTTCGGCGAAACGTGTGTCACGAATAGCTGAAGCGGAACCGAATCACCTTTTTCCGAACCCGACGAATCGCCCCACTGTGATTTCGACCCTCGTCGCGTGGCTCTCCATCTCGGACAACCGCGCGAAACTATTCGCCCTCCTCGCAGTCGTCCTGTTCGCTACTGCTGGCGTCGGGGCACTCACCGACTCCGATCGGCCACGACTCTCGGCGAACGAGGAACTGCCGACGAACAACACCCTCATCGCCCTCCAAGGCTACGAATCCGAGGGTCGAGCCATCGAGGTGAATCCCGACGGAGAAGTCGTCTGGGAGTACGCCAGAGCCGACGACGTGTTCGACGTGGAACGTCTCGGGCCGAACCGCGTCCAAATCGCGGTGGCCGACGAACTCCCCGACGAGCAGTGCCCGCCACGATTCCGCGACGACGGCCACGCAAACTGCGTCCGCAATACGCTCAGGGTCGTGGACAGACAGACGAAAGAAACGCTCTGGGAGTACGCCTGGTTCGACGCGAAACACCACGCACACGAACTGCACGATGCCGACCACTACACGAAAAACGGGAGCGACCGCTGGGTACTCGTGGACATGGGCAACGACCGCGTCTTTGCAGTCAACCGCGCGAAGGACGTGCTCTGGCAGTGGAACGCGACCGACCGCTACGAACGCCCCGCGGAGATGGGGCCTGAGGGCGACTGGACGCACGCCAACGACGTTGACAGGGTCGAACCGGGCGTCTTCCGGGTCAGCCTCCGCAACTTCGACACCGTCGTCGATTTGCACGTGAATGGGGATTCCGCCAACGACTCGATTCGCGTCGAGCCGGTCGTCGGCCCGGATTCGTTCTCGGAGCGCGGTGACGTGCTCCACGAACAGCATAACCCCGACACACTCGGCGACACCCTACTCGTGGCGGACAGCGAGAACGACCGCGTTCTCGAAATACGGAATGGAACCATCGTCTGGGAGTACGGCGGAAGCACGGTCTTCGACTGGCCGCGAGATGCCGACCGACTGTCGAACGGGCACACGCTCGTCACCGATTCGTACAACGATCGCGTCGTAGAGGTAGACGAGAACGGCGACATCGTCTGGGCGATAGAGACCGGCGCACTCCCCTACGAAGCAGACCGACTACCGGGAGAGGGAAGCGACGGTCCGACCGCGAGCGAGGCGGGCGTTCCGAACCGAACGCAGGACGCTTTGGTCGTCCACGAACGCGGCGAGTGGGCGATTTCGATGGTAAAGTACGTCGCTCCGGACGCGATTGCAGAGCAACTGCTCGTGCTCGTCCTCGGATTGTTGGCGCTCGTCGGAACTGGCGTCGAAAAGTGGCGATAGCCGAAGTTACAACACCTGTCGCTGGCAGGTACCACAGAGATTCTCTTCTTTCACGTCCACTTCGCGCACCGTCGGCGAGAAGTTCATCACACAGCGTGAGTTGTCGCAGTGTTCGAGACCGAGGGTGTGTCCGATTTCGTGGACGACTTCCTTTCGGACGCGGTCGGAGAACACTTCGTCCACCGGCTTGGTCGAGATGCCGCCGTCCGAGGAGAGTCCGTCGGACGAGGCTTGCAGTCGGTAGGTCGAGATGACGCTTCCCCTGCCGTCGAGATAGGCGAGGCCAAAGACGTAGTTTCGTCGGCGGTAGAAGAGGTCGCTGGCCGTGATGGCGATGTTTTTCTCTCCCGTTCCAATGCGACTCGCCAGTTCGATGAAATCCTCGGCGCGATGTTGGTCGCGGTTGGGATCGTGTGACCCCGAAGGGATATCCTGTTGCTCGTGAACCATTACGTCGCAGTCGTAAATCCGCCGCAGAGCCGAAGAAGCCTCTCGTTTGACCCGTCCCGTCACGTCCCCCACGGGGACGATGTCAATCAACATAGCAACTCCTATGGCGGGACGCCCCATAAACATCCCGCCGTGAAACCGGATACCTGCGACGAAATCGTTGCCCTGCTCGCCGACTATCAGCGTGCCGTCGAAATCGGAATCGGCAATCGTCCGGACGTTGCGCGCGCGCTCGCCGATGCAGGAATCGCGGTCACTGCAACTGACATCCGGCCGCGAAACGTTCCCGCCGACGTTCTGTTCGTCTTGGACGACGTGACGAATCCGGATTCCAGCGTGTACGAAAATTCCGACGTGATGTACGCTCTGAACCTTCCGCCGGAACTGCACCGTCCCACGCTCGCCGTAGCGGAAGACTGCGACTCGGTGTTCGTGTTCACGACGCTCGGCGGCGACCAACCCTCGATTCCGGTGCGCCGGGAGACAATTTCCGGGGAGACGCTGTTTTGGGCGCGAGAGTAATCAGCCGAATGACTGACGGACTCTCTTCTACTAAAAAATCCTATCAGAGGCGGGGTATTCTCGGGTTTCAATGAGCTACCTTACGCCTCGGCGTCGTAACCGAGTTCGGTAATCGCCTGCCGAACGCGGTCTGTCATTCCGGGCTCGCCTCGGACGACGACTTCGCCGGTCTGCGCGTCGGGGTCAACGCTATTGACGCCGCGGAGGCTCGTCACGCTGTCGCGAACCATACTTTCACAGCTTTTGCAACTCATTCCGGTTACGCTGATGGTGTATTCTTTCATCGCAGTCGAAAGTAGGGCCGGGATTCAATTAGTTCCACAACACCATCCGGAGTCATTGACTATTTCTCTACCCCGAACGAGAGCGCCTACACTTCCGGTTTCTGTGCGACTATCGTTTCCGCAGCGTGCTGATGCGGTTCGCCGCCGGAATTGTCGTCGAAGACGAACTCGTCCGCCTCTACGATTTCCCAGTCGTCGTAGTAGCGTCGGAGTTCACCCTGTTCGTAGAAATGTTCGTTGTCACCCCAATCGGGCGCCGTCGGAATGTCGGGATGGTTGATGAACGCGAACAGGACGTGAATCCCGCCGCCGGTGGTCGAGATCTTGAACTGCTCGAACTGCGCCTCGCGGTTCTCCGGACGGAGATACTGGAGCGTGCCACAGGAGTAGACGACGTCCATCGCCGGGAAATCGAGGTCGTTCACGTCCGCTTCACGTGTTTGGATGACGACGTCGTGCTCGTCCGCGAGTCGTTCGGCTTTTTCGAGTCCGTTCGGCACCAAATCCACCGCGAGGACGCCGTACCCGTGCTCGGCGAGGTAGACCGCGTCCCGACCTTCGCCTGCGCCGATATCGACGGCGGCAGGTGCCTCTCGCTCCGGAGCGAACTCCAGCACCATCTCGGCCATTCCGTTCGGTTCAGTACCCCAGTAGTATTCGTCGTGGCCGTATAGTCGCTGAAGTTCCTCGTACTGCATATTTCACCCATTTGAAGCCAGAACCATAGTCGATTCGGTAAACACATACCCCCGGACACGAAGCCCTGCATATGAACGCGGACGCTGTCGTGCTTGACATCGACGGGGTGCTCGTGGACGTCGCCGACTCCTATCGGCGAGCAATCGTAGAATCAGTCTCGGAGGTGTACGGCGACACCATCCCGAAGGCGGACGTGCAGGCGTTCAAGGACGCGGGCGGGTTCAACAACGACTGGGAACTCACCGACGCCGTGGCGCTGTACGTCCTCGCCTCCCGCGACGGATTCGACCACTCTATCGAGACGTACACCGACCGAATCGCCGAGCATGGCGGCGGACTCGACGCCGCGGAGTCGGTCGTCGCCGACGCACTGTCCGACGACGCCCTCGCCCGCGTCCGCGAGGAGTGGAACCCGGAACGACTGCGCGAGGTGTTCCAACAACTCTACCTCGGCGCGGAGTTGTACGCCGACCTCGAAAGTGCTGACCCGACGCTGGACACGCGGGGGTACATCAACGACGAACCCGTGCTGGTGGAACGCGAAACGATTGCCGACCTCACCGCGAACTTCCCCGTCGGCGTCGTCACGGGCCGACCCGCCGCCGAGGCCGACATCGCCCTCTCCCGCGCTGGATTGGATATCGCCGACGACCACCTGTTTACGATGGACGACTGGGAGGAGGGCAAGCCGCATCCGCGCGCGCTGACAACCCTCGCGGAGCGATTCGACGCCGAACGAGTCGTCTTCGTCGGCGACACGTTGGACGACGTTCGAACCGCGACGAACGCGGCGGACACCGACCCGGAACGGGACTACTTCGGCGTCGGCGTCTTAACCGGTGGACTCACGGGCGACGAGGGTCGGCGGAAGTACGAGAGAGTCGGAGCAGAGGTCGTTCTCGACTCCGTCAACGATTTACCCACGTGGCTGGACGAAGATTGAACGGTTCGTTCTTCGGCTCTCACGAATTTCTGCACCTGATTTTGGTGGTGTTCGGCAGGTAGCAGCTGCTCGGCGTGGGTCACGCACGACTCGCTCCACTCGCAGACGCTTCACGTCTGCTCATTTCGCTCGCTCGCCTGCGGTTTCGGCCGGGAACGGGCGAACGCCGGGACGAAGTGAGGGGCAGTCCCGAACGGAGTTCTGTCGCTCGGGCGCGGCTTGTGCCCTAGCAACTGCAAACAACCAATTTCCACAGAACGCAGTCTCAGTCAGCCAATTTCCACAGAAAACAGTCCCTTCCGACGCGTCTTCACAAAAATCGGTTCCAAAGTGAGAGGCTGGCTCTCACGCGGGACGATTTCTCGTTCCCCGGATTGCTAGTCGCTGGTTTCGATATTTCCGTGGCCGCGGAAGATGCCGTCGGGGTCGTACTCGGCTTTGATGTCCGCGAGGCGCTCGGCGTGCTCCCCGAACGGAATCCGCGAGGGGTCTTCTTCGAGACCGGGGAAGTTGACGTACTGGCCGCGCGCTTCCGGGTGGTCTCGCATCTCGGCGATGCTCTCGCGCACCCACGCAACCGCGGCCTCGGTCTGTCGCGGGTCGTCCCAGTTCGCTTCGAAGTTGAGGCCGAACGGAACGTCTCGATACGGGAACGCCGTCTCGTCCTCTCCAACGCGGGCGATTGCACCGCCGCCCTGCCACACGTCCACGGTCGAGAGCGGGACGGGACAGCGCTCCGAGCAAGCGACGATGCTGTCGATGACTTCGTCGGTCAGTGCGTCCAGATAGAGCGACTTCCAGTAGTAGTACCGACCGTCCGGATAATCCTCGTCCAGCATCGTCTGGAGTTCGACGTAGGGCATCGTGCCGCTGAAGTCCACAATCGGCTCGGCGAACTCCCGAACGGGGCGAAGTGCTTCGTCTCCTTCTTCGGGGTCGCCAGCGTAACAGCCGAGGAACGCGACGGACGAGTCGCCCCACGACGATTCCGGGAACTCCTCCATGTCGGGAACCCACGCGTAGAACGGGAGGAGGCTCACCTCGTCCGGCGCGTCAGTCGCGAACTCCCTGAAGAATTCGAGAGCGTCGTCGGCCTGCTCGCCGTCGTACCACACGAAACACATCGCAACCTCGGGGCCGACCGGATGGCAGTCGTACTCGAACGCGGTAACGATGCCGAAATTGCCGCCGCCACCTCGGAGCGCCCAGAACAGGTCTTCGTGCTCGTCCTCGGCCGCTCTGATGAACTCGCCGTCCGCCGTCACCACGTCCGCGGAGACGAGGTTGTCGCACGAGAGGCCGTACTTCCGGCGAACGTGGCCCATGCCGCCGCCGAGGGTCAGTCCCGCGATGCCGGTTTCGGAGACGACGCCGCCGGGGACGGCCAACCCGAACACCTGCGTCTCGCGGTCTACGTCGCCCCACGTCGCTCCCGCTCCGGCACGGACACGGCGCGAATCGGGGTCAACCTGCACCCAACTCATCGGTTCGAGGTCGATGACCAGTCCGTCGTCGATGGTGGCACGCCCGGCGACGCCGTGGCCGCCTCCCCGAACTGCGACTGGCAAGTCGTGGTCGCGGGCGTACCGCAGTGCGACTTGCACGTCGGCGACGCCCTCACACCGTGCGACCACCGCCGGTCGGTGATTTATCATCCCGTTCCAGAGACGACGCACCTCGTCGTAGTCGTCGTCTTCGGGCGTTACGATGCCGCCTTTCAGTTCGGATTCGAGCGTTTTGACTGTCGATTCGACCGTTTCTGTTGCCATGTTCCCCACCAGTTCGACGTTGGTCGTGTAAGTCGATAAACGAGTCTGTAATATCGACTGACGGTTTCACGCGAAAAAGAAGATGAGCACGCTGATGGACATCACGGCGAGAATGACCGCACCTGCCAGTGCCCCGCCCATGGCGATGACCGCGTTGGCGTGACTCGCCAGCGTCTCGGTTCGGTCGTTGCCGAAGACGGTGACTTCCGCGTACTCGCTCTCCATGCCGCCCTCGACCGGTTCGAGGTCGTCGGCCGCCTCCTCGACCAGTCGGTTCACGAGCGAGATGAGTTCGTCGTGGTCGATTGCACCGCCGACTTGGTTCGAGGATTCGACCATGTTCACGATGTGCGTGTCGGTCGTCATCACCTCGATTGCGTCGGCCCCGACTGCCGAGACGATTCTTTCTCGCAGGCCGGGTTCCATGTTGTTCCCGTCCACGAGCACGTAGGCGGTGCGCTGTCCGGCGACTTCGAAGACGGCGACTCGGATTCCGAGCGGGCCGATTCCCTCGGCGGGCGTCCACTCCGTTTCGTCCCACGCGATGCCGAGTTTCGGGGTGCCTCGTTTCGCGTCGCCGAGTTCGGTCGCGGCGGCGCGTGCGGCCTGGATCATCTGGAACGAGCGTTCGCTTCCGGGGTAGACGTGGCCGAGGTCGTCGCCTTGGAGTCCGTTGTTGCAGTTGTGGGCGTCCGCGAGCATCACCTCGTCCAGTCCGCCCGACCGGGCTTCCGCGGCGGCGGCGAGACCGACCGCGTACTCCACATCGTCGGCGAATTCGGGGGAGTACGTGGCCGCGAGTAGTGCGCTGTCGCCGAATCCTTGTCCGATGATTTTCGCGTCACCGTCCTGCGTCCGAATGCTTTGGGTCGCGGTGTCGCTGTAGTCGATTCGGTCGTAGGCCGTCTCCGCCGTTTCGAGGATGGTATCCACTTCGCGCTCGGTGACGAGATTAAAGTCGTGCCCGGCGGTTGCGTGTGGCGGGAACGCGAGGCCCTCGGCTTGACTTGCCACGCGCCGGGGGAGGTTGCCGCCGCCGATTTCTCCCATCGGACCGGGATGAATCATCGGCAAGACGAATCGTGCTTTCTCGTTCTCGTCGTCGGTTCGAAACGAGAGGACGGTAACTGGAACGACCGCCTTCTGGCCCATCTGCTCGAAGAAGTCCTCCAGTTCGCGGTTGCCCTCCGCGATGTGGCCGATGAATCCGCGAACGAAATCGAGCACGCTCACGTCGAGACTGCGCCGCCACGGACGGTCGATGACGACGAGGAATCCGTACACGCCGAGCGCGTACACACAGCTAACGATGGCGAGCAGGAGGAAGTCGCTCGGTCTGACGAGTTGCGCTAGCGCTTCCGGTGCTTTCTCCGGGCGGGACAACAGGTTCTGTATGACCGGCCCGCCGAGTTGGAGCACTCGAACCGTCTCGCTGTAGACGAACAGCAAGACTGCGGCGGCCCCCGTCTGGATGCCGGCCGGGAGCACTGCGACCGAGAGTGACTTTCGCGAGACGGCCATGATGACCAGCAGTCGGAGCGCGAAGATGGACGCGAGTCCCACGAGGAGTGCATCGAGGACGAAGTCCTGCTGAAGCGGGGTGAGGACGACGACGATGCCAGCGACCGTGATGATCGCGACGACGAACACCTCGCAGGTCAGCGCCAGCAGTGACGAGCGATTGTAGGTCAACTGGCCGCCGAGACGGCGATCGACCGGCGGTGTCACCACGCTCGCTACGACCGTCGGTATCCCGATGAAGAACACGCCCTCCCACGCGTCCTGAAGGATGTACTGGGAGTCGAACGCCCCGATACCCGCGAGCGCCGCGATGAGCAGAGCGAACGCAACGCTCGCGTACCACCGTGGTGCGCGGAAGATGTATCGAGACAGACTCGCCAGGTCACTCTGGGTCGCTGTCATTGGATGAAAAGCTACGCCGTGGAGAGTTAAAGGATACTACTCGCAGACCGAACGGAAGTTCTCGAACACTTCCTCGCCTTCGTCGGTGTGTGCGACCTCCGGATGCCACTGGACGCCGTAGAGGTCGCGGTCGGTGTCGCTCATCGATTCGATGCCACACACGTCGCTCATGCCAGTTCGTTCGAACCCGGACGGCACCTGCTTCACTTCGTCTGCGTGGCTGGCCCACACGCGCGTTTCGGGCGCGAGCGACCCGATGAGTGGGTCGTCGTCGTCCGTGACTTCGACCGTCACGTCGGCGTAGCCACCGTATTCGCCACCGCCGACTTCGCCGTCCAAGACGTGCGCCATCACCTGCATGCCGAGGCAGATACCGAGGACGGGAATGTCGAGTTCGAGGTACTCGGCACAGTTGCCGATGTCGTCCATCGACGGCCCGCCGGAGAGGACGAGGCCGTCGGCGTCGATGTCTTCCGGCGGCGTATCGTTGTCGATGAGTTCGGTTTCGATGCCCATATCCCGAAGCGCGCGGTGTTCGAGGTGAGTGAACTGGCCGTGGTTGTCCACGACGAGTATTTTCGTCATTGTCGGACGATATGGAGGGCACGAATAAAAGCACCTCGTCACTCGCGTCGGAGATACGTCACCGCCGCGCCACGATTGCCCCGGCGAGCAAGACGAGTGCGAGTGCGAGGATGCCCAGTTCGGGGCGTTGGGACAGCACGTCGCTATCGAGCAAATCATTCGACCGATTTTCGGTGGTTCCGTCGCGGTCGTCCGGATCGCCGTCCGCGGTATTCGGAGTATCCGTGTCCGTCGCGGAGGCCGTCACGGAGACGGTTACGGTCGCGTTGTCGGTGCTCCCTTCGCTATCGACCGCCGTCACTCGAACCGTCTTCTCGCCGGTGGATTCGTAGACGTGATTCGTCGTCGGTTTGGTCGTCGTCTCGTCCACGTTGCCGTCACCGTCGAAGTCCCACCTGAATTCCGTGAGGTCGTTGTCCGGGTCAGTCGTCCCGCTCGCGTCGAAGGTTACGCGCTCGTTCACGTTCGCCGAGTCGCTCGCGGAGAGGGCTGCTTCCGGCGACGACCCGCACGTGCCGGGACGGACGACCACGGCCGACTCCATGTCGAGTTCGGTTTCGTTCGGACTGCTCGCGCTTCCGGAGAGGAGCGACCACGAATCGACCGACTCCGTGGCGAACCGCGAATCGTACAGCGCCGCGTTCTCGTTCCACGACGGGGAAATCGTCGTCTCGAACTCGCCCGACAGTCCGCGGAAGACGGCACCATCGACGCGCGACCCCGTCCACGTCCAGTCGATTTGGTTCCGCGACCAGCGGTCGTCGCGCCCGTCGTAGGTGTCGTCCATCACGACCCACTCGCCAGACTCCGGCAGGCCGTCGAAGCTGAACGACGCCGCGCTCATGGGCAGTTGATCACCCGTTCGCTCCTTTCGCAGACGGTCGTGAAGCAATACGAGGCTCACCACGCCGTCGGGGGACTCGTAGAGGAACATCGTGCTTCCGTTTTCGCGCGTCACCGACCGCGGCGCGAACGAACTGTACGACCAGTCGCTCGGCTGCGTATAGGGATTTCGGTAGTCGTAAAATTCGGTGACGGTCTGGTTCCCCTGAATCGGTGTCACGGGAACACAGTTACTACCCTGCTCGACGACGTAGCTGTCGTGTTCAGAGGCTGGCGTGTCTGGTAGTGAGCCGCCGGGCAATCCGGGCGGCGGAACTGCCGTGGCGATGCCGAACGTGGAGACGACGAGCGCACAGCAGAGCAGGACGGTCAGTTCGATGTGTCTACTCATCGATAATTCGACCTCTCGATTCGGTGCGGGCGGCTCGTGGCAATGCTATCTCTCATATTTCTCGGCCCACGCTCCATACGGACTTTCGTGCGGAAAAACGGCAGTTCGTCACTTTGTTATGTTCCGTCTGAAGCCTTCGCAGGTGGTTCCTACTCGTGGGCTTTTGGGTGGCAAGCAGGGTGTCGTCAGCAAAATCAGCTCCTCGTCAGTGACGGCATGGCCTACGCCTAGAAACTACTGACTGCTTTTTCCACCAGAATCAGAGCTGCTCGTGATGGCGTTCGTCCAGCGTCTCCAACCGCTCATCTCCACACAATTCCTATCGTCGAACCCGAACCCATCTACGAGGTATCGGAACGGGTTTATTTCGTCCGTCCGAACCGCACGACCGTGCGTTCGGTGTTTCGTCCGTTTCGTTGCTCTCACGTGCTGACGGAGGGGAATCCGTGAATCCCGTCCAGCAGTGGCAAGCGGAGCTTTCTGCTGTCGAAACGCTGACTCCTGACGTGGTCGAGCGAATTCTCGCAGTTCACGACGACCGCGGTCGCCAAGCCATCGAGGCGGTGTCCGAACAGCGCGTCAAGGAATACCGCGACTTCGTCGTCGTCGTCGGGTTCGAAGCCGAGTACATCGTGGAGGGTGGCTGTACCTGCCGGGACAGCGAGTACAATCTCGACCCCGACGACCCGACCGCGCTCTGTTGGCACGTGTTGGCCGTCGAAATCGCGCGACGAATCGACGCCATCGATCACCACGATATGTGGTACTCCGACGTTCGCGAATTTCTGTAGAACTTCGAAATCAAAAAGCGATGTCGGTTACTTACTCCATAATTGCTCATTAAAATATGTGGTATGTATTAAATGTAGTTATTTATAAACTCAATGGTACTATTGCTAAATTAGGATTCGAAAAATCTAGAAAACAACGTCAACCGTCAGACGGGATTGTCGCCGTCTTCTGCACAAATATCGACGAAGTTTTGGAGAATTCGCAGTCCCGTCTCACCGCTTTTTTCCGGGTGGAACTGCGTTCCGAAGACGGTACCCGACTCGTTGGCGACGATGCTGGGGAACCGAGTGCCGTACTCCGTCGTTGCGACGACTGCGTCGTCGTCCTCGGGCACGGCGTAGTACGAGTGGACGAAGTAGGCGTACTCCCCATCGACGCCCTCGACGAGTGGATGGTCGCGCTCGACTGACAACTTGTTCCACCCCATGTGGGGAACTTTCTGCCCGTCGGCAAATCGAAGGTTTCGCCCCGGAATGCAGTCGAGTCCGGTAACGTCGCCCTCGCCGGCGCGCTCCGCTTCTTCGCTCGTCGTCAACAACATCTGCATCCCGAGACAGATACCGAACACTGGCGTTCCGCCGTTCGCGGCATCGACGAGCGCGTCCCGGTACGGTCCCGCGTTCTCGACGCCTTCGCGGAACGCACCGACGCCCGGCAGGACGATTCCGTCTGCCGCCTCGAACGTGGCCGGGTCGTCGGAAATCTCCACGTCGGCCCCGGCGCGTTCGAGACCGCTGACGGCACTCCGGAGATTGCCGAGTCCGTAATCAACCACGACGACCGACGCGGTTCGCTCGCGCTGGCCGTGTGAACTCGTTTCCATGTGAGAAATCACGGAACAGGGAGGCAAGTTCTTTCCGCTTTTTTATGCCTCTGGGTACCATGGCTATTGTTGCCAACCCTCATTCATATGTGTCGGAACAGAGCTGTGGGAAACAGAGGATCTTATCAAGGGACTTCAGAAGGATCGGACGATTTAAAAACGATGAAGCGCCGAACACTTATCACGACGGAAACAGTTGGCTCGGCACGAGCAAAGGTAACTAACTCTTCACATATCCATCTATAAATAATCCGACTCGCTAGCTACTGGTATGAACTCCCCGCCTTCCTCGCTCTCCAGACGCGGTTTCCTCACTACTTCCGGGACGCTCGGCGCGACAAGCGTAGTCGGTCGTGCGCAGACGACCACCACGACCGACAGCAGCGCGCCGGAACCGGTGTGGACGTTTTCGCGCTCGGACGGCTTCTATCGAATCGTCATCGAAGATGGGAGGGTGTACGCCCTCGCCTCGTCGTCGTCCATGGCGGGCAACCCGAATCACACGAACGTCTACGCGGTCAAGCTGCCGAGCGGGAAGAAACAGTGGTCTATCCCGTTTCCGTCGGCGTCCTCGATTATTGCCGAGAACGACACCGTCTATCTGACGAAATACAAGGATAGACCGGACAGCAAGCCGAAACAGACTATTGCTGCGTTCGCCGCCGAAGACGGGAAAGAGCGCTGGACGCACTCGTTATCCGGCTATCCAGCGAGAAACGAAGTCGGCGACGGACTGGTGTTCGTTGGTGGCGAATCCGTCGTCGTGCTCGACGAGAAATCCGGAAAGAAACAGTGGGACGCCAAACCGAAGGGGAGGCGCGTTCACCGACTCATTCACCGTGGAACGATCCTGTACGTCGGGACGGACGAAGGCGTCTACGCGTATTCGGCCGACGACGGGAAAGAACGCTGGAACACCGCAAACTCCGGCCCCGAAGAGGCCTATCTGACCGTCGTGGACGACGAGCGCGTCTATTGTCTCGACACGGCGGATGGTGCCATCATCGCGCTGTCGGCGGACGACGGAACGACTAAGTGGACTGTTCCCATCGAGGGTGGCTCCTACTCGTTTCCCGTACTGCACGATGGGTCGCTGTATCACTGGGGAAAATCGTTGTCAGCAATCGACGTGGCTGCCGGAAAACTGCGCTGGGAATACGATACGAACAATTCGATGCCCCGCCGACCCATCGTGGCCGATGGCGCGGTGTTTGCCGTGTCCGACGACGGCGTCGTCTACGCCGTGAACACCGACGGAAAGGAGCGGTGGACGTTCGAAACCGACGACACCGGGCACCACTACAACTGGGGCGACGTTCGCGACGGTATCGCCTACGTCGTCGCTAATCGCGGTCTCTTCGCACTCTCCGCCGAAAACGGCGAGCGTCGGTGGTTGTTCGAGACGGACGAACCCGTGCAAGCCGCGAGCGTCTCGGGAGGGAAGGTCGTCCTCGCAACGCGCGGCGGCCTCTACGGATTCGACCACAAGCGGTCGATTCTCGACACGGCCACGGACTTCCTCGGCTCGGGATCCGGACTCGCCCTTTCGGGAGTTCTCCTCGGAACCGGCGTCCTCGCCGCCTATCGCCGGATGAACGCGGAATCCGAAGCCGAGCAGGGCGTCGAATCGGACGCCGAGTCAGACGCCGAACTGGAACCAGAACCGAAGTACGGCCGCCTTGAACGCCTCGCGCGCGACGAGCTCACCGAAACGTACCGCGTCCGAAAGGAGGGCGACGACGCGCCCGTCGTCGCTGAACGCACCCTGACCGACTCGAATCTGGCCGAGCAGTTCCGCGAGGCGGTCGAACGCTGGGCCGAGTTGAGCGACCGCCGGGGCGTCGTTCCCGTCCTCGACTTCGGTGACGATTGGCTCGAACTACCGTACTACGAGGGCTGGTCGGTCGCCGACGGCGACCGACCGCTCGCGGAGCGAATCGACGCCCTCTCGAACGCGAACGCGACGATTCACCGAGCACACCGCGACGGAATCGTTCACGGTGGTCTCGAACCGGGGTCGATTCTGGTCGATGCGGATGGAACTGGTCACGTCGCGGATTGGGAACTCGCGAGCGCGCTCGCCGAGCACACTGAAGGCTCGCTCTACGACGCGCCCGAACAGGTCGCTGGCGAGTCGGCGGACGAGCGTACCGACGTGTACCGTCTCGGTGCGATTGCCACCATCCTCGTGGCTGACGACGTATCCGGCGAGGAGTCCGGTACGCCCGATTCGCTTCCCGACCCGAGCGCCTTGCCGTGTTCGCAGAAACTGGCCGACGTGCTCGCAACTGCGACGGCTGACGACCCGGACGACCGCTACGAGTCGGTCGTGAAGTTCGACGACATGCTCCGGTGGGCGGCCTTCCGCGCTTGAGTCGGGCGAGAAAGAACGAAATAGCTCCATCCCGTCGTATGGCTGGGGGGATTTACTGTGGTATCAGCCTTACTGGTCGCCGGACTATTCGTCGCAGTGTTCGTCGGCTACAATATCGGGGGTTCGTCAACGGGTGTCGCGTTCGGTCCCGCAGTCGGGAGCCGAATCATTGGGAAAGTCGGTGCGGCAGGGCTCTTCACTGCCTTCGCACTCTGGGGCGGGTGGACGGTCGGGCGGAACGTCATCGAGACGATGAGCGATGGCATCGTTCCGGCGGGGCAGTTCACCCTCGAAACGAGCATCGTCGTGCTCTTTTTCGCCGGGTTCGCGCTCCTCATCTCGAACCTCTACGGCGTGCCCGCGTCCACGTCGATGACTGCGGTCGGCGCAATCGTCGGTCTCGGTCTCGCCACCGACACGCTGAACGAGTCGCTCATGTTCACCATCGTCTCGGCGTGGATAGTCGCGCCGCTGGCGGCGTTCTGGGTCGGCCTGCTTGTCGGGCGTTACGTATACCCGTATCTGGACGCCAGGTTCTCGTTCTCTCGAATCGAAGGGGGACTGGTTCAACTCGACCGCTCCGGGAGGGTTCCGCGTCCCGTCCTCAACGAAGGCGTGGACAAACGCGACTTCGTCGGTGCGATTTCGGTGCTCATCATCGCCTGCTACATGGGTTTCAGCGCGGGCGCGTCGAACGCGGCAAATGCGGTCGCACCACTCGTCGGCAACGGGGCGATAACCGTCGAGGAAGGCATCCTGCTCGCAATCGGGGCGGTCGGTCTCGGGGGATTCACCATCGCTCGCCGGACGCTCGATACGGTCGGCGACGGCATCACCGACCTCCCAATTCTGGCGGCACTCATCGTCTCGATAATCGGCGCGACCATCATCACCGTCCTCTCACGTCTCGGCATTCCGGCGAGTCTTGCGGTCAGCACCACCTCGTGCATCATCGGTCTCGGCTGGGGTCGGGCCAGTCGTGCGGTGTCGCTCGCGGACGCGGCGGAGTCGGCGATGCAACCGGAACCGATACCCGACGTTGACCTCTCCACGGGGGCACTCACCGCCGAGACGAGCGAGGCCGAGATGCCGCCCGGCCCGACCATCGGCGAAGTTGCGGAAGGCGAAGTGGCCACTCCTCCCGCGTCGCGCGACGGCGGCGAGATGCCCGAAGTCCCGCCCATCGGTGAGGAGTCCATCGAAGAATTGGCGGCGGAAACGCTCTTCGACCCGGCGGCGACGAGTCGAATCGTCGTACTATGGGTTCTCTCGCCCACGGTTTCGGCGGTCGGGTCGTACATTCTCTTCGAATTCGTCTTGGGAACCGGGTAATCTCGTACTAACTCTTGACAGAATGAGAGAAAATCGTTTTACTCGATTGCCGTGGTGACGGCGTGTATGGGGGAACACGTTCTCGTTCCGATAGACGGCTCACAGCCATCGAAGGCGGCGCTGGACTACGCACTGCGGATACCCGACGTCAAAATCACGGTGCTCACGGTGGTCAATCCCTTTGACATCGACCCGCTGTCGCCGGGGTATCAGTCGCCGCTCGGGAAGGCGGGGATGCCCGCGTACTCGACTGAGTGGTATCAAAAGGAGTGGGACAACGCGAAGGAACTTCACGACGAACTGCGCGAGGGGGCTGGCGACGTGTCGTTCGAGAGCGTCGTGAAGATGGGCCAACCGGCCAAGCAGATAGTCACGTACGCGAAGGAACACGACGTAGACCAGATTGCGATTGGTACGCACGGAAAAGACGACCTTTCGAATCTCATTCTCGGTTCCGTGGCCGAGAAAGTCACCCACCGCGCGCCCATGACCGTCACGATAGTTCGGTGAACGGTGTCGTCGGTGTAATCTGGTTTTGTGACACGACGCTGGTTTTGGTGGAGATGGGCTATCTGTAGCTGATTTTGGTGGCAAGAGGCAGTCAGCAACCCCTAGGCGTAGGCCACGCCCGAAGTCAGCAAACAATACTGAAAAAGTCCAATGTCCTCGCTAGAAGTCGCCGAGGCTGGACTGGCCACCGTTCGACCCCGCCATCGTCGCGGCCTTCTCCAGCGCGCTCTCGAAGGTGGATTCCTGACTCCGGTCGTAGAGGGTCGCGGCGGGGTGAACGCAAATGAGCACGTCGCGTATCTCCCCGCCGAGGTCGGCGTTGGCTACCGTTCCAGCCTCGTTCGTCACCGCCACGTCGCGGTCGAGGAGGTGCTGACTTGGGACTTTCCCGAGCGTGACGATGACGTCCGGGTTCACGAGTTCGATTTCGCGCTCCAGATACTCCCGACAGTTGCCGAGTTCTTCCTTCGTCGGGTCGCGGTTCTCGGGCGGCCGACAGCGCACGCAGTTGGTGATTCGAACGTCCGCGCGGGCCAAACCAACATCGCGGAGTTTGTCGTCCAGCACCGACCCACTCCTGCCGACGAAGGGTTCGCCCTGTTCGTCCTCCTGCTGGCCCGGCCCCTCGCCGACGAAGAGGAGGTCTGCGTCCTCTGGCCCAGTGCCGTTGACGATTCGACTCCGACAGTCCACCAGTGCCGGGCATCGCTCGCATTCGGTGACTTCCAATCCCTCCATCGTACCCATGCTCGGTGCAAACGAGCGGGATGTATTAAGTCCCGGCGGCACGCCAGTCGTCCCCGGCGCGGGCCGCCAACCGCGCGACTCGGAGGGGCTCTGGTCGGCCACCTTCGGGCGTGAAAGCACGAACGATTTCGCGGGCCTCGTCGGCGTCCACGCCGACGCTTCGGACGAAGACGGTCTGGTCGTTGACCGCGACGTTCCGGCGCGAGGGTTGCCGACGGTAGATTTCTTCGCGCTGTTCCAGTTCCGCGCCGGAGAACTCGTCCGCGAGCGAATCGCCGAGTCCGTCGCTCTCCTCGAACGTGACGGAAATGACGGGCCGGTCGAGCGCGTCGGCGATGTGATGCATGTCCACGGGATTGTACCACGCCAGCGCGATTCCCGAGACGAGAACGTAACGCACGTCCTCGCGGTCTAATCGTTCGCCGAGGGAGACGATGGCGTCGCTCACGTCCGTTCCGCCGACCGTACAGGTTCCAAAAACGAAGCCGTCTACGACTCTGCTCGCGCGGACGACCACACCAGCGAGCGTGCTGGTAGTGCCGCGATACGACTCAGCGACGCCGAGCGCCCTCACGCCGGATTTCACGCTACTCGTCGTCTTTGATGTCCGAGAGACGATTGAGGAGTTCGTCGTTCGATTCCCCGAATTCGAAGCTTACGCTCCCCTCGTGGTCGTGTTCAGCGGTGTTGACGCCGCTGTCATCGTCCAAATCTGCACTGTACTCTCGGTTCTCTTGTTCGGATTCGTCGTAGCTCCCAAAACCCATGTGCATTCATAGATATGCGCTTCGAGCACTAAAATGGTACGCCGCCCATCAGGATTTTGGCAGATGACGAAAAACAACCCGCCATGCAAGTCGTCAACGTCACCGCCGACGCCGAGACGTTCACCTCCAACGTGTTCCTCGCGCTCGGCGAGCGCCCCGTTCTCGTCGATGCTGGCGCGATGGACGGCGTCGTAGACACGGTTCGAGAACACACAGACACGCTCTCCGCAGTCGTGCTGACCCACCAGCACGGCGACCACGTCGAACAACTCGACGCCGTCTTGGACGCGTTCGACGCTGACCTCGACGCCTACGATACCCATCCTCGCCGAGACAGCGCCATCGAAGACGGCGACACCGTCCACATCGGCGACGAGGAGTTCGAAGCCATCTACACGCCGGGCCACGCGGACGACCATCTCGTCTTCGTCAGCGACTCGACCATCTTCAGCGGCGACGTGGTTGTGCACGACGACGGCGCGTTCGACGACGGCAGTTTCGGTCGAACCGACCTCCCCGGCCAGTCCCGCGAGCGCCTCATCGAGAGCATCCGCGAAATCCTCGACCGGATGCCCGACTCGGTCGAGCACATGTACTCCGGCCACGGCGGCGAGTTCCACGGCGACGTGCGCGGCGTCATCGAAACCGCACTTGATCGGGCCGAGCGACGTGAGCCCAAATATCCCGAATAAGCCGACGAATACGATACGCAAAAGAGTAGAACTGGAGCCACCAGAACCCCGGACGATGCGAAGCGCAGATGAGTTTTGTTGAGGCTGGCAGATGGTATTTTGCTGAGACGAGTCGGTAGCAGGTGCTAGGTGCAAGCTAAGCCCTCGCCTGAGGTGTTTTGTGGAAGTTGCTGTTTGCAGTTGATTTGTGGAAGTTGCTGTTTGCAACTGCTAGGCACAAGCCACGCCCGAGCGCCGAAACTCCGATCGGGACTTCGTCCCTCACTTCGTCCGGCGCTCGCCCGTTCCCGGCCGAAACCGCAGACGAGCGAGCGCGGTGCGCTCGCTCGTCAAGTGACTGCTCGGCCAGCCATCACCCGTCGGAAAGACGGATTTACTCGAAAACGCCAGACCGAATTTGGGTTGGACGGGCAGGAAATGGCCTGCCTGTCCCGCGGTTGGGTCGTCTCAAAATCACGACCCGTGTGAAAGCGGGGCCTGTGTAGAGAATTATCTGCGGTAGCTCTGTCGTCAGAAAAAGTGGTTTCTCGTCGTGTGCGGACGAGAACCGAGCGCTATCGATTCTCACGAGTATTTATTATCCGCCGTTCAGTTTTCGAGGTATGCCCGGCCCTATCTTTTGTTCCGGCGACCGAATCGATCTCCGAACGGTCGAAGAGGAGGATTTGGAGTTTCTGCAAACGACCGCCAACGATCCGGCGGTTCGCGGGACGATCGGTCGGCACGCACCCATCAACGGCCAGCAGGAACGGGAGTGGTACGAGGAGCGCGCGTCGGACGACGACACCACCCACCTTCTCATCTGTCGAGACGAGGCCGTGATGGGTATCGTGAGCCTCTATCCGGAAGACCCGTTGGACGTCAACGTCGAGGTTGCCATCTTCCTCGCCGAGGAGTTCTGGGACAACGGCTACGGTACTGAAGCCAGTCGGCTCGTTACCGACTACGCCTTTCGGGAGTGTCGCCACCATCGCGTGATGGCGCACGTTTTCTCCGGCAACGTCGGGTCGGCGCGCATCTGGGAAAAACTCGGATTCCGGCACGAGGCCGCGCACGTCGAGGCCGAGTTCGTGGACGGCGAGTACGTCGATGTCGAGTGCTACGCGATTCTCGCAGACGAGTGGTTCGACCGAGAGGCGTAGCTCTTCGGTCGGCTATCGATAAAAGACGGCTGTCGGCTTATGCGCCGCGCGGTTCCTTGCTCTTCGGGCGAAGTTTGTTGTAGCCGCACTTTCGGCACTGCTGTGCTCGCTGTGGGTTCCGAGCGTTACAGCGCATACAAATCATCTTTTCGAGCGTTCGTTTTTCCGCAGCGTCGAAACTGGCCATACTGAGCGTTATCTTCCGCGCGCGTTTAAACGTTTTTGAGTTGCCCTCTCTCACTCGTCGACGTCGTTCGGGTTGCCCGCGTCCAGATACTCTTGTTGCACCGCGACGATTTCGCTGGAATCTGCACAGGCGGCGTACCGACGAAGTGGTTCTTCGTTCAGTTCCAGAAACGTCTCTCCCCACCGGAACTTCGAGAGGATTTGCTCGGCGTGGTCGCGCTCACCGAGGATGCAGAGACCTGCTGAAAACGCCTCGACGGTGTTCAACTGGAACGGCTTGCCGTAGTTGACGGGATTCGCCGCGACGAGGAAGGGAAGCGCACGATGGACGCCCGGCATTTCAAACAGTGCTTTCTCGGCACTCTCCCACGAGCAGTCGAGCGCGACGAGATTTTGACTTTCCGCGGCGTCCGCTGGCGAGAGGGCCTGCTCCGCGTGGGGGTTGAGCACGATTCCGTAGGGCGTCGCCCGGGTCGTACGGTGGAGTTCGGCGAGGTCGAATCGCGCGAGTTTCCGGGCCGTACACTTCTTCGGGTCGTCGTCGCCCTCGTACTGGACGTGAAGTCTCACTGTCCGCTCGTTGGTACGCACTGTTGAAAAGGGGAGCGGGAGAGAATCGGTCGCGCTATAAAAAGCGAGGCAGCATCCACTGCGCGATAGAACTGAAAATGTGAAATGTGAAACGCCCCGCCCGGGGTGCGGGGCGGTATGGAAACAAAACCGTGCGAGTACTGATCGACCGGGTCTCCCCGGCGGGTTTCGCTTTCTGCACCACTTGTAAAGACGTTTATATTGTTACTATTTTCGACCATCTATCGCTCTATATCCACCAATAGTTCTCTTCGCCTGTCTTCGCACCCGTGTGCCGGGAGGCTAAAGAGGGTCGTCTGCATCGTTCCGCGCATGGACTCCGAAGTGGTCGCTCGCGCGTACTACGACGCTCTCGACGCTCACGACTACGAGACGTTCGCTGGCCTGCTCGCGCCGGACGTGGTTCACGACCGCCCCGACCGAACTATCGAGGGTCGGGACACCCTCGTCGGGTTCATGCGCGACGACCGCCCGGACAAAGAGACGACACACGAAATCGAGCGACTCTCCGAAAACGGAGCGACGACCGTCGCGGCGGGCCGATTGCTCGATTCGGACGGCGAACTGCTGTTCGAGTTCGAAGACGAGTTTTCCATTTCGGACGGCCGAATTACCGCCATCGAGACGCAAACGCGATGAGCTCCGTGTGAGTGGCTTGATACCTCTGCTAACGGCAAATTTCCGCCGTCTCGGCCGTTGTTTACATATCAACCCATTCTTTTTCGCCATTTGCTACCCTGTTGCATAGAAGATGGCGTCATCACGAACACGGTCGAACCTCGGCGCGCGGAATCGGATCATGGGAACGATAGCGCTGTTGGCGGTCGCACTGCTGATTTCGGCGGCGATTGGGGCGTATCGCGCCTTTTCGTATCTCGCGGCGCTCTTCATCGTGGCGAACTTCGGTGCTTCGTCCATCGAGCGAAACGACGGCGAACTTGACCTCGCACCGTACTCGGGGTTGCTGGTCGGCTTGGCCGCGATTTTCGTCGTCGGGCTCAGCATCATCTGGCTTCGCTGGCAACCGGGAATGTCCGAGTACACCTACCTCTTCGGTCTTCCCATCCCGACGCTGGCGTACGTCGTCTTCCTCTGGTTGCTGCCGATTCTCGGTGCGTTCTACTACGCGCTCGTCTTCCCCTCCATCGGAAGCGACGACGTGGTGGACGACATCATGAGCGACGCCCGACAGGCACAGCGAGGCAAGGGATATCCGCTGTCAGTGTCCCGAACCGAAGTGGATGGCGGGACGGGCCGCGACGAATCGGTACAAACCGATGGAGGTGAACAGTGATGCGTTCGCTTCCGCTGGTTCCACTTCAGGAAATTCCGGTCACTGACAATCCCTACGTCCTGATCTTCGGTGGCATCTACCTGCTGATGGTGTTGGCTATCGGCGTCTGGGGTTACCTCCAAACCGACAGCACAGAGGACTTCCTTATCACGGGCAAGAGCATCGGAACGTGGGTGCTCGCGCTGACGGCGTTCTCGGTCATCCAGTCCGGATTCGGGTTCGTCGGCGGTCCCGAACTCGTCTACTCGTTCGGGACGACCGCGCTGTGGATTTTCTTCACGGCTCCGCTCGGATTCATCATCACGTGGGTGCTACTGGCGAAGCGAATGCGCCTGCTGGCGGACATCCGCGACGTGATGACGCTCGCGGACGGTATGTACGTCAGGTACGAGAGCGCGTGGGTTCGCGGACTCACGGCAATCGCGGTTATCGTCGGCGTGATGGCGTACCTCGCAACTAACCTCGCCGCCTTGCAGTACGTCATGCGGGCGATTTTCGGCCTGCCCGTGATGTGGGGACTGTTCATCGGCGCGCTCATCCTCCTGCTCTACAGCATGCTCGGCGGGATGATTGCGGGCGTTTGGACTGACTTCGTGCAGGCGATTACGATGATTATCGGTTCGGTGTTCGTCTTCGCCTTCGCGCTGTCGTTCGGCGGCGGGATGGAGTCGATTTCCCGAAATCTCGCGAGTGCAGACCCGGCGTTCGTCTCGCCCTTCGGCGCGATGGGAGCACCCGCTGCGACCATCTTCACCGCCCTCGGCTGGTGGATTCTCTTCTCGGTCGGTGCGGCGGGACAGCCCCACCTCATCACCAAGTTCTACATGAGCCGTAATCTGCGAATTCTGCGCTGGGGTGCGCCAATCGCCGCCGTCACCTACGCGATTTCGAGCCTCCTCGCCTTCTCGACCGGACTGTCGATGCGCTCGATGGTCGAGGCGGGCCAGACTGCGGCCCCGAAAAGCGCGTCCGTAGTCGGGCCGGTCTTCGTCCTCGAACACACTCCCGGCGTCGTCGCCGGACTCATCTTGGCGGCACTGCTCGCGGCCATCATGAGCACCAGCGACTCGTTCCTCAACATCGGCGCGGCGGCGGTTTCCCGCGACATTCCGCGTGCGCTCGGCCGCCCCATCGACGACGACAAGACCGAACTTCGAGTCACCCAAGCCGCGCTGGCCGGTATCACCGTCGCATCGACGCTCATCGTCTACTTCTCGGAGACGCTGGTCGGCATCCTCGGCACTATCGGCTGGGGATTCTTCGCCGCGGCGTTCTTCGCCATCGCGGCCCTCGGGCTGAATTGGAAAGGAGCGACGAAAGAGGGCGCAATCGCCGCCGTCGTTGGCGGGTTGGCGGTCAACCTCTTCTACAGTGCAGTTCCAAGTATCGCAGAGGTCATTGCCGGGATGGGCGAATCGCTTCCGACGTTCGTGGTCAACGGCGCGGGGTGGATTGCGACGACCATTCCGAAACTGTATCCCTTCCCCGGTTCGTTCCCGGTCGGAACGGTCGCGCTGTTAGTGACGGTCGTCCTCTTCGTCGTCGTCTCGATTGCGACGCAGGAGCGACAGACGATTCCGAAGGACATCGGCATCCTCCTCGAACGATAGCACGATGAGCACCGAAACGAAAACGGGACGATGACTTCCGAATCGAACGACGCCGAAACCCTGCTCGCACATCTCACGGGATGGTTCCGCCAGCGTCCCACGTCGCTCGAATACTGGGAACTGCTCGTCACCGACGAGCGCGCAATCTGGTGTTTCGTCGGCGAGTCGTTCAAATCGATGCTCCTGCGGGCGGACACCGGCGAGCGTGGCCGTAGCGAGATAGAATCGGCCACCCCCGAGCGAGCACTGACGCTCAGCGACCGGAACTTCGCGGTTCCCCTCGATTCGCTGGAATCAATTCACGTGCGGGAAGGTTCTCGATTCCGGCGCGAGAGCGCGACGGTGACGTGGCGCGAAGACGACAAAACGACCTCGTTCGACCTCTACCGGACGAAATCGGCGGAGTCGCAAGTCGACACTGTCGAGACGCTTCGAAACGATTCTCGGCTTTCGCACGTGGAAATCGAGGTCGAGACGGCAGGATTGTTCTGAGTCGGGACGGCACGGACGTTCCGGGACAGCGATTCTGATTTCGGTGTTTGACGACTACTCGCGGGCCAGCACGTCCTCGTCGTCGATGTCGGGGAGGGCGGAGACGACTCGGTCGAGCACTTTCTCCTCGGCACGGCGCAGATTTTTCGACGCCGCCGTCTTCGACACGTCGAACTCCTCGGCCAGCGTGCCGAGCGTGGCGTCCCGCGGCGTCCGGAAGTAACCGCCTTCGACGGCCTCTTTGAGCGTCTGGCGCTCCGTTCTCGACAGTTCTCGACAGCCGTCGAGGACGCCTTTCGCCGCGCCGAGATGCTGGATCACGTCGAGATAATCCTCGAACGACGTGGCGTTCCGCGATTCGACCCGAAAGTCGTTGTCCACCTCCAACTCGGCGAGCGCGTTGTCGGTGTTGTCGGCGGTGTCGAATCCGACGCTCCAGAGTTCGCTCCCGTTGCTGATTCGAAACGGCCCGGTGATGTAGCCGTCGTGCTCTCGAATCGTCTGCATCGCGTTCGTCTGCCCGATAGTGGATTTGATGACGGCCGTGTTCTCGCGGCGCGAGAGCAGTTCGAACCCTAACATTTGGTCGTGGTTCTGCAGGGTGGTGAGACCGTCCGTCAGCGCGCCGCGGTCGTCGCCCGTGACGAGGATTCTGGTCTCCAACTTCTGCTGGGCGGTGTTGAAGTCCCAGTGCATGGTGTGAAAAGAAACATCGGCGTCGTCCGTCACGTCGATGTACGGACAGTCGTACTGTACCATGTCCATTGTTACCGAAATCATGCGCTACCCTCATCGTTTATTACACAAGTAAATACCGACCGTCGAACGCTCGGTTAGAAGATTTATATATGAACCCGATATTTTTCGCCCGTTGCCCGCCACAGATAACCCACGAATGACTGGTTCAGCAGACGACCGAATTTCCCCCCCGGAGACGACGACTGACGATATTCTCACCGTGGATGACGACTACTTCGCCACCGAGAACGTTTGTCTCGTGACGGGCGCTGGCTCCGGAATCGGCCGTTCGACCGCCGTCGCACTGGCCGCGAACGGACTGACCGTTGTCGGTACCGACATCGACGAGTCCGGACTCGGCGAGACTGCCGACCGAATCGACGACCTCGACCTCGGCGGCGAGTTCGAACTGGTCGTCGCCGACCTGACCGAGGACGCCGACCTCGACCGAATCGTGGAATCGGCGGCGGAGTCCGGCCAGATTCGCTATCTCGCTAACATCGCCGGGATGCAACACATCGATTCCATCGAGGAGTTCCCGATGGATACCTACGACACGATTCACGACATCATGCTCAGAGCGCCGATTTACCTCTCGAAGCAGTGTCTTCCCCACATTCGTGCGACCGACGACAGCGTGGGCTGTGTCGGCAACATGTGTTCGGTTCACGGCCACTACGTCACCGCGGACAAGATGGCGTACAACGTCTCGAAGTTCGGCCTGCGCGGACTCACGCAATCGATTGCGGCGGAGGGAGACGGTTCACTTCGCTCGTTTTCGGTCAGCACGGGCTACGTGAAGACGCCGCTCGTCACGAACCAGATTCCGGATACGGCAGACCAGCGGGGCATCACCGTTGACGAAGTCATCGACGACGTGATGCTCGGCCAAGCACGAAGCACGGAGATGATGGAACCCGTCGATGTCGCCAACCTGTTCGTCTTCGGCTTCTCGAAACACGCGAAACACCTCAATGGTGGTGACTTGCTGTTCGACGGCGGGATGACGCTTACTTACGAATGATCGAAAAAACGGTTCGGCTCGACCCGATTTACGGCCGTTAGTTCAGTTCTCCTGAAAAGTGAGACGACTCTTTTACTCTCGCTCGCCCGACCCGAGCGCGCTCTCGCCGACTGGCTCGTGACCCTCGATGACTTCCTGCCCACCCATGTAGGGACGCAGGACTTCCGGAATCGTCACCGTGCCGTCGTCGTTCTGGTAGTACTCCAGAATGGCGACCATCACGCGCCCGATGGCGGTCCCCGAGGCGTTCAGGGTGTGGAGATACTCCGTCGATTCGTGACGCTCGGGGCGATAGCGCAGTCCCGCCCGGCGGGCCTGGAAGTCCTCGAAGTTCGACGCCGACGAAACTTCAAGCCATCTGCCGCCCGCTTCCGGCCCGTCCTCCATGTCGTCGCCGGGTGCCCAGACCTCGATGTCGTAGGTCTTGGCCGACGAGAAGGTCAAATCGCCAGTACAGAGGTTGAGGATGCGGTACGGTAGGCCGAGTTTCTGGAGGACCGATTCTGCTTCCGCGAGCAGTCCTTCTAGTCGGTCGTAGCTCTCCTCGGGTTCCACGAAGTTCACCAACTCGACCTTGTTGAACTGGTGGACGCGAACGATTCCCCGCGTCGCCACGCCGTGTTCACCCGCCTCTCGGCGGAAGTTAGGCGTGTACGCCTGATGTTTCAGCGGCAGGTCGTCGCGCAGGAGGATGTCGCCCGCGTACATGTTCGTGACCGGGACTTCCGCGGTCGGACAGAGCCAGAGGTCGTCGCCTTCGATTTTGTAGGCGTCGTCGGCGAACTTCGGCAGTTGTCCCGTCCCGGTCATCGCCTCGCTATCGACCGGAACCGGCGGGAAC
>CAYNQM010000025.1:0-23958 GCA_964399275.1 uncultured Haladaptatus sp.
AGTAGATTCGGTGGTCTACCCCGCCGATTTCGACGTGGACGTACTTGCCCGTAATCGGTTCGATGGTTCCTGATTCGACCATGTTAGCTCCCTCCGTTGTTGTTTGCGACGCGCATCAAATCGAGCGCGCGCTGGAACGGTCGCAGATTCTGGAAAATTTTCTTGTTGTCCCCGCGCATCATGAGATGTCCGTCCTCGTTTCTGACTGCACTCCGATAGTGCGAGGCGACGATTTCGTGATTGAACGCTGGCGGATTCTCTTGGACGAACTCCTCCCACGCTTCGCGGTCGCCTTCGACGCCGAACGACCAGCGGTCGTTCAGCGCCGGATTCGGCAGTATCTCCCGAACGCTTCCGTCCTCCATCTCGATGAGGAAGCGCTCGTCGCCGATTTCGACGTAGAAGTTGTCGCTGAATTTGTCGTGGCCCCGGACTTGCATCTCCGGGTCGCTGTTCACCGTCTCTTTGTAGTGCTCCCACCATTCGTGGCTAGCGAACTCTGTGTCGTTCATCGGTTCCCCCAGTACTCAGAGGCAACAGCGATCATGATAAGTAGTAGCATAATCAATCCGTGGCGTCTGACTTGGAAAAAGTACAACGGGACGTTAGTCGGCCAGCGACGCCCCGCAATCGGGGCACTCCTCGTCTATCGTCGCCAACTGCGCGTCGCAGTGCGGACAGAACTCCAGATAGCAGGCACGGTCTCCCATGGTGATTACTCGCACGACGAGCGATAAATGGCTTTCCCCGAGGGCTGTAGGGGTGAGGGGCTAGTTTCGCTACCCGACTTCCCTCCGGCGCATTTCGAAATCCTTTTTTGTCCCATGCGCTTCCTTCCGAGTGCGCCGCCTTAGCTCAGACTGGGAGAGCACTCGACTGAAGATCGAGCTGTCCCCGGTTCAAATCCGGGAGGCGGCATGATTCTACGGCTGACAACACGAAGGAGCGAAGCGACTGAGTCGTCAGCCGTGAATCTGCAACCCGAGCGCGATTTGAAGTAGACCAGTCGCATGCCCGGAAGCGCAACGAAGTGAGCATCCCGGAACGTCTGGGCGTAGTTCAAATCCGGGAGGCGGCATTTTTGTTGCGAACTACTTGGTGAGCACCAGAAGTGGAAATATCGAAGCAGATATTATCATCGATATATTTTGTCGTAGAAAGTGAATCTCTGCCAGTTCCGTCGTCGCACGAAATGGCACCGGTTCGCCAACGAAAAGCAGTACGAGGCACCGGCAGACCCGTGGAAGCTACTCCGAGTGTCTCCTGACGACGTGACCGATTACAACGGAGAAATCAGGGTCAACTGGGGACTTGGGAGAATCAAGGCCGGAGAGTGGGATGACGAGGAGAACTGCAACCCGCTACGCGAGACGACGACCTATAAGGGACTCGAACAGCGGTTCGAAGAGGGATATGATTGGGAAGAGACGGCGCTGTATCGACGGGTGAAAGATCAGTTCGAAGACCGAGATTCGGTTCGAGGGTACGAAAGTATAGACGAGTTCCGAACCGTCAGATGCGAGTATCTCGACGAGTTGTTTCACAAGATTCAGCAGGAGGGGTATCGACCGAACGCGGATGCGGCGCACGATAACCCGAACGAAAACGCATATGCCCATCACTTAGAACCGCTCGTCCTCGTCGGGCGTTCCGGAGCAATCTACTGGACGGAAGGGTATCATCGGTTCACCATCGCGTCGATTTTGGGTATCGAGGAGATTCCGGTGTGCGTGCTTTGCAGACACGAGAAGTGGCAACGAATCCGCGACCGAATTCATGATACGCCAGTGTCCGAACTGCCGCCGAAACCGGAAGCGCATCTCGACCATCCGGACGTGCAGGACGTGATTTCGTAGCAACGACCGTTTTCGCCGCGAATACTCACCGACGCACCTCGAAGCCCCACTGCAACCGAACGCCCTCCTCCGGCGGTTCGCCGAAGGCGATCAGTATCGCCTCCTCGTCGGCCCCGGCGACGTGAAAGCCCGTCGCGGCGTCGCTCTCCGGCCAGACGTTCCGAACTGCGGGAGTGACATCGAGACCGTGGGGAAGATACGAAGAGCGCGCACTACAGTTTTTCAATCACGTCTGAGCCGTCAGATATCGACGTCCATCTGAACATCCTGCATAGAGTCGTGGACTCGGGTGATGGCTCGCAGTAACTGCCTGAGGTTGTTGTCGTCCATCCCCATCGTGATGTCGTCGAGTCCGTCGGCGGCCGGTGGTCGATTTCCGAAGAGTACCAGTCTCGACTCTTCCTGCTCGCTCATGTACTGGCCTACGTCTTCATGAGACACAAATTATCATAGTAAAATTTCATTTATTTTGTGTTAGTTCCAGCTCGTCGTGGTTCGAAGGCACAAATCGCTCGTATCCAGAGTACAATCGCTCGGAACGCCATCGAGAGATTTCGGCCGGAGGTCGTCGTCCCGTCGGTACCACCGAGATGAAAAGAGCTATACTTTCGATTCGAAATACTACTCACCCGTGGCCCGCTTCCCGAACCCCGTCCGACTGGTCATCCTCGCAATCGGTCTCGCACTCGCCCGTGCTGGCCTCGTCGAGCGGAAACACGTCCACAGAACCACGGATTTGGCGTGGCCGCGCATCGTTACCGGGTTGGCGCGAATGTCGAAGAACGCCGTGGACGTGGCGTTCGTCGGTCTTGCGGTCGGCCCCTCGGCGATTGCCGGAGTCGGGTTCGCCACGCCGTACTGGGGCATCGCGTTCTCGCTCGGCGGCGGTTTCGCCGGAGGAACTATCGCACTGGTGTCACAGCGATACGGCGCGGAGGCGTTCGACGAACTCGGGCAGGCGATTCGGTCGAGTGCCGCGCTCGTGCTCGCGGTGACGATTCCCGTCGCCTGCGTGTTCTGGCTCTTTCCGACGGAACTCGTCTCGCTGATGACCAGCAACGAAAGGACGGTCGAATTGGGTGCAAGGTACCTGCGCATCCTCTCGGTCGGGGTGCCGTTTGCGGGACTCAACCTCATCGGAAGTCGCATCTACATCGGTATGGACGACTCGTGGACGCCGATGCTGGTTCGTTCCGGGGGAGCGATCTCGAACATCGTACTGAGTGGGGTGTTCGTCTTCGCGTTCGGGTGGGGCGTCGCAGGTGCGGCACTGGGGACGGTGCTCGCAAACGTGGTCGTCACGGGCACGTTCGCTAGCGGGTTGGTCGCTGGCCGACTCCCCGGTGCGGGCGAACTCCCGGTACAGGTGAACCTCGTCGCCAAGTACGTCGAACGCGACACGATTCGGCAGTTAGTCCGAATCGGTCTGCCGGTGGTCGGCCGAAATCTGGTGTGGACGGTCGCCAAATTCCCGATGCTGGCCATCGTCGCGCTGTTCGGGCAGAACGTCGTCGCTGGCTACGTCATCAGCCGACGCATCTGGGGCCTGATGAACACGCCCGGGTGGGGATTCGGCTTGGCGTCGAGCAGTCTCGTCGGCCAAGAACTCGGGAGCGGTGACGAACGGGCCGCGGAGGGGTACGCCCGCGACGTCATCGTCTTCGCGGTGGCCACCTACGCAGTCGCCGCCGTCATCGTCTTCGCGTTCACCGAACCCATCGTCGTCTCGTTCGTCGGCGATTCGACTGACCCGTCGGTTCCGTACGCGGTGGCGCTCGTCCACGCCTCCTGCGTCGCCGTCTTGGCGCAGGGAGTCAAAGGTGCCGCCGCAGGCCCGCTCGACGCGAGCGGAGACACTCGGTGGCCGTTTTACAGTCAGGTGGTCGGGATGTTCGGCTGTGCGATACCGGTCGCGTATCTCGGAGCCACGACGTCGTTCGGAATCGTCGGACTGTACCTATCGTTCGTCGCCGAAACGACGATACCGGCGAGCATCAACTACTACCGATTTTCGACCGGAAAGTGGAAGGCTATCAGTCGAGAGTTCCGGCCGGGCGTCTCGGCCGACGACTAAGCGACCGTCAGTTCAGTTGTGTGAATTCCGGCGGTTCGAACGCGAAAGAGTGTGGAATGCGATGGAAATCGGAGCAAAAGCCGTCTAAATCAGCTATTTGTTCGCCAATATAGCTTTGTTTCAAAATATCGTCAACTGAAATACGCGTCGAGGCGACAGTTTCCCAAGCCTTATCCGTGAGAAGCGACTCCGCTTAGAAGCAATGGCAAAAGGCAACGTTGATTTCTTCAACGACACAGGCGGCTACGGTTTCATTTCGACTGAGGACGCGGACGACGACGTATTCTTCCACATGGAGGACGTTGGCGGCGACGACCTCGAAGAGGGACAGGAAATCGAATTCGACATCGAGCAGGCACCGAAAGGGCCGCGCGCGACCAACGTCACGCGACTGTAAGTATCGGCAATACGTCCGGTAACGCGGACAACGAAGACAGACACCGAAATTTTACTGCGAGCGACGAACGACCAGCGACGCGAATCGTTTTGACACCGGAGAGTCCCGGCACCCATGGTACCATCCCTCCCGGAAGTGTTATCAGTGGAGCGCCAGTTTATTCAAGAGCAATGGCGAAAGGAAAAGTTGATTTCTTCAACGACACTGGCGGCTACGGTTTCATTTCGACAGAGGACGCAGACGAGGACGTTTTCTTCCACATGGAAGATGTTGGCGGCGACGACCTCGAAGAGGGACAGGAAATCGAATTCGACATCGAGCAGGCACCGAAAGGACCGCGCGCGACCAACGTCACGCGACTGTAATTCGGTTACGGCTGTTTCGTACTACCATCAATTTTCTGCACACAGAGTGCCATAGCGGTGCGAATGAGAACGACCCAATAGCCACGGCGCTTCGTCTTGATACCCCCCATCCCCGAGAGGACGTGTTGTGACGATTGCCGAATCGGTACGGTTTTCACCATACATCACAATACTATATCCACGAACGACGGAGCAGACTCGACATTGCCATGAGTGACCAGCAAACCACCGAACCACAGGAGATGGCTGACGCAGAAGTCGGTGCAGGATTGCTCGACGAGAACATGGGTCCGAGTTCGGCGTTGGCACATCTCTACCGTGGCGAGATTCACCGAATGAAGTTCTGGCGCGAGCGACTCGACCGGACGAGCAACTGGGCGATTACGCTGATGGCGGCCATTCTGACCTGGGCGTTTTCGAGTCGGAGCAATCCGCATTACATCGTCCTCCTCGCTATCGTTACGGTCAGCATCTTCCTGCTCATCGAGGCGCGCCGATACCGCGCCTACGACATCTGGCGGTCGCGGGTTCGCATGCTTCAGCAGAACGTCTTCGCGCTCGGACTCGACGACTCCGCGGGCGTCGTGGACGACGACTGGCGACGGAAACTGAGCGAAGACTACCGCATGCCCAAAATGAAGGTGTCGCTGGAGGAGGCGCTCGCCCACCGCCTGCGTCGAGTGTACGCGCCGCTCTTTCTGGTGTTGCTCCTCGCGTGGCTGTTCCACCTGACGGCCTACGCGTCGAATGGTGGTTGGCCCGAGAGTGCGGCCATCGCGTGGATTCCCGGCGGGGTCGTCCTCGCGACGGTCGTCACGTTCTACGCCGGTATCCTCGTCGTCGCCTACCGGCCGCGGGAGTGGAACATCAACGGCGAAGTCCTACCGAGCGACGTGACGGGATGGGATTACTCGCAGGATTGAACACGTCTCACTCGGCGCTTCCCGATAGCCGCGCGACGAGGGTATCTATCGTTCCGGACAGCGCGCTGGTTCCGAAGAGGGCGACGAGGAGCGCACCAGTGGCGTCGAAGATGAGGTCGATGATGGTGTCTTCGAGACCGTACTGAATGAGCACCGGCTCGATGCCGACGATGGTAGCAAACCCGCGCACAGCAAACTCCAGCACCTCCCAGACGACGCCGAAGGCGAGGGTGAAAAGGAGCACGTAAACGAACATGAATCGCGGAGGGAACGAGACCGCGTCGGAGTGCTGGTCGAACGCCCGCGCAGTCGCGTAGCCGACACTGGCAACCAGCATTGCAGAGAGCGTGTGCGTCAGATGATCCCACCACCAGACGGTGTCGTAGAGACCGACCATACCGATGGCGTGGAGGAAGACGGCGGCGGTAATCCACAGCGTCAGCACTGGGTCGAGCGAAATGCGATAGTCGCGCTCCAACACGCCGGGGAGAAAGGTGACGCCGAGCGCGAAGACGGCGTTCACCAACACGCCGACGTTTCGGGTGATAAGGCCGACGACCACGATACTAGCGATGGCGAACTGCAGTACCCGAGCGAGGCGGTGGGACGTGTCGGCCCGGTCTTCCATCTCGGTGAGGGCTACGCACGCAACGAAGTAAACGGTGCCCCCTCGAATCGGTACTCCCTCAAACGACGTGTGTTATCTTTGAACACTTGGCGATAGGTGTATACGTGAACCTAGCCTAACAGGGGTACAATGATGGCAACGACCCACGCCCTCGTCGGCGTGCTTCTGGGAAGTGTGACGCTCCTCGTCGCACCGGAGTTCGCCCCCGTCGCGGTGTTCGCGGGGCTGTCCGGTGGGCTGTTTCCTGACTTCGACCTCTACTCCGGCCACCGGAAGACGCTACACTTTCCGGTGTACTACTCGATTACAGCGGTGGCGATGCTCGTAGTCGCCTTCTTCGTGCCGACCGCGTGGACCGTCGCGCTCGGCGTCTTCTTCCTGGCGGCGGCGGTTCACTCCGTCTCGGACGCTTTCGGCGGGGGACTGGAGTTGAAGCCGTGGCTCGGCCAGTCCGAACGAGCGGTGTACGACCACTTCCGAGGCCGGTGGATTCGCCCCCGGCGATGGGTTCGCTACGACGGTGCGCCGGAGGATTTCGCGCTGGGGGTGTTCGTCGCCCTCCCGAGCCTCGTGCTCTACGACGGCGCGATTCAGACGCTCGTGGTGGTCTTCGTCCTCGTTTCAGGGGTGTACGCCCTGCTTCGCAAGCAACTCGTCGTCGCGGCGGAGTGGCTGGTCGCGCGGATTCCGGCCCCGATGATGGATTACGTTCCCGACCGGTTCGTCCGGGATTTCGTACAGTGAGCGTCGAACTCGCTTCGAAGGGTTTATTCACGGCCTGACCATCAGACTTCAGTAGTAACCATGTCCGACAAACCTGCCTCGATGTACCGGGAGATTCGAAAGCCCCCGTACACGCGACGCGAATACATCACGGGAATTCCCGGTTCGAAGATTGCACAGCACAAAATGGGCGACATCGGCGAGGACGAGGACGACTACCCCGTCCAGATTTCGCTCGTCCTCGAAGAAGAGTGCCAGATTCGCCACGGTGCGCTGGAGGCCTCCCGCCTGTCGGCCAACCGCTTCCTGCTGAAGAACATCGGCGAAACCGGCTACAAGATGATTCTGCGCAAGTTCCCACACCACGTCCTGCGCGAGAACAAGCAGGCAACCGGTGCGGGTGCAGACCGTGTGTCCGACGGAATGCGACAGGCGTTTGGAAAGCCGGTCGGCACCGCGGCGCGAATCCAGAACGGCGAGCGACTGTTCACCGCGTGGTGTGAGGTCGAGGACGCGGACGCCGTCAAAGACGCCTTCCGCCGTGCCTACAACAAGATTTCCCCGCCGTGCCGCATCGTCGTCGAGCGCGGTGAGCACGAACTCATCAGCTAAACTCGTCAAACCGAAACCTGCGGCACTTTTTCGCCGTAGTGGGTTCGTTCGTGAGCGACGGGTTTCCGACGGGTAAGTGGGTTTTGCAGACTGTCACAATACCAACAACCTTGCCGGTGTGTTGTCTAGCTAGTTTCGACTCCAGCTTTCGTCCAGATACCGCAACTGCGACACAGATGTGTTTGGGTTGCTTTTGCTAGCTAATCCCGACTCCAAATAACCGCAACCGCACCGCATCAGCCACACCCTCCCCAACCGACTCGCTTCGCTCGTCCACCGTCAGAGACGAGCTCTGACGAGCCATTCGCTCGCTCCCGTCGGTCACTCACGAGGACCTCGCGCGGGTGAACCGGAGGTTCGCCTTCGCGCGCCGCAGCACAAATTCGGATTGCTCGAAAGTTCACCTAACTCCCTCGGCACGCGGGAACGAACGAGAGCAGGAAAGGCCAGCAACACGAGACACGATTCCTCGTGAAGCTACCCGGTTCCTATCAGTTCATTAAATTCCTCGTCTCGAACACCCCCTTTCGAAGCCGTCATCTCAAACCCTAATGCCCCGCATACCTTTATCCACCCTATGACGATTCAGGTAGTCGTTATCGGCGCGTATGGGAGCGCGGGCGTCGCCGTCGCCAGCGAACTCGCAGACGACCCCAACGTCCAGTTGACGCTGGTAGACGACGGCGAACCCGGTGGGGGATTGTGCATCCTCCGGGGATGCATGCCCTCGAAAGAGGTGCTGTCGGCGTCGGCGCACAAATTCCACGCTCGGCACGACCCGCGGCTTTCGGGCACGCCGGAGGTCGATTTGGAGTCGGTAGTAGACATCAAAGACGAGCACATCCACGACTTCGCAGAACACCGCCGGAGTGCGGTACACGAACTCGCGGAACGCGAGAACGTCGAGTTCTACCACGACACCGCCCGGTTCGTGGACGACCACACGGTCGAAGTCGGTGGCCGGGAAATCGAAGCGGACTACGTCGTCGTAGCGACCGGGTCGGTCGTGAACGTCCCCGACATGCCCGGAATCGAGGACGTGGAGTACATGACGAGTGCGGACGTGCTCGACGCGACCGAATTCCCCGATTCGGGCGTCGTGATGGGCTTTGGCTACGTCGGGATGGAACTGGTTCCGTACCTCGCAGAGGCGGGGGGAATGAACCTCACCGTCATCGAGCACGACTCTCGACCGCTGGACGAGGCCGATGCCGCGTTCGGCGACGAACTGCTGGACATATATCGCGACGAGTTCAGCGTCGAAATTCGGACCCAGACGGACGAACAGCGCGTCGAAGCCACCGAGGACGGGGTTCGGCTTCACGTCGAGCAGGACGGTGAGGAGCGCGCCATCGACGCCGACGAACTGTTTCTGTTCACCGGACGACGACCGAATCTCGACGGACTCGGAGTGGAAAACACGAGCCTCGAACCGCGGTTGGGATGGGTCGCGGCCACGATGCAGGCCCGCGACGACCCCCGAACGTTCGTCGTCGGCGACGTGAACGGTAGGGAACCGATTCTCCACGTCGCCAAAGAGCAGGGCTTTCAGGCCGCTGAGAACGTCCTTGCGCACGCTCGGGGGGACGACCTCGAATCGTACGAGAACGTTCACCATCACGTCATCTTCTCGGCGACCGGCGTGTATCCGTTCGTCCGGGTCGGCCTCTCGGAGAACGCGGCGAGGAAAGTAGGACGGAACTACGTCGCGGTCTCGCGAGAGGCGAGCGACGACGGCGTGTTCAAGACCAAGCAGGCCGCGAGGGGATTGGCGAAACTAATCGTGGATGCCGAAGACGGAACCGTGCTCGGCTATCAAGGACTGCACTACCAGGCGGACGTGATGGCGAAGACGATGCAGGTCGTCGTCGAGCACGAGATGGACGTGCGCGACGTTCCCGACCGGGCGTATCACCCGACGACGCCCGAGATTTTGGACGGACTGTTTCGGGAGGCGAGTGAGCAGGTCGGCAGGGAGTAACCCGCCGCGATTCCATCTCTCGACCGCAATACACCGAGAGAGCAGTGAGAGGTAAGGCTAAAACCCGGGGTGACATAGAGACGGATATGAAGGCCAAGCGGGAGTATCGCCACCGCGAGGACATCGAAGTACAGGTACTCGATGCTCTCGTAGACCGGAGTGAGGAAGGAATGACGGTGTTCGAACTCCGGTCACACGTAGAGGTCGATATAGACGACTTGGAAGACGCGTTGGGAAACCTCAAGGAAGACGGCCTCATCAACGCGGAAACGAAGAATGGTCGGACGCTCATCAGACCGGACAAGCGCGTCATTCCCGACCCGGAAGAGGTGGGCGAGGAACCGTCCATCGTTGACCGCATCATCGACCGACTGCCGCTGTAGAACATCCGACGTTTTTACCCCCCTACGGCGACGAGTACGACCATGCACTTGGAAGACCTGCACGCCGACCACGGGGCGACGTTCTGCTCGGTCGGCAATCGCCGGGTTCCACGCGATTACGGCCGACCGGAGCGCACGCACCGTGCGGTCAGAAACGGCGTCGGACTCACGGAAATGCCCTACGGCGTCGTCGTGGTAACTGGCGACGACCGAGTCGAGTACGTCGATAACGTCATCTCGAACACGGTTCCCAGCGAGGATGGACGGGGCACCTACGCCCTCCTCCTCGACCCACAGGGCCGAATCGAGACGGACATGTACGTCTACAGTACGGACGACAAACTACTCCTCTTTACGCCGCCCGGAAAGGCGACTCCACTGGCAGAGGAGTGGCGCGAGAAGGTGTTCATTCAGGACGTAGAAATCGAGGTTGCGACCGACCAGTTCGCCGTCTTCGGCGTTCACGGACCGCACGCCACCGAAAAAGTCGCCAGCGTGTTGAACAGCGTCAGCACGCCCGACGAGCGACTGTCGTTCGCTCGCGGGAAGATTGCCGACGTGGGCGTCACCGTCGTTCGAACCGACGCGCCGACCGGCGAGGAAGGATACGAGATAATCTGTACGACCGGCAAGACGGAGGACGAAATCGGACGGGCGCGACCGAACGTCGAACTCGTCTTCGACGCCCTGTTGAACCACGGAATGAACGCCGCCCCCTTCGGCAGGCGGACGTGGGAATCCCTGACGCTGGAAGCCGGAACGCCATTGTTCGAGTTCGAACTGGAGGACGAAGTGCCGAACGTCCTCGGCCTGCGCAACGGACTCGACTTCGAGAAGGGTTGTTTCGTCGGGCAGGAAGTCGTCTCTCGCGTCGAGAACCGCGGCCAACCGAGTCGCAAACTCGTCGGCTTCCTTCCCGAAACGGTTCCAGAACAGGGCGCGGCGGTGTTCGCGGGCGACGAATCCGTCGGCGAAGTCACCCGCGCCGTCGAGAGTCCGTCCCGCGAGGAACCGATTGCGATGGCATTGGTGGAGTACGGCGTAGAATCGGATGCCAACCTGTCGGTGCGCGTCGATGGCGAAGAAGTGTCGGCGGAACTGGTGTCGCTTCCGTTCGTGGAAGGGAGCGATTCGTCGGGGCGCGTGCCGAAGTACGACTGATTTTTGAGCGCGAACTACGCAGATCGCCACCTGACCGCGGTTTGCGGATGGAGCGGATTCGCACCGACGACGTCGTAGTCGGAGTGCGTCACGGCGACATCGTCGTGGTTCCGGAGGATGGAAAGGAGTTCGGTATCGTAGCCGCGAACGTCTGCGTATCGCTGGCGAAGCAGGCCCAAAACCGTATCCGGGGGATGGGGGCCAGTCTGTTCGAGGTGGACGCCAGCAACGACGTCGCCATCGACTGCGCGAGACGCCAGTCGGTCGATGATGGAGGCAACCCCATCGATTATAGAGAGTGAGCCTCGGGTGAACACGACCACTTCGTCGTGGTCGAGAATGCTCCAATCGTCGAAAAAGTCGAATCGTTCGACCGAAACGCGGTCGTCGTCCGCGTGCAGTTCCCGTGCCAGCGTCACGCCTCTCTCGGCGATTTCGCCCCCGACGACCGTGACATCGAACGTTTCGGCGATGACGCCGAGATTCGCGCCCCAGCCACAACCCAGCGCGACGACGGTTTCATCGCCGTCGATGACCGGACGGAGGACATCGCGCACTGCGTCTTCCTCGCGTGCAACCAGTTCCTCCGTGCTGGCGAGAAAGAGGTCTTCGTTGGACGAGATGACGTCCGGTTCGTCACGGCCACCGGCGCGGGTTTCGAGGGTGAACGTTTCGCGGTCGAGATCGCTGTTGCGATACCGCTCCAGCAGGCGACCGTAGATGTCGTCGTACACTGCGATGTCGGTGTACGCCTCGGGGTCGCCCGGTGGGTCACGGTTCGAATTGAGGAGGAATCCAACCCAGTCGGAGTGCTGGGGCAAGCGGTCGAGGGGGAGGTGTTCCATCGGATCCGTATCCAGCGAAAGAGCGCTCAAAAAACGTATCTGTTTGCGTAGCTATCTGCGCGTTTCCATCACGCGAGGAACACAACTGTTTTTAACCACTTGGTTATATCACTAGGTGATATGCAAGAGTTCGATGGATTCACGGACGTGAGTGAGGCGGAAGTGACCCGAGCAATCGGAAGCGCGTGGAGCGAGGAATTCGACGAGTTTTCGGAGAGCGAAGTCATCATCGTCGGCGGCGGTCCGTCCGGACTGATGGCTGCCAAGGAACTCGCGGAACGTGGCGTTCAGACGATGGTCGTGGAGAAGAACAACTACCTCGGTGGCGGGTTCTGGCTCGGCGGATTCCTGATGAACAAGGTTACGGTTCGTGACCCGTCCCAGTCCGTGCTGGACGAACTCGGCGTCCCCTACGAGGAATCCGACGAAGCCGAGGGACTGTACGTCGCAAACGGCCCGCACGCCTGTTCCTCGCTCATCGAATCGGCCTGCGCCGCAGGCGCGAAGATGCAGAACATGACCGAGTTCACCGACGTGGTCGTCCGCGAGGGCCACAGCGTCGGCGGCATCGTCATGAACTGGACGCCGGTTCACGCCCTGCCGCGCGAACTTACCTGCGTTGACCCCATCGCAGTCGAATCCGATCTCGTCATCGACGCCACGGGTCACGATGCGGTCGTCGTCTCGAAACTCCAAGAGCGCGGCGTGCTGGACGCGCCGGGTCTCAGCCACGCGAAAGAGCACAACACGGGCATGGACAAGACCGCTGACGGCGAGTACGGCGCACCCGGTCACGACTCGCCCGGTCACGACTCGATGTGGGTCGCCAAGAGCGAGGACGAAGTGGTCGAACACGCCGGAAAGGTTCACGACGGTCTCGTTTCGACCGGTCTCGCCACCGCGACGACCTACGGACTGACCCGAATGGGACCGACCTTCGGCGCGATGCTCCTCTCGGGCAAGCGCGCCGCGCAGGTCGCACTGGACGAGTTGGATGTCGGCGGCACGGTCGAGATGTCGGCCAGTCCGTCGCCCGCAGACGACTGAGCTACGCACCCGCCGGGTTCGTCTCCTTTCTCGACCGCAATCGAGCCACTCGTCCGCCGAGCCAGCCGAAAACGACGGGGTAGAGGAGACAGCCGACGAAAAACCCGGCCAACAGGTTCGGCTCCGCCCTGGCACTCTCTCCAATGTGAGCGAAGACGGGGGCACTGACGAAGTAGCAGAGTGCGTATCCGAGGGCGATGCTCGCACCGGCGTAGTCCTCGCCGTGAGCACCGTAGGTCTGGCTGGTTCGCGCGACGAGATACCCGGCGACGAACAGCATCACGGGCGGAAGCAAGTACAGCACTCGCACCCACCCGCCAGCGTGAGCCACGAGGTCGATTTCCGGCGACACGCCGTATTTCGGCAGACGGACGACCAAATCCGCCCCGTGGGTGGAGTGGAGCATCCACCCGGCCATCTTCCACGGCGGGGGCGATGGCTCGATGAGGGGCCAGAGCGACTTCGAACCGATAGCGAACCCCGGGTCGATGGTCTTCGACCGCAAGATGTTTTCGACCCGTGAACTGAACAGGACGAACACGACCGCGTACTGCACGAGAAACGCCGACACGCCCGTCGGAATCGCTCGTCGGAGGGGGACGTTCGTGAATGCCATTGCTCGTGACACGAATGGCAGAAACAAATACTTTCGCTAAAGTTCGACATTTTTGACCGGGACGAGCAGGGTGGGTTCTACGAGGTCGTGTTACAGACGAACCCTTGTGAGGTTGAAGCCCGACTGCGTTCCACCAACCTCCCTCGGAACCAAATCGTTGTGAGCCTACAGCACGGGGAGAGAACTCACGCCAGTCGTCCCCCCGTAATCCGAACGAACCCCATCGCGTGCTCGCTGTCCCGTACATCGACGGCGCGCTCGGACAGTACCCGCCGCGCCTCGGACACTCGTTCGTCCAGCACGCTCCACGGCGGGCGTTCGAAATCCAATCCGCCGCCGGGCGTCGAGGCGACGACAAGCCCCCGAAAAGCCTGATTCACAGGCCACGAGTAGGGGTGCGTGCTCTGGCCCGCGTCGAGGAGGGCGACGTGCCCACCGGGGCGAACCCAGTCCGACCAGTAGCCGACGGTCGAGTAGGGGTCGTCCAACATTCCAACGACGAAGGTGGCGAGAACGGCGTCGGCGTCCTCGCGGGGTTCGAAGGTGGCGGCGTCGGCCTGGACGAGATGGACGTTCTCCCATCCCTCGCGCTCCACGCGGTCGCGGGCCTGTTCGAGCATGCCGCGAGTAAAATCGACGCCGACGACCGTCCCCTCGGGGCCGACGCGCTCACGGAGGTGTGGGAAGTTCGCCCCCGTGCCACAGCCCATTTCGACCACGGTGTCGCCCGGTTCGAGACCGAGTCGGTCGGCGACTCGATCGCGCAACTGGGAGAGTCCGGGCGTCGCCGACGCGAGCAGGTCGTAGAACCGCGCCCACCGCCCGTAGAACTGCTGGGCGGAGGCGGTGCTGCTTTCGGACATGGCTGTCGGTACGCCGGGGGCGAATAAAAGAAGCGGGGCGGAAAGCACTGCTCAGTGTTACGAGTCGGTGAAAAATCGCCAATCGGGACATGGCAGTTCTCGATTTGTCCGGAGTTATCGTTACCGGGGACTGTTCGAATCGAGTTCACTGCGCTCGTTCTCATTTTCTGAGAACGCGTCTCAGACGCTGAGAACGAGCTTTTCGACTTATCACCCCACTACTCAAATAATGAACTGTACATGAAATCCCAAATCGGCGCACCCGGAACTGGTATCACCCGACGTGACTTCGTCAAAGCGACCGGCGTCGCAGGTGTTGCGGCGACTGCGGGATGTGCGGCCCCCTCCCAACCCGAACAGGTAGACGGGAAGGCTGCGGCCAAACAGAATGCCTCGCTCCCGACGACCAGCGCCCCGCAGGTCGTCGATTTAGACGAGCTTGGCCACGAGGTGACGATGCGGGCAGTCCCCGCTCTCCACGAAGTCCATCCACTCGAAAACATGGGCGGCCCGGTGACGCTCCCGCATACGTGGGCGTTTCAGGCGAACGACCTCCCGCCGAGCGTGCCCGGCCCCGTCCTTCGCACGACGGAAGGTCACGACCTGAAAATCACGCTCGACAATACGGACATGAAGAACCCGCACACGCTGCACTTCCACGGCGTCCGCAAATCGTGGGAGAACGACGGCGTGCCGACGACGACTGGCGTCACCGTCAAACCCGGTGAGAAACACACCTACACCATTCCGGCGAACGTTCCCGGAACCCACCTCTATCACTGCCACTACCAGACCCCGATGCACATGGAGATGGGGATGTTCGGCATCCTCCGCGTTGACCCGAAAGGATACGAAGAGGCCGAAAAGGAGTACTTCGCTACCGTGCGCGAATGGGACTCCCGCCTCTCGCGGATGTACGGCGGCGAGGACGCGCAGTTCGACCTCACGAACCGCAGACCGGATATGTTCACCGTCAACGGGAAGAGCGCACCCCGAACACTCCACCCGGAAGACGGAACGCCGTTCATCGTGGAATCGGGCGACACAGTCCGCATCCACTTCGTCAACGCGGGGTTCATGTCCCACCCACTGCACACGCACAACCATCGGTTCAAAATCGTGGAGAAAGATGGGGCGGAGTATCCGGAAACACTCCAGTTCAAGCAGGACGTGGTTAGCGTCGCACCTGCCGAACGCTACACGCTGGAGTTCGAGGCGGACGCCGACCCCGGCATCTACCTCATGCACTGCCACAAGGTAGACCACGTTCGCAACGGCGCGTCGTACCCCGGCGGGATGCTCTCCGCCATCGTCTACAAGGAGGCGATGGGCACTGACATCTTCAAGAAACTGATGGAGTACGCGGGATACGAGGGGTGAGACGATGACCGAACTAGAACGGCGAGACGTACTGCGCGGGGCGGCAGGCGTCACGGCACTCGCACTGCTCCCCACTGCCACGAGCGCGGCGGAGTCGGTCGTGGACAAGACCGGACAGAAGAACGTCACCGTCGAAGTCGGTGTGAAAGGAAACGGTGGGAGCTACGCATTCGGCCCCGAAGTCGTGCGAATCGACCCCGGTACGACCGTGACGTGGAAGTGGACCGGAAACGGTGGCATGCACAACGTCGCCGCCGCCGATGGCTCGTTTAAGAGCGAGTTACACAGCGACGCGGGCGCGACGTTCGAACACACGTTCGAGAGCGAGGGCGCATTCGAGTATGCCTGCGAACCCCACGAAGCGCTCGGAATGACGGGCGCGGTGCTCGTCGGCGACGTGTCGTTCTCGGCGGGCAAAGAGGAACAAAAAGAGGAGACGAACGATGTGACGGACAAGACCGGGCAGGAAGAAGTCACCGTCACCGTCGGCGCGGAGGGCAACGGTGGGTTCTTCACCTTCAGTCCCGCGACCATGCGAATCGATCCCGGTACCACCGTCGTCTGGAAGTGGTCGGGGAACGGCGGAATGCACAACGTCGTCGCCAAAGACGGTGCGTTCGAAAGCGAACTGCAGGGCGATGCCGGGGCGACGTTCGAACACACGTTCGAGAGCGAGGGCGCGTTCGAGTACGCCTGCGAACCCCACGAAGCGCTCGGAATGACGGGCACGGTGCTCGTCGGTGACGCAAGCCTCTCGGACTCGTCGGGCGACTCCTCGCTCGGCGAACCGGACTACGGCGATTGGTTCGACGACGTGGACAACTTCGACGGCACGGTGGACATGACTGGCAAGCAGTCCGTTACCATCGACGTCGGCGCGGAGGCGAACGGCGGAGCGTTCGGATTCGGCCCTGCCGCGGTTCGAATCGACCCCGGTACGACCGTGACGTGGAAGTGGACCGGAAACGGTGGCACGCACAACGTCGTCGCGGAAGATGGCTCGTTCGGGAGCGAGATGTACGGAACTGGGGGTGCGACCTTCGAACACACCTTCGAGGAAACCGGCATCGCGAAGTACGCCTGTGAACCGCACAAGGCAATGGGGATGAAAGGAGCCATCGTCGTCGGCGGAGCAGGGGGAGCGTCGGCGAACTCACTCTCGCCGGGCGAACTCGCACTGGGCGGGAGTTTCGTCACGGCGCTGCTCTCGCCGGTCGCATTCGCGCTCTTCCTGTTCGCCCGGCGGGAGCGAGAGTCGATACCCTCCTCGTGGGAGGGTGGCAAACGCAGGCACAGGCCTCAAGCCCGGTCGCGGTGAATCCATCCACCGCATGACTGTTTCACTGACCGAAGACGAGCAAGGGAAGACGGTCGTCGAGGCGGACGGAACCGAGGTCGGCGTCGTTGCAGACGTGCGACACGGCACGGCTCACGTCGAGGCCGAACCGAGCGTCGTGGAGAAGCTGAAGACCGAACTCGGTGCGGGCGGAAGCGATGAAAATACGTATGCCCTGTCCGAAGAGGCCGTTGAGAACGTGGAAGAGGACACGGTCATGCTACAGACCCGCGACTGACCGGGCGGATAATCCGCTGCTGAGCGGACAAATAATCCGCGGCAGAGCGGGCAAATGACACCAAACAAATAACTCGCAGCTAAGCGGGAAAAAGACCTGCGGCTAACTGGTCTGTCTCAAAAAATATAACCTCGTGTACCCCTACCCGAGGTGTCTGAATAGTGAGATCCGACTGGTATATACTTTGTGTGTACCAGTTCCAGCCGACAATATAAACGGCCTGCAAGGGCGGGCAAGAAATAAACGAAATGAGACCGAGACAAAAACAACACAGCATGTCCCGACTGCCAGATACGAGCGAGATACCCGACGGATGGGAGCAATCACCGATACGCGGTGACGAGATGGAACTCGAACATCGAAGTGGCAGTATCGCGGTGAAAGCAGTTCGTACGACGAGCACGGACGAGTGGGAACTCGAACTGGAGGACAGCATTCGCAATCGATACACCACGGTTCGGCCGCTCGGACGCGCGGACACGCACGAAGAGGCGGCGACAGCACTCGTCGCGCTCGCCGAGGCAGTCAACGACCTTCGAAGTCAGCGCGACGACGTACGACCGGACGCCATCGCTCGGGAACTGCGTCGCAGTCAGCGCGTGCCGGTGTAGGCCGCGCTAGACGACTTTTCGCGCGATTTCCGCCGTTTCTTCGGCTGTGTCGGCCAGAATGTAGGTGATGGGTTCGATGCCGTACCCTCCAGTGTGGAAGAGAATCGTCGCGTCCGGATTTTCGTCCAAGGCCGACCCGAGCGTTTCGTGGAGGTTATCGTACTCGGCATCGAATTCGGCGGTTTCGTAGCCCAGTTCTTCCAGTCGGCTGATGATGTCGGGATCGTATCGGACGTTGAGCGCGGCGTGAGCAGGGACGTCGTGTCGTCGCGCCGTGAGCAGGATGGACGCGACGTGTTCGCTGACGCCGAATTCGGGTTCCGCCGGGATGGTCGCGCGACCTTTCACGTCGAAGATTCTGCCCGGCACGCCAGCCACGTCGTCGATGCTCTCCGCGTCCGGCAGGCACTCACAGAGGTTCGACCCGACGGCTGGAATGAGCGAGGAGAAGCCACTGGTCTGTTCCACCACGCCGAGCGCCCGGCGCATGGAGGTCAGGACGCGTTCGGTCGCTCGCAGTTCGTCCTCGGGGTCGTGAATGTTGAAGTCGCCGCCGTGCCCCTCCAGCTCCGGCATCGCTTCCTCGTGGAGTTGCGCGATGAGGTCGTGGTCTTCGAGTCGCCGGACGAGCACTTCCACCTCCACGAGCGCCTGTACCTGACTCATGCTTCCCGTCGCCAGCCCCTCGCCGATTTCGTCCACGATGCGGACGACGCGCTCGTCCTCGCGGATACGGTCGTTCTGGGCAACGTCGCCGTGGGCGTACTTCGAGACGGCACTCTGGCTGATGCCGAGGGCGTCGGCCACTTCGCTCTGGGTCAGGCCGCGCTCCCGGAGGTCTTCGGCGAGCATCGAGCGAAACGTCGGCAGGAACTCCTCGACGACGATTTCCTCGGCGAACTTCACGACCCTCCACCTCCGAAGTTCTGGTCGCCACCGAACTCGTGATCGTTTCCGATTCGGGACGCCTGCGGTCCGTCTTGGTCTTGATACTTCGACCCGCGTTCCGAACCGTAGGGTCGCTCCGACGGATTCTTGAGTTCGGTGAAGATGAGCTGTGAGATTCGCGTGTCGGGTTTCAGCGCGACGGGCGCGGTACCGAGGTTCGACAGTTCGAGCGTAATCTGGCCGCGGTAGCCGGGGTCAACCACTCCGGCAGTCGCGTGGACGACGACCGCCAACCGTCCGAGCGAGGAGCGACCTTCGACGTGCGCGAGCAAATCCGGCGGAATCTCGACGCGCTCTTTCGTCGTTCCGAGCACGAAGTCGCCGGGGTGGAGGATGAACTCGTCGCCGTCCTCCACGACGGTTTCGTCCACGTAGCTATCGACTTCCCCCTCGCTGTCGGGGTGGATGCAGGGGATGTTCGTCCGCTGAAATTCGAGGAACGTCCGTCCGAGTCGGAGGTCGATGCTCGCCGGTTGAATCTGGAGGTCTGGTTCGTCTATCGGTTCGACGACGAGAGAACCCGATTCCAAGCGACGACGAATATCGGTGTCGGAGAGTATCATGTCGGTAGAACGGGCGGGGGCGAGTAAAGAAGATTCGGTCGTCAGGCGACGGCGAGCAGAAAGCCGACGAATGCAACGAGTCCGGCGGACGCGCCCGCCGCTTCCGTCGAGATATTTCGGGCGTGTTTCAGGCCGTACGTCCAAATGAACCACTGCCAGAGTGAGACGATAGCGGACAGGAGGAGACCGCCACCTCGTATCTTCGAGACGAACAATCGCAGCTGTTCTTCGACTGCCGCCGGATTTCCGCCGAACTCGGCGTTCCTAAGCGCGAGATACAACAGACCGAATCCGACGAACGTCTGCAAGAGCGAGGGAAGCATTCCCCACGCGGTAATAGAAAGCGTACTGCCGAACGACCCGTCGCCGTCTCCGAGCGCGGAGAGGAGGTAGAGCGCGATGGCGTCGGCTATCCAGACGAAAAATGGGGCGACGAAGACGAGGGGAAGCATCCTCTCGACTGCGTCCCACATCACGTTCCCGAGGGGAACGTTCTTCGGACGGTCACACCCTGAAAAGGCGAAGTCCGAGTCTGTTCTGCTGTTACAGACCCAGTCCGCCGGGCGGTCGGGATTGTCTACGTCGGTTCCCATCATTTTCTGACTCATCTCCCACCCGACGACGCCCAGTGCGGTCGTCGTGACGATGGAGATGACGAGAACGATACCGAACGCGGACGCGAGACTCGGCCGGGGAACGCGCTCCCGGAAGAACGTATCAGGGCGAAAGAGGGCAGCGGGAAACATACGCCCACATTCATATATGATATCATAAACCTTCTCGAATCGAGTAGCCAGCGTTTTGCCTCGCCACCACGACGCTCGACCATGAAGCAGACCATCGTCGCCCGCACCGACATCGGGATGGGACAAGGAAAACTAGCGGCACAGGTCGCGCACGCCTCACTCTCGGCGTACGAGGAGGCGGGACGCAAGGCACGAAAGCGATGGAAAGGCGCGGGACAGAAGAAAGTCGTCGTCAAAGCCGACAGCGAGAAAGAAATCTTTCGCCTCGCGGAGAAAGCGCGGACGGAGGGGCTTCCCCACGCGGTCGTCCGCGACGCAGGGCACACGCAACTCGACCCCGGCACCGTGACGACGCTGGCCGTCGGTCCCGCGGACGACGACCTCGTTGACCGCGTCACCGGCCATTTAACACTGTATTGATATTTTCACTTGCTGAATGTGGGATGCTCGAAACGCTTTAACGGGTCGGTTGTGCATTTTCCGATACGCTGACCACGGTGCCAATATTGAGCTATGAGAACCGTAATGGACGAACTGACTGTCAAGGCAGTCCTCGACATGCTCCCGGACGTATTCTACGCCTTCGATGCCGACGGGGTTCTCGTCGAGTGGAACAGTCGCCTCACGGCAGTTTCAGGGTACGACGACGACGAAATCGAGGGGATGGGCCCGCTGGAGTTCATTCCCAAAGAAGATAGGGAGATGATTGCAGAGGCACTCGATACCGTACTCAGTGGCGAGCAAACCGAAACGCGACAGTCGGCGATAGTGACGAAGGACGGCGCCAAAATCCCGTTCGAGTTCAACGCGAGACGCGTCGTGGACGCGAACGGGAACATCCAGGGGTTCATCGGAACCGGGCGGAACCTCTCGGAGCGTCGGGAGCGCGAGCACGAACTGCGGCGCGAGCGCGACCGAACCCGGCAAGTGTTCGAAACGAGTCCAATCGGGATTCTCATCTTCAACGGTGAAGGGTCGTTCATCGAGGCCAACGACCGCGCCGGAGAGATTCTCGGGCTCTCGAAGGAAGAAATCACCGACCGAACGTACGACGACGAACGATGGAGTATTACCGACAACGACGGCAACGAGTTGGTCGGGGACGACCTCCCGTTTGCCAAGGCGGTTCGCGCCGGAGAGCCGGTGTACGACATCACGATAAACGTCGAACGACCGGACGGAGACCACGTCTGGCTGTCGGTCAACGCTACGCCGATATTCGACGCCGACGACGATGTCGTCGAAGTCGTCGCTTCGATTGCCGACATCACCGAGCGATTGGAACGTGAGCGCAAACTCCGTCAGCAGCGCGACGAGTTGAAGACGTTCAATCGCATCAATGACCTCGTCCGCGAGGTTATTCACGCGCTCGTCTCGATGGGAACGCGCGAGCAAATCGAACAGACCATCTGCGGCCGACTCGCGGATTCAGACCTCTATCGGTTCGCGTGGGTCGGCGAGTACGACATGGTCGAGGAGGGCATCGTCCCGCGGGCAAGCGCCGGAGAAGACGAACGATACCACCAACTGATTGACGAGACGACGGAAACCAACTGGGAACGTCCGGCGGAAACCGCGTTCCGAACGGGCGAGAGTTTCATCTCGCGCGACATTTCCAAGGAGTCCGCGCTGACCGCGGAACTCCGGGTCGAAGGCACCGAACGCGGGATTCATTCGGGAATCGCGGTACCCCTCTCGCACGGACAGACGACCTACGGCGTTCTGGTCGTCTACGCGGCGCGCACCGACGCATTCAGCGAGCGCGAGGTGGACGGCTTCGAAGCCCTCGGCGAACTCGTCGGCTTTGCCATCAACGCCATCGAGAGCAAGAAACTCCTGACGACGGACGAAATCGTCGAACTGGAGTTCGACGTAGCGGACGAGGACGCCGTGTTGGTGGCACTCTCACAGCGAATCGACAGTACGCTCGTCCTCGACGGGACGGTGCCAACGTCGGACGGCAAGTATCTCTACTACGTCCGCATCGAGGGGACGAAACCGGAAGCAGTCGCCGACTGTGCGACGGACGTGGCCACGATAGAGGACTCACGAGTCGTCTCCGCTCACGGCGACGAAGGACTGGTGGTACTGACCGTCTCGGAGTCGCTCGTCGAACGATTCGTCGAAATCGGGGCCAAAGTTCGAACCGCACGGGCACGGAACGGCGAGGGGCACCTCGTCGCGGAAGTGACGCAGGGAACGGACATTCGAACGTTGCTCGATTCGGTACGGTCGTCGCACCCCGACGTGGAACTCGTCGCCAAGCGGGAGGTCGAACGAACCGGCGAAACCCAAAGCGAGTTCCGAGAGTCGTTCGCGTCCGACCTCACTTCCCGACAGCGGGCCACGTTCCGTGCCGCGTATCTCGCGGGATACTACGATTGGCCGCGCGAGAGCACGGCGGAAGAAATCGCCGAGAGCATCGGTATCGCGCCAGCGACACTCCACCAACATCTGCGAAAGGCGGAAGGAAAGCTCTCGGCCGCGTTCTTCGACAACGTGCAGGAGTGAGACGCGACGCCGCTACTGCGATATATATACTCCCGTCTGGCTACCAACGCACATAGGTACAGAGTACTTTATTATGACGTTCCACTACACAAGTGATGAGCGAGAGACAAGCAAAAGTAGACACGCAAGTTGCGCTTCCAAGCAATGAGGAAGACATTTCAGTCGAAGTGCTCTTCGACGCGTTCGGGAGTTCGCATCGTCGGTTCGTGCTGTCGAAGCTCTCCCAGACTCCGACACCGATGCAAATCGAGGACCTCGCGTTTCGTCTTGCCGCGTGGGAGAAAGATATCGCGGTGGCCGACGTGTCTCCGGAGACGGCAGAGGACGTCGAGGTTCTACTCTACCACGTCCACCTGCCGAAGATGGCTGACTTCGGTCTGGTGACGTACGATTCTGCGGCCGGAACCGTCGAAACGGGGGACGCGTTCGACACTGCGGCGGACTACCTCGAACTCGCGGAATTTTAATCCCGTCCAGTACAATCTCCGGACGAATGCGCGAGGCACACCCCATCGAGACTGCGGTCGGTATGGAGTGGTACGTCAGCAACACGGCAGGCGTGGGGGGACACCTCCGGAACACTGACGAGGACTTTCGAGTACGGGAAATCGAGCGGTTCGACGTCGAACCGCTCGATGCCGACCCCGGTTCGTATCCGCATCTGGTCGTGCGAGCGACCCTGCGAGGATGGGACACGAACGACTTCGCCAAGCGACTGGCCAGCGAACTAGCCAGCAGTCGCGAGCGCGTCTCGTGGGCCGGGACGAAGGACAAGCGGGCGGTGACGACGCAGTTGTTCAGCCTTCGAAAAGTCTCGCCCGACGACCTTCCCGAGATTCGCAACGCGGACATCGAACCGCTGGGGCGGGCGGGACGGGCGCTCCAGTTCGGCGACCTCGCGGGCAACGAGTTCGAAATCGCGGTCACCGACCCCGAACGTCCCGAAAACGCCGATGCCATCGCCGACGAGCTCCGAGAGTTCGGAGGCACACCCGACGGCATCGGCGTCCCGAACTTCTTCGGTCAGCAGAGATTCGGCAGTCTGCGACCCATCACGCACGAAGTCGGCCTGCACGTCGTTCGCGGCGAGTGGAAAGACGCGGTGATGGCCTACGTCGGCAACCCCTTCGAGACGGAACCCGAAGACACGC
>CAYNQM010000025.1:23968-27131 GCA_964399275.1 uncultured Haladaptatus sp.
GACTGGGACGCGGTGCTTGACGCGCTGCCGAGACGACTCGGATTCGAGCGGTCGATGGCCCACCGACTCGTGGAAAACGGCGGCACCGAACCCGAGGACTTCCGCGACGCACTCGAATCGCTTCCGACGAATCTCCAGCGATTGCTCGTCAATGCGGCTCAATCCTACATATTCAACCGAATCCTGAGCGAGCGACTGGAACGAGGACTTCCTTTCGATAAACCGGTCGCGGGCGACGTGGTGTGTTTCGCCGAGGAAGTCGATGGCCTGCTCGTGCCCGACATCGACCGCCAACAGAAAGCGAGCGAAAAGCGCGTCAAAACCATCGAGCGCCACTGCGAGCGCGGCCGGGCGTTCGTCACCGCGCCACTCGTCGGCACCGAAACCGAACTCGCCGAGGGCGAACAGGGCGAGATAGAGCGCGAGGTGTTGGCCGATCTCGACCTCGAACCGAGCGATTTCAACTCGCCGGGTGAGTTTCACTCGACGGGCACTCGCAGGGCGATGCTGGTTCGAACCGACTGCTCGGTGGGACACGATCCGCTGTCGTTCGAATTTTCGCTTCCCTCGGGGTCGTACGCCACGGTCGTTCTGCGGGAGTTCCTGAAATCCGACCCAATCGAGATGGGCTAATTTTCCGCCGGGAGCGTTCGCCCGAGCAGGAACGCCGGAATGCCGAACAGCGAAACGACGACGAGGGCGACGACGGCGAACAGGATGGAATAGAAGGGATCGAGTGGCGTCCGGACGTGCGTAATCGGATTCGCCACTGCGAGGGCGACCGCGAGCATGATCGGCGGAAGCGCGAGCGCAGTTCGGCGGTATCGAGGGTCTGAGACGGCGTAGCCCACGACGGCCATCGAGAGCAGGAGGAGAACGGAAAAAGACGCGAGCATGGCGTTGCTGACGACGTAGTAATTCAAGGGAAAGCCTCCGGACGCGAACACGGCAGCGACCGCCATCACCGCCACGCCGAACAGCCAGGCCACCGCGACGCCGACGGCGACGCGCGGCATCGACGGACGAACGTCCGCGAAAGTCAACAGCGCCAGCGCGGTGTAGGCTCCACCGGCGACGAGCGCGCCGGAAGCGAGGCTCCCTCCGGAAACGGTTTGCGAAAATCCGTACAGCACCGAGAGAACGCCCAGCGCCGTGACGATCCCCGCGAGCAAGTGCGTCGTTTCGTCGTTTCGCTCGACGGTCTTTCCACTGACCCGAACGAATCCCACGAGAAGCGCGAACAGCATTCCGACGGGAAGGAGAACGTCGAAGAGCAGGTTTCGAACCACGTCGTCTGCGAGCGTTTCGGCAAGGGAGACGAAACTCCACGCTTCGCCAACCACCCCGCCTGATTGGGCGAAGGTGACGAAGGGGCCGTCTCCCGCGTCGCGGTAGGAAGTGAGCGTCAGTTCGTTTCCGCGCACCGTGGCCCAACTTGGGCCGCGCGTGATGGTGGTTCCGGACGGGCCGAGGACTGTCAGCCTATCGGCACCTAACTCCGAAATCCGTCTAGTTCCCACCTCTCGGAACCCATCGAATCGCAGCACACCGCCGCGCGTTCGGGACACCTTTTCGCTCCGATATCGGAGGACGACCGTGTCGTCGCCGGAGATTCGTGCGGAGAGGAAAGTCGTACCGCTGTATCCCTCCGCATCCCGACCGATTTCGGCGAGAACGGTCGGACGGCTTCGAAAGAACCGGATCGCTTGTTCGCTGGTCAGTCGATTCCTGACCGTCCAAATCGCGGTCTCGTTCTCGTAGACGCGAACCGTGGCGGTACTGTGTTCGACGTCCGTGGCCGTCTCGTTTCCGACACCGTATCGTTCGCCGTACCACGTTGCCGCTTCGCTAAATCCGGAACCACACGGTTCGCAGGCGGACTGCGGCGGCGGCGCGGCCGCGGTCGGTGTTGCCACGAGAACGACGAGCGCGAGGAGGGCGACGGTTCGAAGACGGGTACTCGACATGCACGGGAATCGTTTCTAATCGGATATGTTTCTTCCCCTGACGCAACCACGAACCCGAAGCGCGGACGTTAAACGCGACGATTGGAAAGGGACGCCCATGGACTGTCGGCAGTGTGCGTCCGCGCTCGAACGACCCGGCGACTACTGCCTCGTCTGCCGGACGCAGAACGCCGACACCGTGGTGCTCGAACTGGAGCGAGACCACGCGCAGTTGACGATGCTGTCCGAGGAAACCGTGGTCGGCGCGACGGACGTTCGAACGACGCCCGAAGACGGCGACGCGGAAGTCGTCGAACTCCGCAACTTCGCGGGGAGAATCGCCGACGAAGTTCGGCGAAAGCGCCCCAACGAGGTGTTCGCGGCGGGCGACCGAGATGTGATTCGGACGGTGCGCGCCGACCTGCACTACGACTTCTACCGCGTCGGCGAGGAGAATCCAGTCGAGGAAGTGCTGGCGCGTCGGGGCGACCGCTCGTTGGAAGTGGTCGAAGCCGACCCCGCCGACAAACTCGGCGGATCGCACACCACGCTCATCGGGAACCGCGACGGGATGCGCGTGATTCGGGAAATCGCCTGTCACCCCCACGTCAAGAAAATTATCCCCGGCCCAATCACGGCAGGCGGCGCGAGTTCGGATTCGGGCGTTCGCGCCAAAGCCACCCGGTCGGACGAGAACGGAAACGTTCGTCTCCTGCTCCGCGACGGGTCGAGCGTGCAGGAAAACCGCATCGTCACCACCGCGATGGACAGGAAACTCGGCGAACGAATCCGGGAAGACTTGAACGAAGCACTCGCCGAAACCGGGTTTCGATAGTGATTCTCACCCACTTGCATTGGTAGCCCCAGCGCTTTTGGGGCTGGCTAATTAGATGTAATTACATGGCCACACGCTACGATGCGGTACTCGCAGCGATTCCGACGCTGTCGGGCGGTGGATACGTAGCAGGGCAGTTTACGTCGCTTCCGATGGCGGTACTCGGCCTAATCGGAGCGACGATAGTTATCGGATACGCACTGGCCCGACCGCCAGCCGAACCGGACGAATAGCTGGTCAGATTTGCGCTCAGTCCTAACTCAAAGGCTTTATCAGTCCTCTCGGGTAATTCTCTGGTACTATGGCCGAAGACTCTAAATCACGAACCGGGAGCGCCGGTCGGTTCGGCGCACGCTACGGTCGCGTCGCCCGCAAGCGCGTC
>CAYNQM010000025.1:27141-29552 GCA_964399275.1 uncultured Haladaptatus sp.
ACCACACCTGCCCGGACTGCGAGAGCGACTCCGTTGACCGGAAAGGAACCGGCATCTGGCAGTGCGGTCGGTGCGGATACACGTTCGCTGGTGGCACCTACCGCCCGCAGACGTCCGCCGGACAGACCGTCAAACGCTCCATCCGCGCCGCACTGGCTGACGAAGAATGAGCTACAAGTGCTCGCGTTGTAAGCGGGACGTCGAACTGGACGAATACGGCGGCGTTCGCTGTCCCTACTGCGGCCACCGCGTCCTGCTGAAAGAACGGAGCAAAGACGTGAAAGAAGTCCACGTCCGATAACCCCGTGTCTCACGACGCGCGTCTCGAATTCGAGTACGAATCCGACGAGCGCGCACACCTCGTTTTTGGCAGCGTCGAGCAGGAAATCGGCGAAATCGACGACGAACGGTCACAGACGACAGTCCAGCAAGACGAAAACTGCGTCGTCGTTCGCATCACCGCCGCCGACATCGTAGCGCTCCGTGCGGCCCTGAACACGTGGCAAACGCTGGTCGGCGTCGCGGAACGAGTGTCGGAAGTCGGCGAGAGTTCGAATCGGCGAGCGTGACTGTATCCGTGATACCGGCTACCACAACCCGCCTACTGGACGACTTTCTCACGAGTCGCAAAGCGTGGCTTTTTCCGTCCCCACCACGACGGTTCGGGTATGCAGGGTAATCTTCCACCAGAAGCACAGGAGAAGCTCGAACAACTGCAAGACCTTCAGGACACGGCACAGCAGGTTGCCGTCCAAAAGAATCAGGCCGAGACACAGCTGACCGACGCGCAGAACGCGCTCGACGAACTCGAAAACATCGACGAGGACACGACGATGTTCCGCGAAGTCGGCGAACTGTTCGTCAAGACCGACTTCGACGAGGCCAAGTCGAACCTGGACGACAAGGTCGATAGCCTCGAAATCCGCGTCGAGACGCTCGAAAAGCAAGAGAGCAGAGTGCAGGAGCAGTTCGAATCGCTCCAGTCCGAGCTCCAGAACATGCTCGGCGGCGGTGCTGGCGGCCCGTCCGGCCCGACCGGCCCCGGTGGCGCTGGCGGCGCGTAAGCGATGGTCGAGGACGAGACGGTCGTCAACACCGCCGCTTCCGCGGCGGAGGACGTGATTTTTTCGCGCATCAAGCAGTCCCAAGTGAAGGATTTTGACGTGACCGTCACGTTCGAGGACGGGATTCTCGACGTGGACGTGTACGTCAACGCGCCGAACGCAGACCGGGACGAGGAGAAAGTCGCCAACGACGCCGCGCTGGCGGCCCGCGCGGCGGTGGACGACCTGTTCGCCGAAGAATCTGCGTAGCGGTCGGCTTGAATTAGCAACGATAAACGTTATCATAGTGGCTTATTTTAGTGTAATCGTGACGTGTCACCAGTCACTGGCCTGCTGGGAGAACGACCGCCGAAAACGGCGGAATCGGCGCGCTTTCCTCGCGTCGTGAGACAGCGTTGTCCGGGCTGAACCGTCCACCCGATACCCATCGGGACAACCGATGGCCGGGGAATTTCCGGGCGAACCGGCACGAATCGAGTGGCGAAACGCCCTCCCTCTGTGGAGAAGGCGGGGACCTGTATCATCGACACACGCCGGGAAACGCCGAACATGGTGGCCCGAAAACCCTCGACGGAAACGTCGGGGGGGAGTAGGTCGTGCGCCGCCGGTCGGTCGTCCGCGGTCACAAGGGTTTCCGGGTCGTTTTCGGGACGGGGATTTTCGAACGATTTTGCTACACTCGTCTTGTAGCAGATACGAGATGTACGCCAAACGCTCACGAGTTGTTCCCGATTTTGGTGGAGAGGACAGACTACAACTGCTGGGCGTAAGCCACGCCCGAGCGTACCGAGCAGATGCCAGTCTGCGAGGGGAGCGAGGGCGGTCGGGCGTGGCTTGCGCCTAGCATCATCTGCAGTCACAGTACTGGCAGTTGTCCCAGTTCGGACTTCTGCGGTCGCGGTTGCTCCAGTCTGCACAATCACTTCTCGCGGAGAAAACCTCACCTAGTCGCCGTCGAAGTCGTCGGGCTTTTCGCGTCGGAACGCCCATCCCAAACCATGAACGTGCGTGAGGGCCGCGTCGAGATCGTCGTCCCGGAGCAGGACGGCGACAGCATCACCGACGACGTGTTCTTCAACCCGGTGCAGGAGTTGAACCGCGATCTGACGGTGGCCGTCCTGCGAACCTACCGCGACCGCGAGCCGCGCGCCGAGAGCTACCTCGACGCGATGGCGGCCTCGGGCGTTCGCGGGGTTCGCGCCGCCGAAAACGGGTGGAACGTCACCTGCGCCGACATCGACCCCGACGCAATCGACCTCTGCCGGGAGAACTTCGAGCGCAACGACCTCGCAGGCGACATCGTCCACCGAAACGCCAACTCGCTGATGCACGAGTCGGTGTTCGACG
>CAYNQM010000026.1:0-15835 GCA_964399275.1 uncultured Haladaptatus sp.
AGTTCGAGGAAGTAATTCTGCCAATTCTCGTCGTACAGTTCCTTGGCGATGGCGACCGCGCAGGTCGTCTTGCCGATACCCGCCTGTCCCGAAAATAGCAGATTCGGGAGGTCGTTCGTCTCGATGTAGCGTTTCAGTCGCGCCGTGATGTCGTCGTGACCTACCACCGCGTCCAACGTCTGCGGTCGGTACTTCTCGACCCAGATGGTTCCGCGCCCGGGAACACTTTCCTCGTCGGCCTCGCTCATGTCCCAGCAGAGGAACCTGCCGTTCTTAAAGTCCCCGAGACTCCGCGCCCGGTAGCCCGAGGACAACGAGTCTGTTAGCCCGCCGGTTCTCCACCAGCAACCTACGATTCCCGTGCACAACGACTCAATTACTATCCTTTGGGCTATTGACCATCCGTCATGCGCGCGAAAATGACGCTTCTCGTGGTCGTCTTGCTTCTAGCCACGTTACCCGCGACTGCGACGGCAGAACAAACGCGCACCGGAGGAACTGTCGTCATCGCACAGGGAGAGACAGTCAACGACGACCTCACGGCCACCGCCGGAAACGTCGTCGTCCGCGGGACGGTAAACGGCGACCTGACCGCGTTCGCCGGAAACGTGCTCGTCGCTCGAACCGGAACCGTCTCGGGAGACATGTCGGCGCTCGCCGGAAACGTTCGCATCGAGGGGAACGTCACCGAAAACGTCGAATCCGGCGGCGGGAACTTCGTCCTCGGCCGAACTGGCACCATCGGCGGGTCGCTCGAAGGGTCGGCAGGGTACACCCTGCTGGCAGGTACCGTCAGAGGAGACGCTCAAATAGCAGGCGAGACCGTTTCGCTCGCCGAGAGCGCTCAAATCGAGGGAAGTCTCACCTACGACGCCGAAACCTTCGAGCGGGCGCCGGGGGCGAGCGTCGGCGGCGTGGTCCGACAGGACGGGTCGCTGGGCGACGTCGGCCCCGCACCGACGCCACGAATACCGAACTGGGTCGGTACGCTGTACGGATTCTTCGTGAACCTCCTGCTTGGCGCGATTCTGTTGGCGGTGTTCCCGACGCTGTCGAACGACGTGGCCGAACAAGCGCGAGGAGAACCGCTCCTCTCCGCAGGCGTGGGTTTCCTGTTGCTCATCCTCGTGCCGCTCGTGCTCGTCCTCTTCGCCATCACGATTATCGGGATTCCAATCTCGCTCCTCGGGATCTTGCTGTTCGTCATTCTCCTCTGGGTCGGGGCCGTGTACGGTTCATTCACTGTTGGCGTCTGGCTGTTGTCGCTGGTTGACAGGGCGAATCGCTGGTTGGCGCTGGTCGTCGGTCTGCTCGTCGTCGCGGTGATCAATCAAATCCCCATTTTCGGCGGTCTCGTCCAGTTCATCGTCCTCCTGCTCGGACTCGGGGCGCTGGCCATGGCGGTGCGAGCGCGCTATCGTGGCCGACGAAACACGCCGGAATACGTGGAGGCGAGCGCGGGAAGCGAGGACGAATCGACCACCGCCTGATTTTCGCCACTCACCCGTTTTCAACTCGCCCGACCCCGACACGCTGAAGGCACGAGACTGGCAAGAGAGGCTATGAACGTAACCGTCGAAGTGGTCGGAGAGGACACCCACGAGTTCGACGTGGACGACGAAACCTACGCCGACCTGCTGTCCGAAGTCGGCCTGAGTCCCCACGAAGTGTCGGTGATGGTCGATGGGCGACCGGTGCCCGAAGACCAACCAGTCGAAGCGGAGCACGTGAAAGTGCTTCGTCTCATCAAGGGTGGATGACCGTTCGCCTCGCGGTTCCCGACGACCACATTTCGGTCATGCGAATCGTGGACGGCGCGATGTTGGAAGCCGACGCGAGCGAAGTCCGGAAGCGAATCGAGGACGACCACGTTCTCGTGGCGGAAGCGGAGGACAGAATCCTCGGAACGGCGGTGCTGGAGTCGCGCGATTCCGGCGCACACATCGAGGCAATCGCGGTGCTACGCGCTCGGCGGGCGCAGGGAATCGGGAGCAAACTGGTCGCAACTGCGCGGGAACGCTACGGACGACTGACCGCCGAGTTCAACCCGACAGTTCGGCCGTTCTACGAGTCGCTGGGATTTAGCATCGAACCAATGGAGGATGGAGAAGAGCGATTGTATGGCGTACTCGTCTGTCGATAAACTCCATACTCGAATCGACGTTTTTCCGTGAGCAGGACGAGACGATTGTTCGTGACGACCTCAGTTCGAGCAACACCGGTTAGACTTTCGGTGTGGCGGCTTCCTCGGTGAAACGATACACCGTTATCCCAGCAAAATGACGAATCGCCGTGCGGTTGTGCGTCCGACGTACCGCTTCGAGGACGTTGAGGCGATGTGTACGTTTCGACGTCGAAAACACAACCCAAACGTTCTCGGAGCGTCCAACTTGTTTCCGTATCGCGGGCCGGAGTGGCCCGGTGATGTCCCCAATCGTTTCCATCCCCTGCTTGTCGAAATAGTAGCCGAACGGTGACGTGATTTTTCGCTTATCGACGATAATTAGATCTTGCGGTGAATACCGTTTTTCGACGAAGGTGGCGGCCCCTTCGAACTGGCGTTTCTGGTGGTGAGTATACTGATAGCTGATTGGTGCGACGGTACTCACTAAAATAACCGCGAGAAGAACCGTTCGGACGTTCGGCCGGGGAACGAGAGACACCCCGCGAGCGAAGAGGAGGTACAGCGCGACCGAACAGCCTATCAGATACTTTGCCGAGTAAACCGGCTGAACCAGGTACGAAGAACCGATGGCGATTCCGACCGGAACCAGCAACCAACTCCAGAGAAGCATCGCTTTACGCGTCGAAAGGACTTTGCGGGGAACGAACAACGAGCCGAAGATACCGATTACGAGACCCACGAAAACGAAAACGTTCCACGGGAAATGAGGAACTCTTACGACGAACTGGACGAACGTAGTTACGATATCGTGCCAATTCGGTGGGGCAGGGATGTGCCGAACTTGCGATCCACTTCCGTAGGTGCTCGGAACGAAAACCTTGGCGGCGATCATTCCGGCCGGGGGAATACTTCCGATGCCGACCGGGAGAAGCACTTGACTCACCCGCACAGCGTATTGACGAAAGTCGCTCACCCGCCGATATTCGAGCCAAAGATAGTACGAAAATTGGGCGGCGATGATAAAGAACCCGTAAACGTGCGTGTAAGCGAGTAAAATCGCGGTGAGGATGTACACCACCCAATTGTAATCCGTTGGAGAACGAAGATATCGAAGCAGAGAATAATACGAGAGAACCGTCAGAAAAGCCAACAGAGCGTACATGCGTGCTTCCTGTGCGAAGTAAATCTGGAACGGATTTATCGCGAACAACAACGCGGCAATTGTTCCGACTTGGAATCCATACAGTCGCTTTCCAAGGGCATAGATCGTTGGAATCGTGAGAGTGCTAACGCACGCGGAGAGCAGTCGAACTGCCTGCTCTTCGGTACCGAAGAGTGAGATCCATCCCTTCAACAGGACGTAGTAAAGCGGAAGATGGGGCTGAACTTCCGGCAATTTCGTGAGGAGTTCGTAATAACTCATCGACAAGACGAAATGCATAGTAATCGTTTCGTCGAGCCAGAAACTGTCGAATCCAAGCGTATGTACGCGAAGCGCTCCGCCCAGAGCACACACGACACCAATCAGTAAATATTGATAATATTTTTGAATATTGTCAATATTTCTCGATTCGTGAAAACTCATCTCTGTCACTGGGTTTTCCGAGAGACGGTTAATTCCTTCGGGTTTCTCCCTAACACAAGTGATGGCGTTCCTATGGTTTCAAACCCTCTTCGAGAAGTCGAGAACGGGTCGGGTGAACCGAACCACGAGTCTGATGGTTCAGACTCACGAACCCCTTTCACATGGACGAGACGAAGCGCCGCCGTCTCTCGCTCATCTGGGTCGTGTTCGCGGCGTTGATGGCGATGTACGTGTTTCGGGGTGGACTCAATACCTCGTTGAGCGACCTTCTCGGTCTGCTGACAGTCGTTTTCGGCGTGGGACTCGCGGCACTCTACTACCTGAATCCTGGCGACGTGCTGTCGCTCGAGTGAATCGTTGGTCGAGTTCTGAATCCGACGTCACGACGCTGTTCTATCGATTTCGCGCGAAGTCGTTCGAGAGCGTCCTCTTCGGCTTTGGCAATCATGTCGGAACTGCAATCGACGCCGAGAACGTATCCCCCAGGGCCGACTGCCCCACGAAGCAGTTCGCCCGTTTAAATACTTACCCAGCACAGTCGGAAGTGCGAGTACATCGCGCAGACACCGCTGGTATTCTCCGAATCAGAGCAACGTTCTCGCTCCCGAGTCCACCCCTATTCAGGGTATTTCGTATAGCGAGTTGTAGTTTATTTCCTGCAAGAGCGATTTTTCGAAGAGGTAGAAAACAGCGACGAGAGTGGCTGAAAAGCAACTGTAAGCAGAACTGGGGACACGAGCTAAACCAGCGGTTCGTCCAGTTGCTCACTCACCGCGAGCAGTTCGATGACGTACGTTTCGCCGTTTCCTTTGCGTTGTCGCGTGCTCTATTCGAATTCCGCGACGTGCGTTCGACCGCACGGGAGGCGAAATGGAGAATGGACGAATGAACTATGTCCCTGTATCATTACGCTCATCTATGGCAGTATTAGATAGATTTGCACTTGATGAGCAGACGGCAATCGTCACTGGAGGTAACCGAGGCATCGGTCGTGAGATTGCTCAGTCGCTCGCCGAAGCGGGTGCGAACGTAGTTGTTGCCAACCGTGACAGTGAATCGGGAGCGGAGGCCGCGAGCGAAATCGCTGAATCAACCGGCGTCGAGACGCTCGCGGTCGAGACCGACGTTGCCGACGAAGCGTCGGTACGAGAGATGGTAGACGCCGCCGTCGAGGAGTTCGAAACTATCGACATACTGGTAAACAACGCGGGAATCGTCGTCCACGAATCTGCCGAAGCGATGACTGTCGAAGAATGGGATTCGGTCATCGATATCAATCTCCGTGGAACGTTCCTCTGCTCGAAGTACGTCGGGGAATCGATGCGAGAGTCCGGCGGTGGTTCGGTCGTGAATATTTCGTCGATGTCCGCGTTCGTCGCCAACTATCCACAAGAACAAGTCGCGTACAACGCCTCGAAAGGAGGCGTCGAGTCGTTCACCCGCCAACTGGCCTCCGAATGGGCAGAGCATGATATTCGGGTCAATACGATTGCACCGGGGTACATCCGTACCGATAATACCGACCAGGCCGACGCAATCAACCCCGACATCGACGAGACCTGGGAATCGGAGATGCTCATGGACGAAATCGCTGGCCCGGAGGACGTTGCACCCGCGGCAGTGTTCTTAGCCAGCGATGCGTCTCGGTACATGACCGGAGCGTCAATCGTCATTGACGGTGGATATACTGTACGGTAGGAGTGATAGGGGATTTTCCAAATTTTATTGTTCCGGATGATATCGACGGTTAGCTCCCATCCGCGAGTACAATGCTCGGTGAGGTCGAACGTTTCGAACTGCTATCGCACGCTCACGGGGTTCCATCCGCCAAGAAGCAGAATCTCTACTGGATTGCGGATACCGCAGACGTTCCCTCAAAATCGCTTGTAAACAGCTAGCCCGCGAAACCGTAGTCCCCACGTTCCCGACGATTTGAGAGAACGGATTCTCAGTTATCCAAGGAAGAAGCGGTGTTCAGTACACTACAACCGAAATCGAACGACAGAGCGACCAGATCGACATTTTTACTCGCGTGGTTGCTACTGATGCGAAATCTCGGTTCTCCTCGGAGACAATTCATCGAGAAAAATCGACACCCAGACTCGGGCAACTGGCGCACTAAATCAGCGGTTCGACCAGTTTCTCGCCCGCCGTGAGCAGTTCGCTGACGCGCGTTTCGCTGTCGCCTTCGGCGTAGACGCGCATTTTCGGCTCGGTGCCGCTGGGTCGGACGAGCACCCACGACCCATCTTCGAGCAGGATTTTGAAGCCGTCTTTCGTCACCACGTCCTCGACGTCCGTCCCGGCGACTTCGTTCGGCAGTTCGGTTTCGAGGTCGGCGAGGACGCGCTGTTTTTCGCTGTCGGGGCAGTCGAGGCTGATCTTGTTCTGGTGAATCTCGCCGAACTCCGAGAGGAGGTCGTCCACTCGCTGGTCGAAGGGGCGTTCGTCGGCGACTGCGGCGGCGAGAAGCGCCATCAGGACGCCGTCTTTCTCGCGGACGTGGCCGCGAATCGTGAATCCGCCGCTCTCTTCCCCGCCGACCAGGGCGTCGTGGTCGGCCATGGCCTGCGCGACCCACTTGAATCCGACCGGGGTTTCGTGAACTTCCTCGCCGTGAGCCTCGGCGATGCGGTCGATGAGGAAGGTGGTCGAAACGGTTCGAATCGCCGAACCGGAGTCGTCTTCGAGGAGGTAGTCGTACAGCGCGGCGAAAAAGAGGTTTTCGTCCAGAAAGCCGCGTTCCGGCGTGATGATTGCGAGTCTGTCGGCGTCGCCGTCGTTGGCGATACCGAGGTCTGCGTCTCCGTCTTCGACCGCCGAGACGAGTTCCTGCAAGTGGTCGGGGTCGGGTTCCGGCGAGGTACCGCCGAACTCGGCGTCCTGCTCGCAGTGGAGTCGCTCGACGCTCGCGCCCGCGTCTTCGAGGAGTTTGTCGGTGACACCGCGACCGCTTCCGTGCATGGCGTCGTAGACGACCGAGAGGTCGGCGAGGTCGCTCTTCACGAGGTCGAAGGCGTGTTCCTCGTAGGGTGCGACGAAGTCCTCCTCGCGGACGACGCCGTGGTCGTCCTCGGGGAGCGGGTCGGGTTCGGCGAGTCTGGACTCGATTTCGTCGGTGACTTCCGGGAGGGCAGGCGCGCCGTCCGCCGGAATGAACTTCACGCCGTTGTACTCCGGCGGATTGTGGGAGGCGGTTATCATCAACCCGCCAGCGAGGTCGCGGTCGGTAATCGTCCACGCGAGGATGGGCGTCGGCGTGTCTCGCTCGGGAATGAGCGCGTCGAAGCCGTTCGCCGCGAGCACTCGGCAGAGGTCTTCGGCGAAGCCGCGCGACGTTTCGCGGGCGTCGTAGCTAACTGCGACCGTCTCGCCCGCTCGGTCTTCGACCTCGCGGAGGTAGTCGGCGACTGCCTGTCCGACTATCTGCACCCGCGGCGAGGTGAACTCGTCGAGCGTCGCCCGCCAGCCATCGGTTCCGAACGAAATCGGCGTCTCCATACATCGTTCGTCATCGCCCCCGTCGAAAAAACCACCGCGTTGGAGTATCCCACACAAATGGCACCCATACTACAAAAATTGAGTTCCGGGAAGCGTTTTGTCGTCTCGACGCAAATAGTAGCTATGAACCGAGCGGAAAATGAGCAACTCGGAACGTGCAGGTTAAACGTTCGTATCCGTGAGTAAAGACCAATGGATGTAGTACCCAACGTCGTCGCAGTCTGCGGAAGCATGCGCGACGGAAGTCACACACGAACCGCCCTGAAACACGTACTCGACGCCGCCGAAGAGGCCGGTGCCGAAACGGAACTCATCGACGTGCGCGAGTACGACCTTCCCATCTTCGACCCGGACGAAGACGAACCGGAAGACGCAGTCGAAATCAAGCGGAAGATTCGAGAGGCCGATTCGGTCGTCCTCGGCAGTCCCGTCTACCACGGGTCGTACACCTCGGCGTTCCGGAACGTCCACGACTACTGTAGCTTCGACGAGTTCGAGGATACTACCGTTGGTTTGCTCGCGGTGGCTGGCGGCGGTTCCTACGCGAGCACCTTAGACCACATGCGAATCACGGTTCGCGGGGTTCACGGCTGGGTACTCCCGCATCAGGTCGGTATCCGAAACGCCTACAATCAGTTCGAAGACGGCGAGTTCGTGGACGAGGATTTGGAGGAGCGAACCCGAAAGCTCGGAGAGCAGGCCACAAAGTATGCGTTCATCACGCCCGACGTGACCTCGGCAGAGGCCGAGGAAGCCGAGGAAGCGGCCGCGGACGACTAACCGTCGATTTCAATCTTTCCGATTGCGATTCCAACAGCCACTGATGAAGGCAAATACCATGATGGTTCGACTGATTCCGAATCTCAGCGCACCCGTATATTTATTGTTCCAGTGATTGAACTATTAAATGATATTTCATGGCCAAAAATAACCCCTCCACTCGACATCCGACGCGAACGTGGAAGTTCGCCCTCATCGGCGGTCTAGCTTCGCTTCCGTTTACGGCCATCAGTTACTGGCAAACGGGTTCCAAACTATCGCTTTCCCCAGTGTTATTTGGAGGGCTTCTCGCTGGCTATCTAGCCAAACGGAAAACCGGTGAGAGTAGCGGCGTCGGAATCCGAACCGGTTTGGTCGGTGGACTACCGCTGGTGTGGATGCTGTTCGACGTTCTCATGGCTACGTCAGGGTTGTCCGGGCCGTCGTGGTTCGTCGCGGGTGCAACAGTCCTCACGATTGGTGTTCTCATCGGGGTCGCCGTGGTCGGCTTCGGAATCGCCGGGCTCATTGCGGAAGTCGGCGTGAGAGTGGGGAGCAGGTTGGCTGGAGAACCACCTCGCCGCCCGGCATCCGTTCCCGAGAGCTAACGTGAGAAATAGACGACGCGTTCCCGCTTTCGTATCGTCCAACATTACCGGTTAAATCCGCACCCCTCCGCCGATTCCAACGGAGCCACTAATTTCTCTTTCTGCGCGCGGCTCAGCTGTTTTATTTCGTATTCGCGGGACATGGCGGACGATTTCGAGTCGAACTGTTCCGTGTGGACGAGTTCGACGGGGGTTCTTCCGCGGGTGTATTTCGCACCGTCGCCAGCGTCGTGTTCCGCGACGCGACGTTCTACGTCGGTCGTGTAGCCGGTGTAAAAAGTGCCGTCACTGCATTCGACGACGTACACCCAGTGGTTGGTCACACCTGACAGGCTTCGCGTGGTTCGTCTTTTTCCTGTCGGTTCCGCCCGTTCGCCACGATGGGCTATGCTTTTTGCGCACGCTGTCGTGCCACCTCGGCGATTCCAGCATTCGCCGAGCAGGCAGGGCAAGCACGGATACGACCGTGCTCGTCAGCGAAGACGCGCGCAAATCGTTCAGAGACGTGCGCGTTACAGTGGTCGCAGTTTGGCATGCTTTCAGCCGACGACCGCATCGTCGGCATCCACATCTTGGTAGCCAGTACCTAAAAATCCTTTCCAGATTCCCACCCAAATTCCCCAATTGGGAAAATTCGTTTTGTGAACACAGAAATGAATGTTTTGCCAACATAGTTCGGTGGTGAATCGCGAGAGTACTTTTCGAGAACCCAAAACCGGGGTCGAACCCCTTTAGTTCGAGTGGAGAATTTCCGGCGATAGATGCGGTAAACGTGGCGATTACGGTTCGTCCCACGTCTTCTCGCCGGCGCGAATCGCCACGTCGAGCCAGTTTTCTTCGGGCGGAAGCGGACAGGCGAAGGTCTCGCTGAACGCGCAGAACGGCGAGTAGGCGAGGTTGAAATCCAACGTCACCTCGTCGTCGTCCGACAGTTCGCGGTCGGGATGCAGTTCGAGATAGCGCCCGTTTTCGTAGCTCTGCTGGCCCGTCGTCTTGTCGCGGAAGGGAACGAACAGCGACTCTTGGCCCTCCTGCTGATACACCGCGAGCGACTGCTCTTCGTCGTCCACTTCGAAGTGAAACGTCATCGTCCGCAGGTAGCGCTGTGGATTTCCGGCCGTCATGTCGAGTTCGACGGGGTCGGGGTCGTCATGGACTTCGACCGTCGCCGTGACTTGGTACTCCGGAGCCGGGTCAAAGTACGACAGGCCGTCGAACTCGTCGCGTTTCTCCGGCGGAATCGGCGACTGCGGATGCTCGTCGAAGAAGTCGTCTTTCTCCTGTCGGGTGTTCTGGAGTTCTTCGCGCCACTCTTCTTCCGATATTTCGTCCAAGTCTGATGCCTCGGTCATACCGTCTGGTTCGGGTTCGGTGGGGGTAAGTCCTGTTGTACCGTCTTCCTAGCGTGTCCATTTATTTTAGGACTAGGAGCTATTGCCGATTCTGCTGACTTCTGGTTCCTCTTTCTGCTGAGTCTCTAGCAACACGCCCGTAAACAATCGTCTCGTTCGTTGAGTCGGCAATGGCTCGCATCATGCTCGAAGTCAGACGACCACTTCCGCGCCGTGCTCAACTTTAAATACCGAGACGAGACCAGTTCAGTTCAACAGCCCTAAGCACGGGGCAGACGGAGAACATATGATGTCGGACTGGCGGACCATCTTTGGTCACGACGAACCCTACGACGAGCAGGAGGATGGCATCGAGACAGCCATCGAAACCGCCCGCGACGATGGCTTCTCGGTCATCGAGGGAGCCTGCGGGACTGGCAAGACCATGCTGGCACTGACGGCGGGTCTGCACCTCGTCCGCGACCCCGACAGTCAGTACGAGCGCGTGTTCGTCCTGACGAGCGTGAAACAGCAACTCCGCCAGTTCGAAACCGACCTAAAGACCATCAACGCGAACCTGCCCGACGACTGGAACCCCGTCTCCGCCCTGACGATGGTCGGGAAAGCCGACGTGTGTCCGTACAACCGCGAAAACGCAGGCAACATCGACGATTCGAACGTCTACGACCGCTGTGAAGGCCTGCGGGAGCGAACCCGCGATTTGACAGGTGAGGGCGGTTCCACGACCGCGCAAGCCCTCGCGTCTCAAGCCCGGAGCCAACAGGTGGGGCTAGCCGATTCGGGAAGTCAGGGAAGCACCGCCTCGTACCTCGAAACGGCGGGCGAACCCTCTCCGTATCCGCCCGAGATGCCGGAGTACAACGACCTCGAATACTGTCCCTTCTACGCGCAGTTTTTGGAAGATATGCCCGACGATGGCGACCCGGTCGAAGCCGTCCCGTTCGATTTCGACAGCATGGGCCTCATCGAACCCGACGACCTCGTGGCTCACTCGGTGCAGTGGGGCACCTGCCCGCACTCGATGATGGGCGCGCTGCTGGGCCACGTCGAGGTCGTCGTGGGGAACTACTACCACGCCTTCGATCCGGTGACGACTGCGACGTTCACGGGTGCGCTCGTGGACGACTCGACGTTCCTCGTCTGCGACGAAGCGCACATGCTGGAACCGCGCGTCCGCGACCTCGTGAGCCAGTCCGTGGGCGATGGAACACTCCGAGACGCCGAGGCCGAACTCACGCGTGTTATCCAACCTGTCAAGTTCGACGACAAGGATTCGAAGCACACCACCGCCGACGCTGATCTCGTTCGGAGTGAACTGAACGACGCAAACGTCACGCTCCGCGAACTGGAAGACACGCGCGATTTCGTTCGCGACCTGCGCGAAGAACTCGACCGACGGGTCACAGCGCACCTCGAACGCGAACATCGCGGGTGGAAGGCAAATCTCACCGACCTTCCGGATGCGGAGATTCCGCTGCGCGACCCGACCGTTCCGCAATCGGACGAGATTTCGAAGTGGGCCGAACAGGAGGGGTACGACGGCGGGACGTGGGCTCGCGCCGAGAAGGTCGGCGCGGTCGTCACCAAAATCCTCAACGAGGCCGACGAAGAGGACAGAGAACGTTCCGCACAACCAGCAGGCAGGGCACTCGGAGAATGGTACCGCAACGACCACGAGACGTACTTCCGCGAAATCGTGCTCGAACGGACGTGGAACGACCGCGAACCTGACGATTCGTGGCGGCGAGCGTACAACGCCAAACTCGCCATGCAGAACTGCGTTCCAAGCGACGCCATCGGCGAGCAGTTGGGCGAGTTCGGCGGCGGGATTTTGATGAGTGCGACGCTCGAGCCGCTCGAAATCTTCGAGGAAGTGTCGGGACTGATTCACCTCGAAAACGACGGCCGCCCGGTCGTCGAGCGAACCTACGGCCTGAACTTCCCCGAATCGAACCGGGAGAGTTTCGCGGTCGATGCACCGAAGTTCACCTACGACAACCGTGGCGCGCCGGGCGAGGAAACCCCTGAGCGACAGGTGTACGCAGACGCGATTCGGGACGTGGCGCGCTCGCCCGGCAACGTCCTCGTCGGGATGCCGAACTACGCAGAAGCGACGTGGGCGGCAGAGCATCTGCGAACAGTCGTGGACAAACCAGTCCTGCTGGACGAGAGCAGTGCGGACGAAGCGACGGAAGACCTGAAAGACGAGTTCTTCGGCGGCGAGTCGAAAGTGCTCGTGACGAGTCTCCGAGGAACCCTGACGGAGGGCGTCGATTATCGCGGCGACCGACTCAAAGCCGCGGTCGTCTGCGGTGTGCCAATCATCAACACCGCCAGTCCGCGAACTCGGGCAGTGCGAACCGCCTACGAGCGAAAGTTCGGCGACGGATTCACCTACGCACTGACGGTACCCGCCGTCAGAAAAGCACGGCAAGCACTCGGGCGCGTCATTCGCGGGTCGGACGAGAGGGGTATTCGCGTGCTGGTCGATAGTCGCTACGCCAGCGAATCGTGGGACAGCGTCAGGAAGTTTCTGCCCGAGACGGAACGAGAGGAGTTTCAGAAAGTCAGTCCCGACATGCTCTCGCTCGGGTTGGAGCGATTTTGGCAAAAGTAGTGGCGCAACGCCGACGAGACACGAGGACGACAGTAACTGCGAGCCTAACGGGCGACCGCCGGAACAGAGACCGACGAGTTCCGTGACACCAGCAATTTCGAGTGGCGAGGAGTGACGACGAATCGACTGTTTCTGCCGTCGAAACAGCGATAACGCTCGTATCTCGCGCATAATTCACGGTTACGAAACAGAACAGTGTGAGCGGTTTTTGCTTCGGGCAATCGTCTCGCGGTCAGAGGAAAACGTATGACGAAATCACCGAAATCACAGCGACGAACGATTCTGAAGGCAGTGGGTGGATTGGCCGGAGCGGGGGTTCTTGGACGCATAGCGATGGCACAGGACACCCAGACGACGGAGACGACCGACACGACGAATGGAGGCACAGAGACGACAGATGGGGGGACGGAAACCACGAACGGCGACGAACGAGTCGTCATCCTCGGTGGACGAACCGACGCGTGGCTCGGGCTGGCACCGGGCGTCATCGAGCGTGCGGACAATCCGACGATAGGACTCGCTCCCGGCGAACGTTACCGAGTCGTCTGGATAAATCTCGACGGGGCGCGACACCAGTTACAGATACTCGGCGAGGAGAACGGGGAGGAGGATGTGGTTCTGCGTGAAACCGAAGAGACGTCGCGTCGAGGCGCAACGCGGTCGATATCGTTCCGTGCGACCGACCGCATGCGACGGTACCGCTGTCGATACCACCCGGACGACATGCGAGGAAACATCGTCCGGTCGGACGACTTCGGAACCGGAACCGAGGGAACGTTCACGACCGAGGACGAAACCACCGAGACGACGAACGGGGACTTTACCGACACCACCGACACCACGAATGGTGGATTCACCACGGATACCACAGACACTACGAACGGTGGGTTCACCACGGATACCACCGACACGTTCACGACCGACACGACCGACACGACCGACACGACGAACTACTGAATCGCGGTCGAACGACGCTTCAGCCAGACCGCGTGCGAAAGTTCTCGGCGGAAGACGGAACGCCGCGCTGGCAGAAACGACTCGACAACGGGAGTGTGAAACAGTCACTGTCGAACTGCGCGTCACGGACGACGGCAGTGTCGGCACCGGTAGCACCGAACTACGTGGCCAGTAAGGAACCGCAACGCTCCAATTGCTTTTTTATCGCTGTTCGATCAGTTCATTGCTTCCTCCGACGACGTGTGCATCCCCGGGATCGAAAGTAACGCAAACCAGTTCGTCGTCGGGTGCCTCGGCCACGCGGAGCGTGATTTTCCTGCCGTCCCAGTCGAGGTGGACGCGGAACGCTTCGCCGAGAAATTCGACGGTTTCGACGGTCGCCGAGAACGAGTTTTCGCCCTCGCCAAGTCGGAGCGCCTCGGGGCGAACGCAGAACGTCACGCGGTCGCCTGCCGCGTCCGCCACGCGAAATTCGTGATCGCCGACCGCGACCAGCGACCCCCTGGTTTCGTGTGCAACTGTCGCACCCGAAAAGACGTTGTTCTCGCCGACGAACTCGGCGACAAACCGAGATTCTGGTCGGCGATACACGTCCTCGGGACGACCGATTTGCTCGATTCGGCCGTCGTGCATGACCGCCACGCGATCGCTTATCGCCAATGCCTCTTCTTGGTCGTGCGTGACGTAGATGGTCGTGATGCCGAGGTCGGACTGGATTCGGGAGACTTGGGTACGGAGGTCGTCCCGGAGGCGAGCGTCGAGGGCGCTCATCGGTTCGTCCAAGAGGAGCACGTCCGGGCCGGGTGCGAGGGCGCGAGCGAGGGCGACGCGCTGTTGCTGGCCGCCCGAAAGTTCGTCTGGGTCGCGGTCGCCGAAGTCGGCCAAATCGACCAGTTCGAGGAGTTCGAGAACGCGCTCCTCGCGCGTTCTCGTTCCGGGCGGGTCGCGGAAACGGAGACCGTAACCGACGTTTTCCGCGACAGTCATGTGGGGAAACAGCGCGTAGTTCTGGAAGACGATTCCCACGTCGCGGTCTTCCGGCGGAACGCCCGCCATCTCGCGGGTGCCGAACTGTACCGTGCCGTCGGTCGGTTCCTCGAATCCTGCAATCGCGCGAAGCGTGGTCGTCTTGCCGCATCCCGAGGGGCCGACGAGCGTAAAGAACTCGCCGTCTTCGACGCGGAACGAGATATTTTCGAGTGCAGTGACGCCGTCGTACTCCTTGCGGACGTCCGAAAGAGAAACGTCAACCATTCTCCCACCTCGCGGCTTCCATCCGCTCGTAACCGGGGGATGAACTACCCATCCTCCCACCTCCCCCCGAGGCGGTCGATGACGACGAAACTGAACCCGGTGACGGCGAGCAAAACCGTTCCCATCGCGGTCGCTGGCCCGAGCGTCTGTCTGCTGAGGTATCGTTCGACTGCGACGGGCATCGTGTAACTGCTACTGCCCGTGGCAAGAATAACTGTCGAGTCGAACTCGCCGATGCTGATGGCGAAGGCGAAGGCGGCCCCCGCCGCGAGTCCGACGGCGACTAACGGGAGTTCCACGTCCACCAGCGACCGGAACCGAGTCGCGCCGAGCGCGCGAGCGGATTCGACCATTCGGGGGTCGATGCTCGAAAGCATGGGTGCGACGTTTCGCGTGACAAAGGGGTAGGCCGCAACCGCGTGGGCCGCGACGATGGCAACCGCACCGCCGACCTGCACTCTGGTTCCGGCGATTGGGACGCCGAAGACGAGTCCCCGGAGCATGCCGAGTCCGACCATCACGCCACTCACCGCGAGGGGTGCCATCGCCAGTGCTTCGACGAGTCGGCCACCTCGGGCGCGGGCGAGCACCGCGACTACGACGCCCATCGGGAGCGCGACGAGCAGCGCACCGAGACCGAAGGCGAGCGAGTTTCGGACTGCGACGCCGGGTTTCGTCTGGAACGAGGCCCCCGAAATCTGGCGCGTCACGAGGAATTCGTAGTATCGCAGAGTGAACCCGTTCGGGCCGGTGACGCTTTCGAGGACGGTGCTGAGCAGTGGGCCGACGAAGACGACGCCGACGACGAGGAGGTAGACCAGCACGCCTGCGCGTTCCAGCGATTCCGCCGGACTGCGAACGCCCGAAAGAAGTCGTTTTCGCGAAAGCGGACGACTCGCTCGGGACGACGCAGTCTGTCGCGCCTCGTAGCGAAGGTAGGCGTAGGTCAGCACGAGCGAGAGGGACGTCTCCAGAACCGCGAGGACGGCGGCCTCCGAATAATCCAAATCACGAATCAGCGCGTAAATCCACACCTCCACGGTTTGGAACTGGAACCCGCCCAGCGCGAGGACGATG